>CACYQK010000240.1:0-2567 GCA_902776495.1 uncultured Ruminococcus sp. | reverse complement strand
ATTGAGCCAACGAAAGAAAAGGAGACAAAATCCATGACGAAATTATCCAAACGAATGTGCAGGTAATTACTTTCACGGTTTATCATATCATTATCAAATAAAAGAAAGAGGTATTGACCATGTCAGAATATAGATTTGAAACCAAACAGCTTCACGTAGGACAGGAACAGGCAGACCCGGCAAGCGACGCGCGTGCCGTTCCGATTTACGCTACCACATCATATGTATTCCATAACGCCCAGCACGCCGCTGACCGTTTCGGACTTGCGGACGCAGGCAACATCTACGGCAGACTTACAAACTCCACACAGGGCGTTTTTGAGGAGAGGATCGCTGCTCTCGAGGGCGGCGTAGCAGGATTGGCTCTCGCTTCCGGCGCGGCTGCGATCACAGCTCAGAAAACTATCTACGGAGGTTCGGCTAACCTGCTGGCGCATACATTGCCGCTCTACGGCATCGACACGACCTTCGTTGACATTCACAATTTGGAGGAGGTCACCGCGGCGATACAGCCGAACACCAAGGCGATCTACATCGAGACCCTCGGCAATCCCAACAGCGATATTCCCGATATCGACGCTCTCGCCGAGATCGCTCACGCGCACGGCTTGCCGCTCGTCATCGACAACACCTTCGGCACACCTTACCTCATCAGACCCATCGAGCACGGCGCTGACATCGTCGTTCATTCCGCGACAAAATTCATCGGCGGTCACGGTACGACCCTCGGCGGCGTTATCGTAGACGGCGGCACATTTGACTGGGCTGCCTCGGGCAGATATCCGTGGATTTCCGAGCCCAACCCCAGCTATCACGGCGTAAAATTCACCGACGCCGCAGGTAAAGCCGCTTTCGCGGTATATATCCGCGCGATCCTGCTCAGAGATACCGGCGCGACGATCTCTCCCTTTGCCGCTTTCCTGCTCCTTCAGGGAACCGAGACGCTCTCGCTCAGACTTGAACGCCACGTTGAGAACACCCAAAAGGTCATCAAATACTTAAAGAATCATCCGCTTGTGGAAAACGTTTATCATCCCTCGCTTCACGGTCATCCCGACCACAAGCTGTATAAAAAATACTTCCCCAACGGCGGCGGTTCAATCTTTACGTTTGATATCAAGGGCGGCAAGGAAGAGGCCTTCCGTTTCATCGACGGATTGAAAATCTTCTCACTCCTCGCCAACGTAGCTGACGTTAAGTCGCTCGTTATCCATCCTGCCACCACCACTCACTCGCAGCTCACCGACGAGGAGCTTGACGCGGCGGGAATCCACCAGAACACCATCCGCCTCTCGATCGGCACGGAGCACATCGACGACATCATCGCCGATCTCGAAAACGGCTTCGCGGCAGTATAAGTTGCTTTAAATATCATTTGCCGGCGCATTCAAAACAGACTGCGCCGGCTTTTTTTCAATTTGTCTTGACAGCCTTTATTTGGTGTCGTATAATTAACCTACTATGCCAATAGTCAATTACNNNGGCGCATTCAAAACAGACTGCGCCGGCTTTTTTTCAATTTGTCTTGACAGCCTTTATTTGGTGTCGTATAATTAACCTACTATGCCAATAGTCAATTACGTTTGTTCGGAGGGAAAACAATGCTTTTCGATCTCAACAATTCAAATATAAGAAATCTGCTGAAAAAAGCGGAATTCGGCATCGAAAGGGAGAGCCTGCGCGTAAATTCCGACGGTACTCTTGCGCAGTCAAAGCATCCGTTTGTCGACGATCCTCATATCGACCGCGACTTTTGCGAGAACCAAATCGAGATCATCGGCGATGTTTTCTACTGCCCCGACGGTATTAATCGACAGCTTAATCAGATACTTGATGAAATAGATGAGAGGATAAGCGGAAACAACGAGCTGATCTGGCCTTTTTCAAATCCGCCGAAAATCAGCTCGGAGGATGAGATACCTGTCGCTCAGTTCGGAGGAAAGCTGAAGAGCAAGTCGGAGTACCGCTATTACCTCGCTGAAAAATACGGAAAAAAGAAAATGCTGTTTTCCGGCATTCACCTAAACTATTCATTCTCAAATCAACTGCTTAAAACTGCGTATTTATATGGTAATTATTCGGACTTTGACGAGTTTCGCAACGGCGTTTATCTTCGCCTCGCAAAGCGCCTGACGCAGTATTCATGGCTCGTTGTTTTCCTTACCGCCGCGAGTCCTGTTGCCGACCCTTCTATCGGCGTAGAAAGCAACGTCTATTCCTCGATCCGCTGCTCGGAAAAGGGCTACTGGAATGATTTTACGCCGATCCTTGATTACACTGATCTTAATAGCTATGTAAAAAGTATTGACAAATACATAGACAGCGGCAATTTGCGGGCATTGTCCGAGCTCTATTATCCGGTTCGCGTAAAGCCGCGCGGCGAGAACAGCCTTGACGCTTTGCTTCAAAAGGGAGCAAATCACGTTGAGCTGCGTGTGCTTGACGTCAATCCTCTGACGCGTTCCGGTATTTTCGCAGAGGATATCCGGTTTATTCAGCTGCTCATACTTTATCTTTCGTTTTTGCCCGATGATGAATTTGACGACAACGCCCAGATCAAATCGGTT
>CACYQK010000239.1:0-2496 GCA_902776495.1 uncultured Ruminococcus sp. | reverse complement strand
TCCTTCCTGTCGGGGAAAGCCGGGAAAGTGCTCGGAAGCTGCGCCTCCTGGATACCCTTCGCCATATTCAGTTCCGCGCCGATACGTTCTTTTTCGGCGGTCGCCAATCTGAGCTGTCCGATATAATCGCGCAGCTCCACGTTCATCTGCTCAAACGAATCGGAAAGCTCCTCGATCTCGTCGCCGGTATGGATATCCGGTGAAACGAGCTTCTCCGACTCCAGATCTCCGACCATTTCCTTCGCGGCGGAATTCAGCTGTTTGATCGGCATCAGCACGCCTTTCTTGGTCTTTCTGTAAAAAATAATGATCGGGATGATACTGGACACGAGCACGATCACCAGCGTGGCAAGGTTGAAATCCACGATCTTTAATATGATGCTTTCGCCCTCGAATTCGGTGGCGACGATCGCGATCGGTTGACCGCTTTTGTCACGAACCGGAGCAAACGCCGTAACGACCATCTTTTCATTGTCATAATCGTCGACGTAACCGCTGGTCTCGGAATCATCGGAAAAGGATCTCATGGCAGTTTCCTTGAATTCTCCCTCAAACGTCTGACGAACGCCCAGCGCTTTCCCGTCGGCGCTGTCGGTATCCCATACGGTCACGCGCTCATTCCCCGACGGCACGAAAACATACATGCGTCCCAGAGCGCCTTCCGATTGCAGCAGCTTCAGAAAATCCTGCACCTGCTGATAGTACGCGTCTGTTTTTCCGGTCTTGGCGTACCCGATCGTCTTTTCGCCGTCGATATACTTGGACGCCGTGTGAGTCAGCGCAAAGGCAGTTCCGTAATAACTGTCGTCAAAGACCTTGATGTAGCGCCAAGTGATACCGATACAGACGAAAATGACGATGAAGGTGAGTACGAAAATCAAACCGAGTATCGCCTTGGTCGCCAGTTTTTTTCTTCTCTTTTTCTTCGGTGCTTTACTCATGGCTGCTCTCCGTCGGTAAAATGGTTTTTTCGGATCGTCAAGATGTTTTTCCCGTCCTGATAGGCGTAGCTTACCTCGTCCATGAACTTCTTGGTGAGAAAGATCCCGAGTCCTCCCCTTTTTGCTTGCGACAAGTAAACTTCTTGGTGAGAAAGATCCCGAGTCCTCCCCTTTTTGCCTGTGACAAGGGACGTTTTTTGGCAGGATCGGGCTTAGCCAGCGGGTCAAAGGGTATGCCGCTGTCGATAAACGACAACGTGATCGTCAAAGGGGCTTCACACCCATCTGCAACGATGGTGATCATGCCCGTATCGGCTCCATACGCATAGCTTGCGACGTTGACAAAAATCTCCTCGGTACAAAGCTTTAACTGAAACAGTTCCTTTTTCTCAAAGCCGAGATTCTTGGCATAATCGAGTACAAAGCTGATCACCTCGATCAGCCTTGTTTTTTCGGCAGGTATCTCCAAGCTTTTCATTTTACGTCGATAATACGATAATATCCACGAAGCCTGTTACTTCAAAAACATTCTTGACTTCTTCGCTCGAGTTGATCACGCACATGTCGCCGTTTTCCTGCATGACCTCGGCAGCGCCGAACAATGCGCGCAGACCGGCGCTGGAGATGTATTCCATGTTTTGAGCGTCGATGACCAGCGACGTGATCCCGTCAAGACAGGTTTCAAATTCCTTTTCCAGATCGGGAGCGGTGTTGGTGTTCAATTCGCCTTCGATGGCAACCGTGAGCTTGGTGCCTTCCTGTGTTTTTGTGATCGTCATCAGATGATTCCTCCTAAAAATGATTTGAACTGGGTTTGTTTGATGAACAGCAGCATGAAAAAGCAAGACAAAATTGCGGAGAAATCCGCTTTTTGTGCGTTTTGTCCTTTTTAT
The DNA here is from genome assembly GCA_902776495.1 of uncultured Ruminococcus sp. Lineage (GTDB taxonomy): Bacteria > Bacillota > Clostridia > Oscillospirales > Acutalibacteraceae > Ruminococcoides. Next base: position 662 of record CACYQK010000239.1, on the reverse strand, counting down.
TTTACTCTTCTGTGATTAAACTGTTCATATATATCCAAAAGTATCATACCATACAATTCGCACCATTGCAACAGTCGAAATATGTGTTTTTTTGAAAAACTGTCAGACAACACAGCGCCGCAGTCACGATCGACTGCGGCACTGTGTTGATACTGCTATTTTCACACGGTAGGTTATTCAAAGCTTCCGTACTTGGCAACGGCTTCGTCGACCGTGAGCTCACCGGTTCCGACCTTGAACGCGGCGACGCGGATCTGCACCGTGAGCGGATCCTTGATGCCCAGCATTTCCGGGGAGATGACACGCTCCGCAGGCACCTGACCGAAGGGGGCGTAAACCGCGTCAAAGGACAGATCCATGGTAGGCGTTACCAAACGCTTCGCGGAAGCCATTTCGTTAAGCGTTTCTTTTGTGATGAGGAAGCGCATGAATTCGTTTGTCATATCGAGATCATCGCAGCTCTTGTTGACGGAGAATTCCAAAGAAGGACTGTCCATAAAATAGCCGCCGTCATCGGTCACGGCCACGGTGGAGTGGCCGGTGCGCTCCTTGAGAGCCAGCACATCCGCCAGCGTGGAATCGGGGCTGAGGTTGGAGTCGCTGGTGACGAAGCCGGCCTTGTAGTCCTTGGCCCGGCGCACCATGGCCGCCTCGTCCTCCAC
>CACYQK010000238.1:0-2061 GCA_902776495.1 uncultured Ruminococcus sp. | reverse complement strand
GTTGATCGTAATGGAACCGCTTGTCGGGCGTATAACGCCCGTGATCGCTTTGATCGTTGTTGATTTACCGGCTCCGTTGTGGCCGATAAATCCGGTGATCGCGCCGTCCTTCGCGGTGAACGAGATATCGTTCACAACAGTTTTATCACCGTACTTCTTGGTGTAGTTTTGTACACAAATCAGACAGATCATCTCCTATATAATATTATTATTCAAAGTATCCGTGTTACTGAGAATCCTTATCTGAGCTTTATGACTTTTTGATCGGATAGGCATACTGAGGCTTTTCCGGCAAGTATTGAATACTTAGCTCATCGCCGACACGGTAACCCGATTGCATGACCTTACTCAGAATCGCTTCGTGTTTATTCCCGTCCTGATCTTCATATGTAACGTAATAAGAATAAGTAGTGGAAAAACCTCCGTCGCTGTCCGGATGATCGTGTTCCTCTATTCTGGATACAACAGCGTCGGCTTTGATACCGTCTTTTCGGATCCGGCGGTTACGCAAGAACGTGATCACGAAAACAACAGCTATCACAATCACAAAGATTGCCGCAAGAATATATTTAATATCGATTCCAAACATATTGAGTCCTTAAAAATTATAATATTATAATATTATAAAAGTTTTATGTAATATTAATAGTTTCCGCCGTCAGAGGTGGTTTTTCGCTTTTCATATTCGATCGGCGCCGGCTCCCGGTCATCGTTTCAGTAGTCCCGGCGACAGCGATCGACCGCCTAACTCATTGCTTCGCCCGTTTTGCCGCAGCCGGTCGTATATTTGGCTAAGTATTTCTGAATACAGGTGGCGTCAGAAACGGAGACCGTGCCGTCGCCGTTGACATCGGCAAGCTGCTTTTGCAGGTTGGTAAAGCTGACAAGGTCGATCGCCGCCTTTTGGATCAGCGTCGCGTCGGCTATAGTCACTTTGCCGTCGCCGTCAACATCGCCGAATACCGGTCCGTTATAAAGGGCGTCGATCTTGCGGCTGATATCCTCCAAATCATAAAGACCGGAATAATTGATAGATTCATTCCCCTCGTCATCGGTAACGCGCTTTGTAAGATCAAAGTCAAGCTCTGCGCCGTTATCAACGTCCTTGTTGTCCTTGGTGATGAACTTAACGTCTCGGGAGTATAGGCGATCAAAAGCGAGCAGGCTCCGCCTCCGCTTCTTTCGCCGAGTATCGGGAAGCCCGCGTCTTTTGCGAGGCAGGGAAGCAGATTGCCGCAGGAATACGAGATATTGGTTGTGATAAAAGCATACTCAAAATCATAATATACGCTCTTGTCGAGGTCGTTGATCTCCCCGTCTAAATTCAAATCAATATCGTGATCGATTCTTACGATGTTGCCTGTAAGCGTCTGAAGCTTTCTGTATGAGGCAACATAGCTGTCTTGGTCTTTGTTGGTGATCATAGCCATGATATACATAACGACTGCCACGTTGCCGCCGCTGTTGCAGGACAGGTCTATCACAAAACGCTTAATGCCCTTTTCCTTAGCGTAGTCAAGAGACCATTTGAAATGATAAACTGCCTCGTTAATAAACGAATCAAAGGCGAAAACAGCTGTATCTCCCGCAACATAAAGCTTTGACGCTGACTTGTCATCCCATGCGTTGACAAGCTCGTAGTTTGCGTATTTACCGCTTCTGAGTTCTGACATATCTGCGGCTCTCTGACTGGAGAAGAGATTGCTCATCACATATTTTACCGCATTTGCGTCACGGAAACCCTCTTCATTGAATAATCTGTTTAACTCATCATATACAGCGGTTCCGGGGGTAAGAATCGACAATACCGCAGGGTAATGTATCGCCGTATGACCTCCGTCGGAGAATATTTGTCCGAGATAAGCCGTTCCGAGAACATAATCAACCGTGTTTTCCGATAAAAGCAATTCTTTTGCCCGGCGGGTATCGTCGTTGTACTCGTCCAGCGTTTCGTCAAAGCTTTTTTCTTCGAGCATCGACGCGATCTCAGCCTGAGCGGGTCTGCCGTAAAGCTTATCGACCGCGAAGCACAGGTCGTTATAAGTCAGCTCGACCAGATCC
>CACYQK010000237.1:822-2203 GCA_902776495.1 uncultured Ruminococcus sp. | reverse complement strand
GTCGGTCAGGATAGGACCGTCCCAGCGCGTGAATTTATGCAGACCGCCCAGCTCACGGACCTTGTCGTCGCCGGGACGCAGGTGCAGGTGATAGCTGTTGCAAAGCTGAACCTGACACTTGATGTTTTTCAGATCGAGCGCCGAAACCGCGCCTTTGATAGCGCCGCAGGTGGCAACGTTCATAAACGCGGGAGTCTGAACAACCCCGTGAGGAGTGACAAACTCGCCTCTGCGCGCAGCTCCCTCGGTTTTAATTAATTTATACATAATACCTCCGTAAAAAAGCGGCGCAGTTAGATACGCCGCTTAGAATAAATCGCTGTGAGTGCCGGTTCTTGTCAATGATAGAATCAACTCGTTATTGTTGATTCTGTAAATTAATAGCCAATCGGGAGTAATATGACATTCACGACAATCAGAATAATCGCCCGACAACGAATGGTCTTTGTATTTTTGCGGTAAAGGTTGTTCGTTAGCAAGCAGTTCGATAACCGTTTCCATCAACTTAATATTATATCCTCTTTTAACCACACGCTTGAAATCTTTCTTAAATGTTGTTTCGTATTTAATCGTCAGCATACAAGTCCTCCATTAATTCGGAAACAGAATGGAACCCTCTGCTTAGCCCGATACCGTTCCGGACATTTTCAATAGCTCTTTTTGTTTCTTCATTGGGGACATCAGCAGTGATTTCAAACGGAATAGAGCGTTGCCTCAAAGACTGACGAATAAAAATATTTATCGCTGTCGATAAATCCATCCCCAGTTCAGCGAAAAGCTCCTGTGCCTGCTTTTTAATATCTGCGTCTATGCTTACGTTTGTGCTGACTTTTGCCACGGTATCAACTCCTTGTTCATTTATGTTTTTATTATATCCTGTTTTATCACAGTTGTCAATATATTATACGCAGATTATGTCTATAAAATACACATGCAATCGCCGAACGAGAAAAATCTGTACCTCTCATTTACCGCGGTCTCATATGCCTTCATGATCTTGTCGTAGCCTGCAAATGCCGAGACGAGCATGATCAGCGTGCTTTCGGGGAGGTGGAAATTCGTGATCAAGCCGTCGAGAACCTTGAATTCGTATCCGGGATAGATGAAAATATCCGTAAAGCCCTCGCATGCCTTGATTTCTCCGAACTGAGTCGCCACGCTCTCAAGGGTGCGGCATGAGGTTGTGCCGACGGCGATAACTCTGCCGCCGTTTTCCTTTGTGCGGCGAATCAGCCCGGCTGTTTCCTCGGGAATTTCGTAGTGTTCGCTGTGCATTTTGTGATTTGTCACGTCGTCGACCTTGACGGGACGGAAGGTGCCGAGACCGACGTGCAGAGTGACGTACGCGATATTAACGCCCTTTGCGCGGATTCTGTCCATA
>CACYQK010000237.1:0-808 GCA_902776495.1 uncultured Ruminococcus sp. | reverse complement strand
TCCTCGGTGAAATGCAGCCCGGCGGTCGGAGCGGCAGCGGAGCCTAATTCGTGGCTGTAAACCGTCTGATAGCGTTCCTTGTCCTTCAGCTCCTCGGTGATGTAGGGAGGGAGAGGCATCTGACCGATTTTATCGAGCGTAGCAAAGAAATTTTCGTCGCAGTCGAAGTCCACGATTCTGTTTCCGTCGTCCCTGACCCCGGCGACCTCGGCTCTGAGGATTCCGTCGCCAAAGCTGAACCTTGCGCCCTCGCGCGCCTTTTTGCCGGGCTTGCAGAGGGTTTCCCAGCGGTTGCCGCTGATCTGCTTCAACAGAAGGAACTCGACCCTTGCGCCGGTTTCTTCCTTAACGCCGTAAATCCTCGCCGGAAGCACGCGCGAATCGTTGGCAACAAGCAGATCGCCTTCGTTCAAGCGGTCGATGATATTGTAAAAATGCTCGTGAGAGATATCGCCGGTTTTTCTGTCGAGCACCAGCAGGCGAGAGCTGTCGCGCGGTTCAACAGGAGTCTGAGCGATAAGTTCCTTTGGCAGTTCATAGTAAAAATCACTTGTTTTCATAGTTATCTCCGAAAAAGTTAAAATATTGAAATACAATTACGCGGCAAAATAATTGACAATATGCGCGTAAAATGGTATATTATAGAGTGAGGTATATTTGGAGTAATCAGTACCTTGAGCGCGTCTCGGTACTGACGCCTCGGCAGTCGCCGTTTCTATAATAATATATATTTTCGAAATAGGCAACCGCTTTTTTAAATTTTGTATAAATTCGGAGGAATCACAGTGAAAAAGTACAAGGTAGGAAT
>CACYQK010000236.1:0-3274 GCA_902776495.1 uncultured Ruminococcus sp. | reverse complement strand
AAATTTAAATTCATAATTAGTTTCCCTTCTGTTTATAATGAAGTCATTGAGTGATCTTCTCTCATGAAAATATTGTACTCAAACCGGAAGGAGTAGTCAAGTTAATTTCCTTTATTGCAATCAATAGAAAACGAAAATCATATACTACCTTCAAGGCTTGACGAAGAATCTTCAAAGGTTTATCATAAATATATAACAACAAACAGAGGCGCTTAAAAATGGATTCAGAATACAACGGAGGGTTGATTTATGGAAGTGTTCGGACAACAAATCAAAAAATTCAGAAGCGAAAAAGGTTATACTCAGGAGAAGCTCGGGCAGCTGGTCGGAGTCACAACGCAGGCGGTCTCAAAGTGGGAACGCGGAAGTATGCCCGACGCTGAGATCATTCCTCTTATCGCACAGTCGCTCGGCGTAAGTATAGAAGCCCTGTACGGACGCGAGGAACGGAACCTCTCGGTCGATCTTGCAAAAAAGCTCTGCAGTCTGCCTAAGGACGAAGCCTACCGCTACGCCTTTGAGATATGTTGGGCGATCGAGGTGGGTTTGCTCGGCGAGGACTCCGCGATCGAGTTGTTTGTAAACCGCGGATTTACCGAACTGGACAAAACGAATCAGCATTACGCTAAGCTGATACACGACGAAGGCATTGCGCTCAGCCGCGTTTCGCCGCTGCCGCAGCACTTTTTCCTGATGCGCGACCCCGATGAGGGCGGCGTGCTGCAGCACCTTGAAAGCATTGATTCGCTCCAAAAGGTATTTGAGCTTTTCGCGGATAAAAACGCGCTAAAGATCATTTGTTATCTATATTCGCTGCCGGTCATGCCCGTTGCCGCTTCGCTTATAAGCAAGCACACCCGGCTTTCCGAAAAGAGGGTAGAGGAATATATGGAGCGTATCTGTGACCGTCACCTTGCGACGCGTACAACGATAGCGACAGCCGAGGGAGAGATGTACTCATATGCCATTTGTCCGGAGGGCTTTGCTTTACCGCTGATCTGCTTTGCCGACGAGATCGCCAAGGATGATGTGCATCCGTTTTTCGGTGTGCACAACAGAAAAAAGCCGTTTTTCTAAACGCGCAGTTTAATTATCAGACGAGGCGTTGTATAAATCCATAGACTGTTTCTTGTTATCCGGCTGTTTATGCCTTACAATAAGTATGTAAGCAAAACAGGAGGGCATTTTATGAAAATCAAATACTTTTTGGCAGGACTGTTGTGCGTTTGCCTCGTCACGTCTATGATGACAGCCTGCGCAAATCACAAGAGGTCAAGACAGAAAAGCTCCACAAGCTGTATATCAGGGCTCCCAAGGAGTTCACCGAGCTGACAGTTGTGTTTTCCTGCACCGGAAGCGGCAAAACAGCTGACGTCAAAATGACAAAAAGCGGCGAGGATGACACCTGCGCCATCTTCAGTTGCGAAGCCGACGTTAACCTTTATAATTTGGTGCGGGTCAAGAACGGGGAAAAGGAAGGTTTCGACGTAGCCTTCAACAGCTTTGTAAGCGGCTGGAATTTTGAAGATATGAAAAACCCGCTTCCGTATGTCGCGGGCACAAAGCCGAGCTATGACCCAAAGCTTGAGACGAAGGAGTTCAAGTTTGACGGCAGGGATAAAAAGGTCTACATCTGGACTCCCGAGGATTATGACGAAAAGTCGGATGATAAATATTCCGTTATCTATATGTTTGACGGTCAGAGTATTCTGGCAAAGGGCGTAGACAAGGGAATGGACAATGACGTTGTGTGCTGGAACGTCAGCGAAAGCGTAACAAGTATGATGTCCGTCACGGATAACAAGGCGATAATCGTCGGAATAACCAACAATGACGTATACAGAAACGACGAGCTTATCCCCGATTTGGGAGATATCAATACCGAGGGTGGGGATCCGAACATGGACCCGGACGAGTTCACCCATAAACGCGGAAGCGCCTTTGCCGATTTTTTATGCGATACCGTTATGCCTTATGTTGAGGAAAACTACAACGTCTACACCGACGCTGAGCATACCTCTCTGGCGGGTTCCTCGCTGGGCGGACTCGAGACCTTCTATACGGTTTTGGCGCACCCCGCTACAACGTCTACACCGACGCTGAGCATACCTCTCTGGCGGGTTCCTCGCTGGGCGGACTCGAGACCTTCTATACGGTTTTGGCGCACCCCGATAAGTTCGGCACCGGCGGCGTTATGTCGCCCACCTTTGATATGTTCGCAGAAAAGGAATGGAAGGAATTTCTTAAAGATAAAACGGATATGAAAAACGCGCCGTTTTTGTACTTCTACGCCGGAGGATACTCATCGGATAACGGCGATGTGACAATGGAAATGAACAACAGGCTCATCGAAAGCGGGTACCCGAAGGATAAGCTCGTGTTCTGCAAATACGAACCCGGCGAACATTTGATAGAGTATTGGAGAAGCATATATCCCGAGTTCTTGGAGGCTGCGTTCACACAGAATGTCTCTGCGCTCGAGTGCGGAGTTCCCGTACAATACGAAGACACCCGAGACCCCGTTGAGGAATACCTCGATGAAATGGGAATGGACATAAACGACTTTACGCCGGGGTATGTTTATTATGATAACAGCGAGACAAAATGGGATAAGGTCTACGCTTATTGGTGGGGCGGAATGTCCTTCAACAGCGTTACCAAGGACGCGTATTATTATGCCGAGTGGCCGGGCTTTGAGATGGAGCGGATAGAAGGAAGCGATATCTACCGCGTTGTAGCGCCCTTTGGCGTTACGGGAATCATCTTTGACTCGGGAGTTACCGACAGAGCGGTCGCCGAGGGCAAGACGCCGTATCAGACTACCGACCTGAAATACAGCGCCGATCTGATGGGCAAGGTCTATAAAATAGACCTGTCTGTCGAACCCTCGACCGACCCCGGAAAAATGAAAACAAAGCACAGATATTCCGCGGGTAATTGGTCGGATTATCAGCAGAAATAAAAAAACTATACCGTCAAAAGAGGCTGTCGCAAATCGAAAGATTTTGCGGCAGCCTCTGGTTTTAGCAAATTGTATAGTATTCGGGAGCAACATATCTTGCCTGCCACACTCCGTTTGAGGATTGGTACAGCTCGTTGCCGTCGTTTTAAAAATCCCTTGCGCGGATTTTGAGGATGACGGGTTTTCCGTGCCGGCTGCCGACCTTGACGGCGATTTCGTTATCGGGGGAGATATGCACGAACTGCCGCGTGAGCCGCGTCGCTGCGAGTTTTCCTCGCTCTTCGCTACGCTCCTCCCTCGAAAAATTCGCGG
>CACYQK010000235.1:0-2011 GCA_902776495.1 uncultured Ruminococcus sp. | reverse complement strand
GATGATACCGTAGTCAAAGTTTTCCTGATCGTTACAGGCGGTCGCCAAAATATCGTCAAGTATCTCCAGGAATTTATCAACCTCTTCCTCGTTGTTATAAACGCCGAAGCTGATTCTGATCATGCCCGGGGTGTTCATATCGGTGCAGGTGACAAAGCTCTTTGCCTCCTCGTCGGAAATGCCCATTAAACGCCATACATATGTATGAGCACAGAACTGTCCGCGGCGTGTTGCAACTGCTCCCTGACTCTTGAGTCTTGTGGCAACGTAGAACGAGTTAAGACCTTCAAAGTTGAATGTAACCACGCCTACTCTGTCGTCGAGGTTTTCGGAATCTCCGTAAATAATGGAATAATGATCGTACGATTCTTTATCATATTTTTTCAAGCCGTCAATCAGCTTGCGGTTCAGTACCTTTTCGTGCGCTTCTATGTTGTCAAGACCGATCTCGGTGAGAATATCGATTGCCTTGCCAAGACCGACAACTGACGGATAGTTGGGTGAGCCTGCTTCATAGGTTGCCGGAGCGTCCTTGTATGCTTCTTCGTGGTCGGAAACGATTTTGACCGTACCGCCGCCGTAGAAGGTGGGCATATGCTTGTTCAGCTCCTCCTTAAGACCTACAACCGCGCCGCCGCCGTAGGGAGAATACATCTTGTGACCGGAGAATACAAAGAAGTCGATGTTTTCCTCGGGTGTATCGCCAAACATTGAGAACTTGCGGTGCGCTACTATCTGCGCGCCGTCTACAATGATTTTTGCGCCGTATTTATGCGCCATCTTTGCAACTCTGTGAACATCGGTAACATATCCCGTTACGTTGGAAGCGGCGGTAACGGATACATACTTGACCTTGCCGTCGTTCTCCTTGAGGATTTTTTCGATGTCGTCATAAATAACTCTGCCCTGCTTGTCAACCTCAGCGTAAAGAACGGTTTTACAGCGGTTTCTCCAGCTCAAATCGTTGGCGTGGTGCTCCATTCTGGTAGTCAGCACCAGGTCGTCCTCGCTCTCTATCAGCGCGGAAGCGAGCTTGTTCAGACCGTCGGTGGTGTTGCCGCAATAGAAGCAGGTGTAGGTTTCGTTTTGGTCTTTCGCATTTAAGAATTTTAATACCTTGTCTCTGACTCCGTTGTAAACGTCGGTGGAATGGTCGGATTTCTGTGAGAAGCCGCGTCCGATCGAGCCGTACATCAAAAGCTCCTTGTCCACTTCTTCCTTGATCGGGGTAAGCAGCGGAGTTGTTGCCGCGTTGTCAAAGTTGATTAGCGGACGCGCTGTTCCGTCGGACAGCTCAACAGGCTCATCAATGCCTACTACATACTGACGAATATTATCGAGCGTATATGTGTTTCAGGAATCGTCCGTCGGGCTGTTCCTGTTCGTAGATATCAACGCGCTCGATAAAGCTGTTAAGAAATTCTTTCTTTTCCGCGTCGGTGAATCCTGCAAGATACTTCTGAATGATGGTTGCGTCCTTGATGTTGACAGCACCGTCACGGTTTACGTCGCCCTTGAGCGTGGTTTCAGCCGCCGCTGCTCCCGGCGCCATGAAAGAAGCCAGGGCAATTGCCGCTACTACCAGACTGATTAGTTTTTTTGATTTGCGCTTCATGTGATCCCTCTTTCCTTTGTTTTCTCTAAGAAAATCCTTATTACGTTGATTAAATCACATAAAGCTATCAAAAGCACTATAAATTTTATATATTTTTGAAAAATTTTCTTTATAAATACCCCGAGCGGAACACGCGCTGTTCGTTGTATCCATTATTTTCCGGTCAAAAGAACGACTGTTTCGCAATGCGCTGTTCTTGGGAACATGTCGCACGGAGTTACTTCCTGCGTTATGTAGCCGTTTTCCGCAAAGTATTTTAAATCTCTTGCGAGGGTGGCAGGGTCGCAGGAAACGTAAACCACGCGCTTAGGATTCATTTTTCTGATTGTCTTTACAAGCTCTTCGCCGCAGCCCTTGCGCGGCGGGTCAAGAATAACCACATCGGGAGCTGTTCCC
>CACYQK010000234.1:2165-2623 GCA_902776495.1 uncultured Ruminococcus sp. | reverse complement strand
CCGTTTGCGCGCTGTTGCTTTTTGTTCTGATATTGGTTTTTATTTTCTATAAAAGAAATTTGTGCAGCTAAATTATTGAGCCTGCCGAAGAATTTAACCTTACTCTTTTACCTTAAAGCCTTTTAATCTTTTGCACTCTGCGGCTATTCCCTTTGGGTGTGTGACCGCACCCTTTATCGGGCGGTAAATTAGCAGCAGCGGATACAGCGCTTTGTGCCTGTAAAAAAACGGATAGCTTTTTCGGAGGTCGTCGCCGGAAATAAATATCCGCCTCAGCAGATATTTCCGCTTTGAACTCCCACTGTCGTCACCGCCGAGCTGTTTATTCAGATAGTTGTAATTCGCGTTACCCTCTGTTCCGCAGTACCCCGAAAAAACAAAATACTCAAGCTCCTCGGATTCTGACACGTCCGAGCCTTCTTGTCCGAACGCCTTGTCCGCGAGATTTCTCACCGACC
>CACYQK010000234.1:0-2160 GCA_902776495.1 uncultured Ruminococcus sp. | reverse complement strand
TCCTGCGCAACATACTCAAGGTCCAGCTTTGCGCGGTGACTGCGGTTGAACACGTACAAATCGAGCAGCGAGCGCAAGCCCGTTCCGGCATTTATATAGTGCTTGTACATATGGCACAGCATGAAAATATAAAAATCCTCGTCGCTAAAACGGTAACCGAACGAGCTGTTTCCGTCCTTTTTCAGCCGAGAAATAACGTCTGTGTAATAATCCACAAACCTCGGCATATCCGAATCAAAAAGATTGTGGTGGATCTCAAACTCAATGCTGGGCGGCTTTGAATACACGTCGTGGTTAAATTGGCCAAACAAATCGCAGGTAAAACCCATGCTCTCCATAATATCGCGCACGTCCTGCATTTTGCCGCTGTCGCAGAGGATATCGTTGTCGCACATCTCGCGCATTGCCGCCTTGGGATAGGTTTTTGCAAGCAGGATTCCCTTCAGCGGAAGATACCAGATGCCGTTTTTTTCAAAGGCGGCAAGGATTTTTGCGCGTTCAATCTCGAACAGCGCAAGCTTGCGGATCGCCTTTTTCTTTGCCTGGTCAAACTCGCGGGGCAGCTCGATCGATTTTTCCAGCATCGCTCCTATCGAATCGAGCCGCGCGATAACATCCGCCACGTCCTCCTCTATCAAGGCTCTGTCGCCGCGGAACCGGCGGCACATCTCGTCTACGATCTCATCCTGAGTTACGTCCTCAGACAGACATTCAAGAATGACCTCGACGCTTTCGTTACCCTGAATAAGACCGTGAAACGGCGCGTTTGCCGTGGGTATCAGGACGGTTTCGCCGTCCATTTTGTGAACTATAAAATCGGGATTAAGCTTCATATTTTTCATCTCCGAAAATAACGCAACCCATGACCTCAGCCATGGGTTTGCGGTTTATATCAATTTATCGGAATAAACGGCAGCTCATAGGGGTCGCGCGTGGTTTTGGGAGTTTCGACAATCTCCTCGCCGATATTGTTTTTATTGCTCAAATCCGCAAGATAGTACTGAATTGCCGTAGCGTCCGAGATTGACAAACCTCCGCCGTCGATATCCGCACGCTTTCTGATCTTTCCGTCGCTATCCGAATCTAACTCTGCGAGAACGCGCTGAACAGCCGTTACGTCGTTTACGTTGACAGTGCCGTTTCCGTCGGCGTCGCCCTTGATGTAAGTGTTGCTGCTGCCTGCCGAAGCAGTTGCAGAAAACGCCGTTACCGCCGCAACAAACGCGGCTGCTGCAAGAATGACGATTTTTTTCATGAGATTATATACCTCCGCTAATATTAACTAACCCAAAATACTCGTTTGCCGCAGCAAGGTCTTTGCTCCATAGTTTAACATTTCTTTTATCAGTTTGTCAAGTGCTTCATTTGCTTTGTCATGCGGTCTCTTTATTCTTAGTATTATACCATATTGTATATAGTTCAGTCAATATCTACAACAAACTTTTCTCACGTTAATTATCGTTTTATAATTTTCATAAGGTCAAAAAGCTCCGCGCACAAACGCCGCGAAGCTTGATTCTCTACTCTATATTATTTTGATAAAATCATGCACAGATCGCGCGGTGAAGCTGTTCGAAGCTTACTCCGTACTTTTCGGCGATATCTCTGGCGTAGCTGACTCCCTCGGGCGGCGCAATGCTTACCTTGTAGGAGCGCTGTCCCTCGTGAATACCCGTGATAAGCGAGGCGACCCTCAAATCGCCTTTTACGGCGTTCATCTCGTCAAGACCGGCGGCAAGCTCGTGCATATGGGTGTTGAAAACCGTCCTTGCGCCGAGACACCTGAGCGCGCGAACCACATCCTTGGCGATATACAGTCCCTCGGTGAACGAGGTCGTTGAGAGCGATTCGTTAAAGAGCAGCAGGCTTTTGTCGGTTGCAGCCGCGAAAATTTCGCTGATTCGCTTTGACTCCTCGCCCAGACGGCCGAGGTTGACGGTCTTGTTCTCGTCGGCAGGAAAGTGAGTGAGAATGTTGTCGCACGGAGAAAGGCTGAGAGATTCGGCAGGAACATAGATTCCGTGCTGCGCGAGCAGGAAGATCACTCCGATAACCTGAGTAAATGTGGTTTTGCCGCCTCTGTTGGGGCCGGTCATGATGTAAATGCCGTGGTCGCGCGAGAACTCAAAGTCGTTGCCTACGATATCGATCTGCTGACCT
>CACYQK010000233.1:0-2932 GCA_902776495.1 uncultured Ruminococcus sp. | reverse complement strand
GTGGGTGCAGATGTTCGACAGCGAGTATGACGCGTTCAAAACCTACTGCGAACTCTATCCCGATAACCCCACGCTCCTTGTCGACACATACAACACGCTCAAAAGCGGTATCCCCAACGCTATCAAGGTGTTCAAAGAGGTGCTTCTGCCGCAGGGCAAAACAAAATGCGCCATCAGGCTCGATTCGGGCGATATCTCGTACCTTTCAAAAAAGGCGCGTAAAATGCTCGACGACGCCGGACTTACCGACTGCAAAATCACCGCGTCAAACGCGCTCGATGAAAAGCTCATCCGCGACCTTATGATGCAGGGCGCTCAGGTCGATACCTTCGGCGTGGGCGAGAGGCTCATCACCTCGTCAAGCTCGCCTGTTTTCGGCGGAGTTTATAAGCTTGTCGCGGTCGAGAACGCCACGGGCGATATCGAGCCTAAGATCAAGGTCAGCGAGAACACCGCGAAGATCACCAACCCCCACTTCAAAAAGCTCTACCGCTATTACGACCGCGAGAGCGGCAAGGCGCTCGCCGACGAGCTCTGCGTTTATGACGAGTTTGTTGACGACACAAAGCCGCACACGATCTTTGACCCCAACGCCACATGGAAAACAAAAACCCTCACCGATTTTACGGCAAGGGAATTGCTTGTTAAGGTGTTTGAAAACGGCGAGGAAGAGATCGCCGCCTATTGCCGCGACCAGCTCGACCTGCTCTGGGACGAGGTAAAACGATTTGAAAACCCGCACGACTATTATGTCGACCTCTCAAAGAAGCTTTATGAGATAAAGAATATTCTTTTGAGTGTATACGGGTTGTAATCAGCTATAAATGTAGGGGCGGACCCGTGTGTCCGCCCGTTTTTATGCAAAGTTTTGTTTTAGCGGGCGGACACATGGGTCCGCCCCTACGAAAAAGATTAAATGTATTCCAAACTCTCTGTATCAAGCAGCGCTGTCCTCAGCGCCGGCTTGCACAGGGGGATTTTTTTGCCTTCTTTTATGAACAGCGGTATCTCGTTGAGCTCGACGTCAACGTAGTGAACGCCTTTTTTGAGCTTTTGCTTTGTGACCTTTTCGCCGCTGAGCTTTACGAATGTCATATCCTCCGGCAGATACACCGTCCTGCCCGTGGCGTTCTGCTCATAAACGGGCGCGATCATACACTCCTCGCCGAGCATAAGCTGTGTCTCGCACTCGCGCGCGATTTTGTCATCGGGATAATCGAAGGACAGCGGACGGAAAATAAGATCGTTATTCTCAGCCGCCTTTCTGAATGTATCGTAAAGGTAGGGGATAAAGGTAGGGGATAAGGCGGTAGCGCACCTGAATTATATCCCTGAAATCCTCGGGGTTTTCAAACGCGAAACATTCCTGATCTCTCGTGCCGAGCGCCGAGTGGTTGCGCATAAGCGGAGTAAATACGCCGAGCGCCATAAACCTCAGCGCCAAGTCGCGAGTAGCGTTCTCGTTAAAGCCGACTAAATCCGCGCCGCAGTAAAGGAAGCCGCACATATTCGCGCCGGGCAGCATTTTGAGATTGAGCAGAATATGCGACCACCAGGAGTGGTTGTCGCCGAACCAAATGCCGCTCGAACGGTGAGCGCCGATGTACGACGCCCTCGAGAACATCAAAATTTTGCCCTCGCCGAATTCCTTTTCAAAGTACTCGCCCGCGGCGCGCGTCATATTCGCGCCGTAGATGTTGTGGACGTCAAGGTGGTTGACCTGCCTGCCGTCGACCGTGTGATAGATAGAGGCGTAGTCGTCATAGCGGTTCGACAGCCCCATAAAGGTGTCTTTGAGGTTGAAGAATTTGCCTAAATCGAGGTTTTGACCTTTCAGTTCGACCGCCTTGTCAAGCGCGGAGTCGATGCCCTCCTTTGAATAAAACAGCGCGGGCTCATTCATATCGTTCCAAAAGCCCTCTATACCCATATCGGTGAGTTTTTTGTATTTTGAGCCGAACCAGTCGCGCACGTCCTGCCTGAGAAAATCAGGGAACCGGCAAATGCCCGGCCAGACTCCCGCCTCAAAATCGCTGCCGTCGGCCTTTTTGCAGAAGTACCCGTTTTCCTTGCCCTCTTCAAAGACCTCGTAGCCGTCCTCGACCTTGACGCCCGCGTCGATTATCGGGATAAGGCGGATGCCCTTTTTCTTTTTATCGGCGACAAAGCTTTCAAAATCAGGGAATTTATCACCGTCAATAGTAAAGTCCTTGTAGTCCTTCATATAGTCGATATCAAGGTAAACGCAGTCGAGCGGGATGTCTGCCTTGTCATAGCCGTCAATTATCCTGTCCACTGCCTCGCTGTTGTGGTAGCTCCAGCGGCTCTGCTGAAAACCAAATGCCCAAAACGGCGGAATATAGCTTTTTCCTATCAGCCCGCGGAATTCCCTGACGACCTCTCTCGGACTTTCGGCGGTGATTATGTAAATGTCAAAGTCCGCGCCGTATATCGTTATATCCGCCTTATTCGCCTGAGTGTAGCCTATGTCCCAGCGGATCTTCGACGGGAAGTCGATGAATAATCCGATATTCCTGCCGCCGATGATGATAAAGTTGTGCGCCGCGTAGAGCGAGCTTTTTGTTTCGGTGTGGAATGGGTCGTCGCTGCACCAGCTCTCATATACCCAGCCGCGCTTGTTGATACCGCGGTTGGCTTCTCCCAGCCCGTAGATGATGTCGTCCTTTTCCATCGAAAACTCAAATTCAAACCGATTGTCGGCTCTGTTCCCGATAACGCGATCAAACGGAAAACCGCCCCAATCTGACGCCGTTATTTTCTTTACGACCGCGCCGGTATCTATCGGCTTGCCCAAAGTAAATCTTTTGATCATAATATCACCCCTTTTTCACTATGTTTTAGTATAATATAGTTTGATGCCATATGCAATATTTTTTAGGTTTTTATTGAATTTATTATTGTGATGTGGTAA
>CACYQK010000232.1:2192-3958 GCA_902776495.1 uncultured Ruminococcus sp. | reverse complement strand
GTCGACGTAGCCGTACCCACCGACCCCGGTGTTGAGGTGAGCTATTTCAACGCAACCTTCATTCCGAACGGCAAGGTTGACGATAATCTGACCGGCGGCAGCGCTACACTCCGCGAGGTATTCGGTTCCGGCGCAAGCGAGGGCGTTCTAACCTTCAACGAGGACGGCACCTTCAAGGATACGCTCATTTCAAGCGAGTCAAACCGCGGCGCTTACGTTGTTCAGGACAAAACGATTCACGCGACCTATACAAACGACAAAAATATGCGTATCGAAGTGACCGAGTGGGACGGAGACACTCCCGCAGAGTTTAATATTCAGTACGGGGATTTCACCGTTTACTTTGGTCAGGTGAGAGAATGAAAAAGTCTTTACTCATTTCAGCCTTTGTAACGGCGTTTATCTGTTTAATCTTGTTTTCGGCCTGCGGCGGTCCGGTTGATCTGAACGATACTATCTGGATTCCCTCGTCGGCTAATAACGCGAGCGGCGACGAGGTGGACATCCGTGAGGTTTACAATTCCCATTACTCAAACTACCAGGGGTCTCTCAGCTTTGCTTCAAACGGCACGTTTGAGCTTTGGCTGAAACCGGGTGATCCTTCCGACGGAACACATACGGGTACATATGAGATTGCAGGCGATAAAATCAATGCGCTGTTTGACGACGACACCCAGTCGCAGTTTGAAATTGTAACTAAGGGCGAAAAACAGTGCATCGTTGTAAACTTCAACGGCTATGATGTCTATTTCACGAAGCAGTAAGGAGCTTTAATTTTGAGTACGGAAGTTAAAACTATTCCCAGAACAAAGGAACGCATTTATCTTTACGATAATGTAAAATGTCTCGCGATCATCCTTGTTGTAATCGGTCACGCCATCAACTACCTGACGGATTTTGACGGCTACACGCTCGAAAAGGGCTTGTATGTGATGATATATTCCTTTCACATGCCGCTTTTCCTTTTTGTCAGCGGTCTTTTCCTCAAGCCGATGAACGCGGAGACTAAATTCCCAAAATACAAAATTTTAGCGTTTGTCCTTATCGGACTCGTGCTCCGTATGCTCACTGCGGTTGTGCGTATGTGCACGGGACTTCCGCCTGTTTACGCTACCTTTGAGATTTACGACACCTACACCTGGTTCATGTGGGCTATGGCGGTGTTTACAGCTCTCGTTTGGGCTTTCCGAAAGTTCGACAGGAAATACGTCATGCTTTTTGCGCTGTTAATCGGAATAATGGCAGGCTTTGACAGTAACCTCGGCGACGTGTTCGCTTTGATGCGTATCGCGGTATTTTTTCCTGTTTTTCTTTTGGGCTACTACCTCGACCCGACCGATTTGTTCAACTTTCTCAACACAAAGAAATTCAAGATTATTGCGGCGGTATTTTTGGCGGTATGCTTTGCGGCGTTCCTCTTCCTGCTGTTTTTCCACCGCGACTTCCTGTTTTCGCTGAGACCGATTTTTACGGGCAGGAACCGCTATACGTCGCTTGACGACAGATGGCTTTTGGGACCGCTTTACCGTGTTTTCGCATATGTGCTCGCCGTAGGAATAAGCCTTGCGCTTATTTGTCTTGTGCCGAACAGGAACCTGGGTTATGTTTCCGGTATAGGCGCGAAAACCCTGCAGATCTATTTCTGGCACAAGAGCTTTCTGATTGTTTTTGAGGAGCTTCATCTTTATGAGCGTATTGAGAGATTCACGGGAAGCCTTGCGGCAACGGTGATATACATATCAATTTGCGTCGGTCTTGTATTTCTG
>CACYQK010000232.1:0-2155 GCA_902776495.1 uncultured Ruminococcus sp. | reverse complement strand
TTCTCGCTATCGCGAAAAAACAATAGTCATCTCGCTCCCGCTTCGGCGGGAGTTTTTTTGCGCCGAAATATCATTCACCCAGAATATACCACCGCACGCTGTCAAAATAAATATCCCTGATTTTGCCGAGAATAATACAGGTGTATTTTATGCCGAGAGCCCCCTGGTTATCCGGCTTGAAATACCGCACGTCAATTACCTCGCTGACAGGGTATTCCGCTCCGTTATGCCATATAATCCGCACCGGCAGCATTGTTCCGTCACATTCAAATTTTGCGTTTATCCGAATATATTTTTTCATTGCACCATCTCATTTAATCGAATGTATGTACGCTTTATATTTATATTATAGAACAGGCGTTCGAGAATGTCAACGGGAATTTTTTGCTGAAAATTTATCCTGAAATGACTCAACATAATATATTCGGTTACATAAATGTAAATTCTGTGGACAAAATCAATATCTTGTGGTAAAATTAATTATTAATACCAATCAAACAAATATTTGATGTTTTTCGGAGGTCTGTTATGGAAGCTTACAAAAAGGAATTTATTGAGTTTATGGTAGACTGTCAGGTGCTGAAGTTCGGCGACTTCGTAACAAAGAGCGGCAGAAAAACCCCGTTCTTCGTAAACACCGGCTTTTACAGAACAGGCGCGCAGCTGCGCAGACTCGGCGCTTACTATGCCGAGGCGATCAAGGGCGCGTTCGGACTCGATTTTGACGTGCTGTTCGGACCTGCCTACAAGGGCATTCCGCTCTCCGTTGCCGCAACGATCGCGATCAGCGAGAAGTACGATACCGATATCCGCTACTGCTCCAACCGCAAGGAGGTCAAGGATCACGGCGACAAGGGCATTCTCCTCGGCAGCCCGATAAACGACGGCGACAAGGTTGTTATCATCGAGGACGTTACGACCGCCGGCACCTCGATCGGCGAGACCTTGCCGATCATCAAGGCTCAGGGCGACGTTGACCCCATAGGTCTTGTTGTATCCGTAGACCGCATGGAGAGAGGTCAGGGCGAAAAGAGCGCTCTTGCCGAGATCGAGGAAAAATACGGCTTAAAGACCACCGCTATCGTGACGATGGCCGAGGTTGTCGAGCACCTCTATAACAGAGAGTACAAGGGCAAGGTAATTATCGACGACAAGCTCAAGGCTGCCATCGACGCCTACTACGAGCAGTACGGAGTAAAATAATAATCGACGGTGATTTGTCATGGAAGCAAGCAAAAAATCTGAGCACTCGGGGCACAGGCAGCGACTCAGACGGCGTTTTATCGAAAACGGTCTCGACGGCTTTGAGGCGCATCAGGCGCTTGAGCTGTATCTTTTTTACGCTGTTCCGCGCAGGGATACAAATCCTCTCGCTCACAGGCTGCTTGAGCGGTACCAAACCATCAGCGGCGTGTGCGACGCTCCGATCGACGAGCTGCAGCGCGATTTCGGACTGTCCGAGAGCGCGGCGGCTATGCTCAAGCTTTTGCCGGAGATGTCGCGGCTGTATAATGAATCAAAACTGTCGAATGATAATCTTATCGACCCCGAGACCGTGGGCGAGCTGATGACACGCCGCTTTATAGGCAGAACAAGCGAGGCTGTAGCGCTTTTGCTCGGCAACGCCAATGATTTCCCGATCCGCAGCATTGTTGACCTTGCTATCCGCCACAACGCGCGCACAGCCTATATCGCGCACAATCACCCCAGCGGCTCGCTTTTGCCGTCGCGCGCCGATCTTGACGCAACAAAGCAGATAAGCAGCACGTTAAAGTCGATAGGCGTACATCTGATAGACCATTTTATAGTAGCGGACAACGAATATGTCTCGCTTCACGAACACGATTTGATATAAGCTATGGATTTTAAGCTTCATTCCAAATACAAACCTACAGGCGACCAGCCTCAGACAATTGAAAAGCTTGTTTCGAGCATTGAGTCCGGCAACAAGGAGCAGACCCTGCTCGGCGTGACCGGTTCGGGCAAGACCTTTACTATGGCAAACGTCATCGAGCGTCTCAACCGCCCGACGCTTGTTCTCGCGCACAACAAAACCCTCGCGGCGCAGCTGTGCTCCGAGTTCAAGGAGTTCTTTCCGGAAAATTCGGTTGAGTATTTCGTGTCGTATTACGACTACTACCAGCCCGAGGCGTAC
>CACYQK010000231.1:1816-3464 GCA_902776495.1 uncultured Ruminococcus sp. | reverse complement strand
TGATAATGGAGAATTTTAATAATGGAGAATGTCGGGTCGCTACGCTCCGATATTAAAATTGCACCTTTAAAGCCTCCCCTAACGCTTTAGCTTTAGGGGAGGTGGCGCGGCACTTTAGTGCCGTGACGGAGGGGTTTGCGCTTCCGATAGCGCGAGTTATATAATTGCAAGGGAAAACGGGGCGCGTGCTCCGCTTTTTTTTGCTTTAAAAAAGCCGAAACAAAACAGCCGCCTCTTTTGAGACGGCTGTAATGCTTTTGGTATTATTAACGATATGTTGTGCTGAATTTGCAAATGCCGGCGGAGAACAGAATAATATAGAGAACAAGAAGAACAATATTAACGATAAGACCGATAAAGAATATTGTTCTAACCTTATTTGCGCTTATTTGAGCCTGTTCAACATCACCGGCTTCGATGGCTTTGTTCATTGTAATGAATGCTCCGAGTGAGAGGAATCCCCAAAGAATTCCAAAAACCCAGTTAAAAACGAAAAATGTAATATATTTTCCTCTGCTTGGCATAATAAATCTCCTTTAACTAATTAATAATTTTTTTGTTCCGTCCTCAGTAGGATCGGAAACTATCAGGTTAATTTAAAGCTTTGCTTTTGTTTTTTACCGCGGTTTTTCTTCGCCGCAGCCGCAGGTTCCTACATAGTTCTTGTTTATCTTGCCGCATTTGGGGCATTTCCACTCGTCTGCCGAGGGTTCTGAATCGCCCTTGGGCTCCTGTTTGTCCTGATGGATCGGCTGACTGTAAGAATACTGTTTTGCTTGCATTTGTTGATACGCTTGCGGGTTTGCTTCATAAAACGCGGTATTGTTTTGATACTCTTTCCATGCGTTTTGCGCCTTAGTGGTGTTTACCGTAGCGATAATGCCGGCAATAAGAAGAAGCCATCCGCCAAACGTACCGCTTGTAACAAGCATAACCAAAATATTAATGATCGAGAAAACAAGCAAAATAATAGCGCAGGGAATGTTTTGTCTTAAATGAATTCCAAGACCCAAACCCAACAGAAGTCCAACATCAAGCAAAGATGAATAGCTTTTCATAGCAAAAACCAAAACGATAAGAGTCACTCCCGCGCTGATATAGCACAAGACCGCGGCTCCTACGCAGGAACTGGCATATTTGCTGCCGTCTGTTTGTAAAAACTCCCGCTTTGTTCTTGCTCGCTCAATAGCAGGCTGATTGTATGCCCCATAAGCATTTTGTTGCTGCTGATTGGGCTGTTGGTATTGATACTGCTGCTGATATTGCTGCTGTTGATCGGGCTGTTGGTATTGGTACTGCTGCTGATTGGGGTGCTGATAAGTATACTGCTGCGGCTGATCGGGCTGCTGCTGATAAGTATACTGTTGCGGTTGCTCAGGCTGCCCGGCGGTTCCTGCGGGTAAAGCTGTTCCGCAGCTTCCGCAGAAAACTTCATCTTCTGCAGCGGGTGAGCCGCATTTGGGACAATACTTCATATTATCATTATCCTTTCTTGATCAGTCTATTGAATCAAGCGTAGAAACTATTCTTTTGAACGAGGTCGCAGTAGTTTGATTTCGCTTTCGCTTTTCTGTCTTTACTCCGGCTTTTTTTCTCCGCAGCGGCAGCTGCGTGCGTAGCCGTAATTTTCCTTTCCGCAATTAGGACA
>CACYQK010000231.1:0-1788 GCA_902776495.1 uncultured Ruminococcus sp. | reverse complement strand
TTCCGGTTCTGCAGACGAAACATCTGATTCGGTCTTGCCGCTTTGGACGCCTTTTTTTACAAAGTTTTTCCAAACCAGGCCAACCGCCAAGACCAGCCCCGATAAGCCGATGAAAAGCGCGAGAGGGGATGAGCCGGAGCCCATAGTGGTTCCGATAATTCCTAATACAGTGTTCAAAGGTCCTAAAACTCCGTAAATCACCGTGCAAATGATCACACTGCGCTTAGTTGCCGTGAGGCGAAAACCGCGAATAGTTTCACGGATAAGGATTACAATACCCCAGATAATACCGGCTGCAATCGTTCCGTACAGTATTTTCATCTTATCCAATTACCTCCTTTAACAGATCGCTAAAGCCTGCGCTGTGTCTGTCAGCATCTTTCAGGCCAGTTAAAATCTTCCGGACGGAAGTCGTCATAGTTGATGCTGAAGCCGTCGATGTATTCTCCTATCGGAGATTCATCATACTGACCGCCGAACGCCATCGCAAGAAACGGGATCAACGCGATAGCTCTGCGCGACAGACTGACATAGCAATAATAGCTGTCGTCAAAGTGGTTGCTGCTCGTAAAGACCGACCAATCAATTTTGAAATGGTCGGCAAGCTCTCTCATCTCAGGTTCGCTGAGTGTGAGAAAATAATCATAGCCGCCGACGCCGTGCCATTTGTTAGCTGTCATTTCAGCCGAAGTATCTCTTGAGCAGTCCTTTAAAGCCTGCGCCGTGTCTCGCCTCGTCCTTTGCCATCTCGTGGACGGTGTCGTGGATAGCGTCGAGGCCTGCCGCCTTTGCTCTTTTAGCCAGGTCGAACTTGCCCTCGCAGGCGCCTGCCTCGGCGTCGGCGCGCATTTTCAGGTTCTTTTCGGTGCTGTCGGTGAGCACCTCGCCGAGCAGCTCGGCAAAACGCGAAGCGTGATCCGCTTCCTCAAAGGCGTAACGCTTGAACGCCTCGGCGACCTCGGGATAGCCCTCTCTGTCGGCGACTCTCGCCATCGCAAGATACATTCCTACCTCGCTGCACTCGCCCTCAAAGTTGGCTCTGAGATCCTTGATGATGTCCTCGCTGGTGTCGTGCATTTTGCCCTCGCCGAGCTTATGCACGGTGGCGTACTCCGCTTCCTCTTCCATCGGCTTGAACTTAGAGGCTGGCTGCTTGCAGACGGGGCAAGCCTCGGGGGGCTGATCTCCTTCGTGAACATAACCGCAAACTGTGCAAACCCATTTCATAGTAAAAAACTCCTTTCAAATTAAAAATATATAAAATATCTATATATTCAACTTATTTTATCATACATAATGCTATTTATAATTGCAATTAGGAAAAATAACTCTAAAAAATAAAATACATCAGGTACCTGCACATTTTTGAGCTCCGCGCATAGAATGAGAAAAAACGAAAGGTGATCTTATGCCCAAAATTTATCTCAGTCCCTCGCTCCAGGACAAAAACTACTACGTCGACGGCGGTACGGAGGAGTATTATATGCGCCTTATCGCCGACGCGATGGAGCCTTATCTGACCGCCTCGGGTATCAGCTTCGACCGCAGCCAGTTCGGGATGAACCCGAATCAGGTCGCCAACGACTCGAATCAGCAGAAATACGGTCTCCATCTCGCGATCCACAGCAACGCCGCCGCCGGAAATCTGGCGGGCAAGGTGCGCGGAGTGCAGATCTACTACTACCCGACGAGCGTAAAGGGCAGGCAGCTCGCCGAGATAATAGCCGCCAATTACCGGGGCATTTACCCCGAACCGATGAATATCGCGCTGATACCGAGCGACCGCCT
>CACYQK010000230.1:0-2857 GCA_902776495.1 uncultured Ruminococcus sp. | reverse complement strand
GTAACAGCAAGAGCGCTGGAAAAATCCTCATCTATCGTTCCCTCATCTCAGACCGCTGAGGTAAAGAGAACAGCCAACATCTGGGTTTGGATGTTCCTTGCGGCTGCCGTTCTCGGCGTTGTAGCTTTCGTTTTCTTCATGGTAAGCAGAAAGCACGGCAAAAAGAGCAAGGTCGCAAAGAAAACTTCAACAAGAGCTCAGCTGAACTCACGCTGGTAATTACATAAAAAATGTCCCGTGGATCTCCGCGGGACTTTTTGTTTGACAATTATTTATTTTTTAAATTCAAGCGTTATGCTGTCCTTGCCGGTGGTGAACTGAGTAAGCTTCACACCTGCCGAGGTCAGCATTTTTTTTGACGCTATCGTTGCGGCGGTGCCGGCGTATTTATCGTAGAGGTAAACTACCTCGGCTATGCCCGACTGGATTATCGCCTTGGCGCACTCGTTGCAGGGGAACAAATCTACATACAGCTTGGCGCCCTTAAGGTTTTTGCCGCGCGCGTTCAGAATAGCGTTGAGCTCGGCGTGAACTACATAGTTGTATTTTGTTTCCTCGCCCTCGCGCTCCCACGGGTAATCGTCGTCCGAGCAGCCGTATGGAAAGCCGTTGTAGCCCGTTGACAGAATAATATTGTTGCTGTCTACTATACACGCGCCCACCTGAGTGTTAGGGTCCTTGCTGCGCTTTGCCGCTAACAGCGAAACCCCCATAAAGTATTCATCCCAGCTAATGTAATCTCTGCGCTTCACCGTATCACTCCCCGATTTGTTTTCGTTATCATTACAAAGAATTATATCATATAAAATTGTTTTTTTAAATACTTTCGTGACAGAAAGTGAGTAAAAAGAAAACTTTTTTTTCATAAATATTGATTTTTGCGCCTGTTTGGTGTATCATTTTGAAATGAAAAGAGTAATATTTCATAGCGGGAGATTGTAAGAATCTCCCGTATATATTTATTGTATTGGAGAAGCGTATGAGAATTGTTATCATTGGCTGCGGAAAGGTAGGAACATCCATAGCCAGAGAGCTTAACGCGGAGAATCACGATATTTCGGTTGTAGACAATGACCGCAAGGCGGTAGCACGGCTGTCCGAAACGCTCGACGTACTGGGAGTCGAGGGCAACGGCGCCACATACGAGGTACTCGCCGAGGCGGGCGCCGAAACAGCCGACCTTGTAATAGCGGCTACAGCCCGCGACGAGGTTAACCTTTACGCCTGCCTTATGGCTCGCGCCGCGGGAGTTCCTCACACGATAGCGCGCGTCCGCAGCCCCGAGTACACCGACGACCTCTACAGGGTAAAGGATCAGCTGCGCCTTTCAATGTCTATAAACCCCGAGCTTACCGAGGCGATCGAGATCAGCCGTCTGCTGCGTTTTTCGGGAGCGCTTGAAATCGACAGCTTCGCAAAGGGCGCCGTTGAGCTTATAAAGGTTCTTGTCCCTGAAAAATCCCCTGTCAGCGGCAAGCGCATCAGCCAGATCGACACCTTGGGCGGAAGGATACGCGTCTGTACCGTAGAGCGCGCAAACGAGGTTTATATAGCGAACGGCGATACCGAGATCAAGGCGGGCGACAAGGTAACGGTCGTGGCAAAGCCCGAGATAGCCACGCGCTTTTTCAAAAAGTCAGGTATAAATATCGGCAGAAGCAAGGACGTTTTTCTGCTGGGCGGCGGCAAGGTGTCGTTCTATCTTGCGCAAAGGCTGCTTAAGGCGGGCGCCAATGTAAGGATAATCGAGCGCAACCTTGAGCGCTGTCAGGAGCTTGCCGAGGCGCTTCACGACGCTATGATAATTCACGGCGACTGTATGGATCAGGAGCTGCTTTTAAGCGAGGGGATCGAGCGCGCCAGAATATCCTCATCTCGCTTTACATCAAGGAAGTTTCAAAGGCGAAGATAATCACCAAAATCAACAACGAGTCCTTTGACAACATAATCGGCAACCTCGGGTTGGAGTGCGTTATCAACCCCAAAACGCTTACGGGTGAATATATAGCGCGTTATATCCGCGCGATGCAGAATTCGCTGGGCGGCAACGTTGAAACGCTTTACCGTCTGCACGAGGACAGGGTAGAGGCGCTGGAGTTCCGCGCAAAGCAGAGCTCAAATGTCATTGATACTCCTCTTTCCGACCTAAACCTTAAAGACGATTTGCAGATCATCTGCATCAACCGCAACGGAAAAATCATTCTGCCTCAGGGCGGCGACTCTATTATGGCGGGCGATTCGGTAGTTGTAATTACAAAGCATAAAGGTCTTAGCGACCTTAACGATATTCTGAAGCGCTGAGGTCAGTGTTATGAATAAACGAATCATTGTGTATATTCTGGGATGGGTGCTGATCGTCGAGGGCGCTGCAATGCAGCTGTGTACGGTGACATCATTCATTTACCGTGAAAACGAGGGTATCTACTTTTTTCTGACCGGACTGGTAAGCGCGATTGTAGGCGTGCTTGCCGTAAAGGTGAAAAAGAAAAAGAATATGGTGCTGTATCAAAAGGCGGGCTTTGCGGCAACGGGTCTTAGCTGGATTTTGATGTCGCTTGTGGCGGCGCTGCCGTTTTTCCTCAGCGGCGAGATACCCAATTACCTGGACGCTTTCTTCGAGTCGGTTTCGGGCTTTACCACAACGGGAGCTACGATACTCACAAACGTAGAGGGCTTAAGCCACGGAATGCTGCTGTGGCGAAGCGTTATGATCCTTTTGGGCGGCATGGGCGTTATCGTCTTTTTGCTTGCGCTCATACCAAAGCTCGGTGGTCAGCAGAACATCTACCTTATGAAGGCGGAAAGCCCCGGCCCCATTATCGGCAAGACCATGCCCAAAATGCGCAACTACGCCGCT
>CACYQK010000229.1:0-2575 GCA_902776495.1 uncultured Ruminococcus sp. | reverse complement strand
TGTTATCCATCTGCATAATATCCACGGATATTATATTAACATAAAAACGCTGTTTGATTATCTGAAAACTGCCGAAAAAAGAGTCCTGTGGACGCTTCATGACGGTTGGGCGTTCACGGGTCATTCGGCGTATTGCGACAGCGTTTCGTGCGAAAAATGGAAAAACGCCTGCGGCGGTTGTCCGCTCAAGAGCGCTTATCCTAAATCCATTACGGATTTTTCTAAACGCAACATAAAAATAAAAGAAGAAACCTTCACCAAGGTCAAAAATATGACGCTCGTCACCCCCTCCGAATGGCTGCGGGGCTTGACAAAGCGTTCCTTCCTTGGCGAATACCCCGTTGAGCTTATCCGAAACGGAATAGACACAGAGGTTTTCAAAAGACGCGAAAGCGATTTCAGAGAAAAACACGGTCTGACCGGTAAAAAGCTTTTGCTGGGAGTAAGCTCTCAGTGGGACGAGTTCAAGGGCTTTGGCGATTTTTTGAAGCTCTCAAATGAACTTGACGACAGCTTCGGGATCGTTTTGGTCGGTGTTACAAAAGAGCAAAAGGAGAGCTTACCGAAAAATATTATCGGGATCGAAAGCACCGACAGCGCAAACGAGCTGGTCGAAATTTACAGCTCAGCCGACTGCTTTGTGAATTTATCATATTCCGAGAACTTCCCCACTGTCAATATCGAGGCGGTGGCATGCGGAGTTCCCGTTGTTACCTATGATGTCGGCGGAAGTGCAGAATCCGCTTTCGGAAATGCCGTAAAGGTCAAAAAGGGCGATTACAAAGCGGTTGCGGACATTATCAAAAACGGTTCTTGGGATATCAAGGTTTCGGTCGACAGAAAGAGTATTGATAAAAGCACAGCTTTAAAGAGTTATTTGAACCAATATCAAGAGCATAAATAAACGGAATGATTTGTTATGAAAATAGTTCACATATGTCTTTCGGGTCCGTATTCGGACGGCTATTCTTATCAGGAGAATATGCTTGCGAGATTTCACAAAAAATCAGGATATGAAGTCGATATTATAACATCGGTTTTGCATCTTGATGATGACGGGATTTGCTCCGAATTTGACTCGGGCTCCCGGTACGTTGATGATCACGGCGTTAATGTATCAAGACTGCAATATAAAACGCCGCGGGCGGTAAACAGGATTTTGCGCAGGTATAAAGGCTTGTTTAACGCGCTTGAAAAGTCAGAGCCTGATATTATTTTTATTCACGGATGTCAGTTTTCGGATATAGACGTTGTGGTCGATTATCTAAAAAAACATAATGGGATCCGTGTTTTTGTTGATAACCACGCAGACTTTAACAACAGCGCGCTGAATTTTTTATCAAAGCATATTTACAACGGAATGCTGTGGAAGCACTGCGCAAGAATAATTGAGCCTTATACAGAAAAGTTTTACGGGGTATTGCCCGCGAGAGTTGACTTTTTGAAGAAAGCCTACGGTATTCCCGCGGGAAAGTGCGAGCTCCTTGTTATGGGCGTTGACGATGACGAGGCGCAAAAGGCTCTCGCGCCCGGGGTGAGGAAAAACCGTCGCGAGGAATACGGAGTATCGGACGATGATTTTGTAATAGTTACGGGCGGAAAGATCGACAGCAACAAGCCGCAGGTGATATCGCTTATGAAGGCGGTCAACAGTTTGGCCGGCGGCAAGATAAAGCTGATAGTTTTCGGCAGCGTTACGGACGAGCTTAAACGGAGCTTTGAGAAAAATCTCGGCGACAGTGTAAAATACATCGGTTGGCGCAGATCCGAGGATATATATACGGATTTTGCCGCCGCGGATCTTGTCGCGTTCCCGGGGCTTCACTCGGTATTGTGGGAGCAGGCTGTCGGAATGGGCAAGCCCTGCGCGTTCAAAAGGATCAAGGGCTTTGAGCAAGATAATAAGATAAAATATGCTCAGGAAAACATCGGCACGCTTAAAAACGAGGCGGAAAAAAAGGGAATGAAAACCTTTTCTTATAAAGAGATCGCGAAGCGCGCGATCGCGCGATAGAATAATACTAAACTCAAAAAACAGACGATTTTTGCGGTTTGTTTTTCGCTTTTTATCTGAGATTAATATAACGCGCTGAAAACGGTGATGATATGAAAATAATTTTTGGCTGCTCAAACTGCTCGCAAAGGAAGTTTGAGGAGCTTGAAAAAAAATATAATATACGTTCCGGCCACGCTATCCAAAAGTATAATGTGCTTCTTAACAGGGGCTTTGCCGCGAACGGAGCGCGCGTTTCGGTCATTTCGGGATTGCCGATCAACCGCTCGGTAACGTCCAAAAAGCTGATACGTGAAAAAGATGACCGCGAGCTTAATGTCAGATATCACTATATCACTACATTGAATCTGCCGTTTTTCAGGCAGCTTATGATTTTTTTCGGCGCGTTTTTTTCAATGTTAAGGCAAAAAAAAGAAAAACAAACCTTTGCTGTTTTTGACTGCCTTAACATCGCCTGCGCGCTGGGTATGACATTCGGCTGCAAGATCAGGGGGATAAAAACTTCGGCTGTTGTGACCGACCTGCCCGATATGGAGCACACCGGTTCGCTTTTGAAAAAAA
>CACYQK010000228.1:0-2000 GCA_902776495.1 uncultured Ruminococcus sp. | reverse complement strand
CTTGATACCCAGATGATTATTGACGGCGTGTGCATGGATCCGCGAATCGGCGGACACTATAACAACCCGTCGTTCGGCTACGGCGGCTACTGCCTGCCCAAGGATACAAAGCAGCTCCTCGCAAACTATAAGGACGTTCCGCAGACAATGATTGAAGCGGTTGTAAAGTCAAACACTGTTCGCAAGGATTTCGTGGCGGATCAGATTCTCGCGAAGAATCCTAAAACCGTCGGAGTATACCGCCTTACAATGAAGTCAAATTCGGACAACTTCCGCGCGTCCGCAATTCAGGGCGTAATGAAGAGAATCAAGGCGAAGGGCATCCCTGTAATCATCTACGAGCCCACCCTTGAGGATGGTACTGAGTTTTTCCACAGCAAGGTTGTAAACGATTTGGAAAAGTTCAAAAGCGAGAGCGACGTAATCGTTGCAAACCGCTTCGACGCTGATATCCTCGGTGACGTTGAGGATAAGGTTTACACAAGAGATTTATTCAGAAGAGATTAATATAAATTAACAGAAAGCTGGTTGCGTAATGAAAATTGCAGTAGCAGGTACAGGTTATGTAGGACTTTCAATAGCGGTGCTTCTGGCGCAGCACCACACCGTAAAAGCGGTGGATATTATTCCCGAAAAGGTTGAACTGATCAACAGTAATAAATCGCCCATTCAGGACGACTACATTGAAAAATATCTGGCTGAAAAAGAGCTTGATCTGGAGGCGACTCTCGACGCAGAGTACGCCTACAAAGACGCGGATTTTGTGGTAATTGCCGCTCCGACCAACTACGACAGCAAGAAGAATTACTTTGATACCTCCGCTGTTGAGACGGTCATCAGGCTTGTGATGCAGCATAATCCCGATGCGGTCATGGTAATCAAGAGCACCATACCCGTCGGCTACACGAGGTATATCAGGGAGAAAACGGGCAGCAAAAATATCATATTCAGCCCCGAGTTCCTGAGGGAATCGAAAGCTCTGTACGACAATCTCTATCCGTCCAGAATCATTGTCGGCACGGATAAGAGCGACGAAAGACTTGTTGACGCGGCGCACACCTTTGCAAAACTGCTTCAGGAGGGCGCGATCAAGGAAGATATCGAAACCCGTTTCATGGGCTTTACCGAGGCTGAGGCTGTAAAGCTGTTCGCGAATACTTATCTTGCTCTGCGCGTCAGCTATTTCAACGAGCTTGACACCTACGCGGAGATGAAGGGCCTTGATACACAGGATATCATTGAGGGAGTATGCCTTGACCCGCGTATCGGATCTCACTATAATAACCCGTCGTTCGGCTACGGCGGCTACTGTTTGCCCAAGGACACAAAGCAGCTGCTTGCCAACTACGACGATGTTCCCCAGGATATGATGTCCGCAATCGTGCAGTCAAACCGCACCAGAAAAGATTTTATTGCCGACCGTGTGCTCGAAAAAGCGGGATACTATTCGGAGAACAGTACCTACAGCGCGGCAAGCGAGAAGAATGTCGTAGTCGGCGTTTACCGCCTTACTATGAAATCAAATTCCGACAACTTCCGTCAAAGTTCAATTCAAGGCGTAATGAAGCGCATAAAGGCAAAAGGCGCAACGGTAATCGTATATGAACCGACTTTAGAGAATGGCACAACGTTTTTCGGCTCAAAGGTTGTAAACGACATCGATGAGTTCAAAAAGAAATCCGACGCTATCATCGCAAACCGCTACGACACCTGCCTTGACGATGTAGCGGATAAGGTTTATACAAGGGATATATTTAAGAGGGATTAATTTTGAATCTCTAAGAATGAAAAAGAGAGATGATTACGGTTGATAAAAAGGCATAATAGAATAGTATTCCTTGATTGGTTATATAATTATTCTACGCCGAAAAATGAAATGTGATTATGAAATAAAAAAACAGTTGCGTTATAATTCTAATAAATAAAATTGATTTTGGGTGAGAATATGGCTTCTACAAAGGAATATTTAAACTACATTCTTGAACAGCTCAGCGGACTTG
>CACYQK010000227.1:0-2000 GCA_902776495.1 uncultured Ruminococcus sp. | reverse complement strand
TCGGCACGGTCGGGCTTACGCTCGGTATCACCACTAAGCTTCATTTGCTGTCAAAGATCATTCTTATGGCGTTGATGTTTTTTGGAAGAGTAGGAGGACTTACGTTGATATACGCCGCTTTGCCGTCGTCAGGCGACAAGCACTCACGTTTGCCTCTTGAATCAATATCAATAGGATAGGAGAATAATTATGAAATCAGTTTTGATAATAGGCGCGGGACAATTCGGAACACATATCGCAAAGCGCATGGAAGAGCTTCGCTGCGAGGTTATGGCAGTCGACATCAATGAGGATTGCATAAACGAAATTATGCCGTATGTAACAAACGCGAAGATCGGCGACGGCACAAGCGAGGCGTTCCTTCGTAATTTAGGCATAAACGATTATGACGTATGCTTCGTTACTTTGGGCAGACACTTTCAGTCGTCGCTTGAGGCGACCTCGCTTTTAAGCGAACTCGGCGCAAAAAAGGTAATATCCCGCGCGACTAACGATGTGCAGATGAAGTTTTTGCTCAGAAACGGCGCCGACGAGGTGGTTTACCCCGAAATGCAGACCGCCCGCCGTATCGCTACAAAATACGCTTCCGATAATATTCTGGACTTTTTCCCTCTTGAAAAAGACTACTATATTTACGAATTGAAGGTTCCCAAGGCATGGCACGGAAGGTCGATCGTTCAGATCGATGCCCGCAAAAGATTTAATATCAATATTCTTACTATCAAGCGCCGCGGTGAGGTGCTGGTTCCCACAGCGGAAACAGTGATAGAGCCCGACGACGTGGCTTTTGTCCTCGGCGAATTTGAGAACGTTCAAAGGGCAATCAATAAAGGAAAATGATTATCGTGCCCCTCACGGCGGCAGTGAGCTGTAAACGGTTATCATGGAAAAAGAGGATTTAATGTTTCGGGAGTAATAATATAAAAATACGGAGGACTATATGAAACGAATAGCGGTAGTTGTTTTTTCAGCCATGATGATTTGCCTGAGCGTATTTTCAGCCTCGGCTGTAGATTACGGGTTCGATATTGATACCGTGTCGAAAGCGGTGTATCTGGAGAACCTCAATACGGGTACGGTTGTTTACGAGAAGGATTCCGGTCAGAAGATGTACCCGGCTTCCACCACCAAGATAATGACGTTCATCATTACGGCTGAGAATGTCAGCGATTTGGATTCGACTAAGGTTACTATAGAGCAGGAAGTTATCGACGGGCTCGACCCCGAGAGCACGGTGATGGGGCTGGCTCAGCATGTAGGTGAGCAGGTCTCTGTCAGAGATCTTCTGTACGGTCTTATGCTTCCGTCGGGCAATGACGCCGCGCTTGTGCTGGCGGATCATATCGGCGGCGGTATTGAGGGCTTTGCGGAAAAGATGAACGCCAAAGCCGCCGAGCTGGGCTGTAAGGATACGCATTTTGCCAACCCTCACGGGCTTTACGATCCCGACCACTATACCACTGCCCGCGATATGGCGCTGATTGCAAGGCACGCCATGACGATCACGTCGTTTATGGAGATATGCAACACCGTATCCTACACCCCGAACGGCTTTGAACCCCTGCGAAACACGAATTTTATGATCGATTCGGAAGCTATGGGCGGCATGTACTACTACGAGTACACAAAGGGCATAAAGACGGGTTATCTTGATGAGGCGGGCAAGTGCCTTGTGACCTCGTCCGATAAAGACGGCGACAAGTATCTTTGCGTCTGCTTCGGAGCCGATTATGACTACGAGGAAAACGTGAACTACGCCATGCTCGACACCGCAAAGCTCTATAAGCAGGCATATGAAAATCTGGGTGTGCAGACGGTTTACGGCGCAAACGACAGCGTGACTTCCGTTGACGTGAAAAACGCCCGCGACAAAAGGACGCTGGGCGCGATCCCGCAGAAGGAGATATCAGCCTTTCTTCCGAAAAATTACGATAAAAACAAGCTTAAAACAGAAATAAACTGCCCCCAACAGATTGAAGCGCCCGTAAAAAAGGGCGACG
>CACYQK010000226.1:0-2002 GCA_902776495.1 uncultured Ruminococcus sp. | reverse complement strand
TTCAAAATATGATACACTATTTTTGAGGTGGTTACTGTGACCAAAAAGCAAATCGCCCTCGCTGCGGTCGAGGCGCTGAAAAAAGAATATCCCGACGCGAAGTGCTCGCTCACCTACAGCACTCCGCTTCAGCTTCTTATTGCCACGCGGCTCTCCGCTCAGTGCACCGACGCCCGCGTGAACCTCGTTACTCCCGCGCTGTTTGAGCGTTTCCGGGGAGTTGACGACTTTGCCGAGGCAAGCTATGACGAGGTAGCGGAGTACATCAAAAGCTGCGGACTCTACAAAACAAAATCAAAGGACATCGTTGAGATGTGCATAAAGCTCCGCAACGATTTCGGCGGAGAGGTGCCCGACACCATCGAAAAGCTGACAACCCTTCCGGGAGTCGGAAGAAAAACCGCAAACCTCATCTGCGGAGATGTATTCGGCAAACCGGCGGTTGTGGTTGATACGCATTGCATTCGGATCACTGCAAGGCTCGGGCTCCATAAGCAGACCGACCAGAAAAAAATCGAAACCGAACTGAAAAAGCTGCTCCCTCCCGGGGAAAGCAATGATTTTTGTCACCGGCTTGTGCTTCACGGCAGAGCCGTCTGCACCGCGCGCTCTGCAAAGTGCAGGGAATGCTGTATGAAAGAATTTTGCCGCACAGGCATAAAGGAGCTGAAAAATGAAAATTAAGCTCGTAGCACTCGACCTCGACGGGACCGCGCTGCGCTCCGACAACACGCTTTCAGCCGCCGTCGCGCAGTCAATAGAACGCACGGCAGAACGAGGAATTGAAATCGTCGCCGCAAGCGGCAGACCTTATTGCTCAATGCCTCAGAGCGTTCTCGATTTAAAGGGAGTAAATTATGTAATCTCATCAAACGGCGCCGCGATCCACGACTCGACAGGCAAAAGAATTCAGGAAACGCCGATGCTCGAATCCGAAATAATCAAGCTGCTCGACCTAACAAAAGAATATGACTTGGTTTGGGAGGCGTTCATCGACGGCGCGACCTTCACCGACAACCGATATTTGAAAGATCCGATGAAATACGGCTGCACTGAAGCATATATCAGCTATGTTCAGAACTCGCGAGGTGGTCTTGACGATATGAGAGGATATATATACGAAAACCGACGGATACTCGACAGCGTAGAATACGTCTGCGTAGAACGAGAATTAAGAGAGATGGTGCGAGCTGTTCTGGAAGAAAATCTCAAAGAGACCTATATCACCTCGTCCTCCGAAAATTTTGTCGAGTTTATGCACAAGAACGCAACCAAAAGCAACGCCGTAAAATGGCTTTGCAATCATCTGAATATTCCGCTCGCGCACACAGCCGCCTGCGGCAACGCCGACAATGACGCGGATATGATCGCCTGTGCAGGCATAAAAGCCGCAGTAGGCAACGCAAGTAAAAGCTGTATGGCTGCTGCAAATATTATACTTCCGCCAAACGACAGCGACGGAGTGGTCGAGCTTCTAAACAAAATATAAAAATTCAGGCGGAAAGCTGCAACGCTCTCCGCCCAAATATTGCAATCAGAAATAATTCTCCTCGAAAGCGTCCTCCTCGTAGGTTTCGGGAGCGGCGGGAACAACGCCCGTCATCTCGGTTGTCGAAACGATTTCGGGATCGAGCTGCATTTCCTCGTGCTCGTAATTTACGGTGCCGTTGTATCTCTTGCTTTTCTTCTGCGGATTATTTTGTTTGCGTTTCTTCATAGAAAACACTCCTTTCGAGAGTATTGTTACCCGAAAGGAGCGTTTTATTTTTTTATTACAAAATAAAAAAGCGCCGAAAATCGACGCTTCAAGTACCTTCAAAACTGAATAAAGGAAGCAGAGGAGAAAGTATCAATACTGCTGACCAAAGAAGTGAAGGACTTAGTTTGCATCCTGCCTTCGTTGTATGGTCAAGCCCTCGACCTATTAGTACTGCCAAGCTGAACATGTCACCATGCTTACACACGCAGCCTATCAACCTCGTAGTCTTCAAGGGGTCTTACT
>CACYQK010000225.1:0-3838 GCA_902776495.1 uncultured Ruminococcus sp. | reverse complement strand
CCGGTGCTTTTGTGTATCTTCGCAGCAGCGGAAAGGATCAGCTGTCTCAAAGCTCATATACCATAACAGCTCCCAAAAATTCCGACGTCAAGCTTGACGACGGCGGAAACACGGTTAAATACAAGGGCAAGACCTATAAATACAAAAAAGACGTTGTTAATATCCTGTTTATGGGCGTTGACCGAGAGAGCGACCAAGAAAATCGCACCGAGATTGGGAACAAATACAACGCCGACGTAATTATCGTTATGTCGATAGATACCAAAACCAACGAAGTAAAGCTTGTAAATGTTCCGAGAGATATTATTACCGACGTCTCTGTTTACTCAAAAACAGGCGGTTTTACCGGAATTGAAAAGCTGCCGATCGCCGAGTCTTACGCCTACGGCAAATCAGAACAGGAGTGTTGTTTGAACACCCTCGATTCGGTCCGCAGAATATTCTATTACATACCGATCAACGCTTATCTGTCAATGGAGATCGACGGTATTCCCGTTGTGAACGATGAGGTCGGAGGAATAGACGTAAAATCACCCGAGGATGTATACTACGGCAAAAAGCTTGTTTTTAAAAAGGGAGAAAAATATCACCTTGAGGGCAAGATGGCAAATGATTTTGTCAGGCTTCGTAACCAAGAGACCGCGGACGCAAATCTGCGCAGAAACGAACGTCAGAAAATCTACCTGACCGAGCTGATGAAAAAGATGATCTCGCACTCAAAATCTGATATAACAGCACCCGTTAAGCTCTACAGAGCTGCCGAGGATTACTGCTGTACCAACATCACGATAAACGGCATAACATATCTTGCGACCGAGCTTATGGGCAAGGGTCAGATCAAAACCGAGAACAAAACCATCCCCGTTGACGTAAAACAGGTCGAAAACCACGCTGAAAACTACATCCGCGAGGATGAATTCTATGAGCAGTTTTTAAACGTATTTTATGATGAAATCAATTAAGATCGCGCATGCGCACAAGTTAAGAGACTTCGCCGTGAACAGATCAATCAACTTTGCGGCAGCAATCTTCACTTGCTAAGCAACCTTAACTTTTGCAATGCAGAATTTTAACATTATATAATTGAAAGGAAGTTTTTTATGATCAGTGACGCAGTAAGAAAGGGCGTACAGTGCGCGCCTCAGCGTTCTCTTTTGCACGCTTTGGGTATGACTAACGAGGAAATGGACAAGCCGCTTATCGGTATCGTCAGCTCCTATAACGAGATCGTGCCCGGACATATGAACATCGACAAAATCGTTGAGGCCGTAAAGCTCGGCGTGGCTATGGCGGGCGGCAACCCTGTCGTATTCCCCGCTATCGCGGTATGCGACGGTATCGCTATGGGTCATCAGGGTATGAAGTATTCGCTCGTTACCCGCGACCTTATCGCGGATTCTACCGAGTGTATGGCTCTTGCCCACGCGTTTGACGCGCTTGTTATGGTTCCCAACTGCGACAAAAACGTGCCCGGTCTGCTTATGGCGGCTGCAAGGCTCAACATCCCCAGCATCTTTGTCAGCGGCGGCCCGATGCTCGCGGGCAGAGTAGGCGGCAAAAAGACAAGCCTGAGCAGTATGTTTGAGGCGGTAGGCTCCTACAACGCCGGAAAAATCACCCTTGACGAGCTCAACGAGTACGAAAACAAGACCTGCCCCAGCTGCGGCTCCTGCTCGGGTATGTACACGGCTAACTCTATGAACTGCCTGACCGAAGTCCTCGGTATGGGACTCCGCGGCAACGGCACAATCCCCGCTCCCTATTCCGAGCGTATCCAGCTCGCAAAGCGTGCGGGTATGAAGATTATGGAGCTGCTTGAAAAGGACATCAAGCCCCGCGATATTATGACAGAGGACGCGTTCCGAAACGCGCTCACTATGGATATGGCGCTCGGATGCAGCACTAACTCTATGCTACACCTCCCCGCTATCGCTCACGAGTGCGGTATCGAACTCGACCCGAGCATCGCTAACGAGATCAGCGCGCATACTCCCAACCTCTGCGTTATGAACGAGATCGACAAGCTCGGACTGCTCAAGACCGACCTTATCACCTGCACCGGCAAAACCGTTGCCGAGAACATCAAGGGCGTAGTAAACCGCGATCCCGAGGTCATCAGGACTGCCGAGAATCCCTACAGCCCCACAGGCGGTATCGCGGTGCTCAGAGGCAACCTCGCTCCCGACAGCTGCGTTGTAAAGCGCTCGGCGGTAGCTCCCGAAATGCTCAAGCACTCGGGTCCCGCGCGCGTATTTGACTGCGAGGAGGACGCTATGGCGGCGATCAACGGCGGCCTTATCAACGAGGGCGATGTTGTTGTTATACGCTACGAAGGCCCCA
Organism: uncultured Ruminococcus sp.; assembly: GCA_902776495.1. Lineage (GTDB taxonomy): Bacteria > Bacillota > Clostridia > Oscillospirales > Acutalibacteraceae > Ruminococcoides. The sequence goes on along the minus strand of CACYQK010000225.1, from coordinate 1,498 downwards.
AGGGACGGACGCTTCTCCGGCGCTACAAGAGGCGCTTCTATCGGCCATGTTTCTCCCGAGGCGGCGGTAGGCGGCCCGATCGGTCTGCTTGAGGAAGGTGACATCATCGAGATCGACATCCCCGCAAACACCATCAACGTCAAACTTACCGACGAGGAGCTCGCCGCGCGCAGAGAAAAGTGGCAGCCCAGAGAGCCCAAAATCACAACAGGCTACCTCGCCCGTTACCAGAAATTAGTTTCTTCCGGCGCACAGGGAGCTATCCTCAGCAAGTAAAATGTAAGAATGTTGCACAAAAATCCATTCTGTTTTTTGTGCATAATATTCCGATAATTTCGCAAATAAAGCAACTTGCACAATTCACCCTTGTCCATATTGGGCAAAGGGTGAATTTTTTTATTTTGCTTTAAAATTGTTGTGTATTCTACACAAATATGGTATAATTATCAGGTGTTATTGCACATATATGATAATATAATGAAATTAACAATACGGCAGGGCGCTTTTTTCCTGCCAAAAACGAAGGGAGAAATTTCTTTTGAAACAGTACGACGCAAAACACATTCTTAACATCGCGCTCGCGGGTCACAGCGGCTGCGGAAAGACATCCGTTGCCGAATCTATTCTTTACCTCGCGAAGGCGACAGAAAGACTCGGTAAAATCACCGACGGCAACACAACGCTTGACTTCGACAGCGAGGAGATCAAACGCCAGGCTTCTATTATGACAGCAGTGGCTCCGATAGAGTGGAAGAACACCAAGATCAACCTCATCGACACCCCCGGTCTGTTTGACTTTGCGGGCGGAGTTGCAGAGGGTATGCGCGCTGCCGACACCGCTCTGATCGTTGTATCGGGCAAGGACGGCGTCAGCGTCGGTACCGAAAAGGCAGTTGAGGCCGCCACAAAGGCAGGTCTTACAAAGGTATTCTTTGTTAACGGTCTTTGCGACGAGGACGCGAGATTTTACCGCGTATTTGAGAATTTGAAGCAGACATTCGGCGCGGCTGTATGCCCCGTTGTTGTTCCCTATATCGTTGACGGCAAGGCTAACGTTTATGTTAACCTCTTTGACTTTAAGGCTTATGAGTACGACGGCAAAGGCAACGTTAAGCAAACTGCTCTTCCCGATATGGGCGACAGACTTGAGGGTCTGCGCGAGGCTATCAGAGAGGCTGTAGCCGAGACAAGCGAAGAGCTGATGGAGAAGTTCTTTAACGAGGAGGAATTCACTCCCGAAGAGATCATCACCGGCGTAAGCCAGGGCGTAAAGGACGGTTCTATCTGCCCCGTATTCTGCGGCGACGCTCAGAACACCTTTGCTATCGACCAGCTGCTCAACAGCCTTACATGGCTTGCTCCCTCCGCTGCCGACAAGGGCTCCGAGGTGGGCGTTGACGTTAACGGCGAGCCCGTTGAGGTATCTGTTAACGAAAACGGCGCGGCTGCGGCTATCGTATTCAAGACAGTTGCCGACCCGTTTATCGGCAGACTTTCG
>CACYQK010000224.1:0-2027 GCA_902776495.1 uncultured Ruminococcus sp. | reverse complement strand
CGGCATATTTTCCCTCGGGATAGCGGGGATTATTAAAAATAGGCTGACGCATCATTTCCATATACAGGCTTTTATCGTTTTCGATTTCCATTATCCTGTCTACAGCATCATCAAAGGTTTCAAAGTCGCTGATATCGATAAACGCTTTAGGATTAAAAATCTCCTTGATATTTGAGCTTCCGTAATAAATCGGAACCGTGTCGGAATAAAACGCCTCCACGATTTTCTCCGTAATAAAGCCCTCGTGTTTGGTGCTTTCAAAGCATAGGGAGAACCTGCATTTTTTCAGCAGACGCTCCTTTGAGCCGTCAAGCCAGTCAACGGTTTTTCCGCCGTCCTGATTATTCAGATACGTTCCTGCGGATTCTACCCTTTTCCGGCTGTTAAGCGCTTTGAAAAAGTCGCCTCTGATATTGTTTTCGGAATCGTGGCTCGCGATAAACGAAGCAAAATGCTCCTTTGTGTCATAAATGCTGTCGGGATAATCGCGGTTTTTGTCCTGCAATTCCCTGAAAAACAGCCTTCCGTTTGTAAAGGCCTCTACACCGCAGGGAAAATAACAGTTGCGGTCGAGGTATTCTATAGGATACTGACACACCGAATAATCCACAAGATTGTAATCGGGAATAAGGTTTTCGCCGCAGAACAAAATGCGTACCTTCGGGCTTTTTAATACATACTGATGGTAAAGCCCGCGGTTAAAAAAGCCCTTGTATAATACTCCGCAAATCAGGTAGTCGGGGTTTTCACAGACCTCAACGTCATAGTGCTTTCTTAAAACATCAAGTATATAATTGTCGTTAGGGTCAAACTCGTTTCGGATGCTCAACCCCGTAAAGTTTATTCTTATTTTTTTTCGGGTCATAATACAACCACCGTATTATTTTTTAAGCTTGCTCTTTATTTTTTTATACCGCTTTTCGCCCATTATTTTATGTCCCAAATGATTGGGAAGGTGCTTTATATAGTCCTTTGCGACTTCATTATCGGGGCGCCAGATTTCGCCGTTTTTTTCACGCGTAACGCCCCTGCGCATGAAGTTCTCATGGTACTCCGAAACCAAATAGCGCGAGCGCCTGTACGCCTTGTCCAAGGGCTGGTCAAAAATATGGCACAAAAAGCTTTCAACTTCATTCAGCTTTTCCTCGGGGAAACCGGGGTTGTTGAAGATCGGCTGACGCAGCATTTCCAAATACAGCCTGTCGTCGTTTTCGATTTCGAGGATTTTGTCTATCGCGGCGTCAAAGCTCGGATAATCGCTTATATCAATAAACGCCTTGGGGTTAAAGATTTCTTTGATATTTGAGCTTCCGTAATAAACGGGGATAGCGTCGGCGTAAAACGCCTCGACTATTTTTTCCGTTATAAAGCCCTCGTCTTTTGTGCTTTCAAAGCAGAGAGCAAACTTGCTTTTTTTGATAAACTCCTGCTTTGAGCCGTCAAGCCAGTCAACGGTTTTACCCTTTGGCTGATTGTTAAGATACGAGCCGGCGGATTCAACGCGCTTGCGCTTGTTCAGGGCTGTAAAAAATCTGCCGCGGATATTGTACTCGGAATCGTGGCTTGCCACAAAGGACGCAAAATATTCCTTTGTTTTTAAAAAGTCGCCGGGGTAATTCCTGTCTTTGTACTGAAGCTCCTTAAACTCTTTTTTTCCGCTTGTAAACGCCTCTACTCCGCAGGGGAAGTAGCAGTTCCTGTCCAGGTATTTTATCGGGTACTGACAAATTGAATAGTCGACCAGATTGTAATCGGGAACATAGTTTTCTCCCTCGATCATAATGCGGACGCAGGGATATTTCAGAATGTACTCATCATAAATCCCGTCGGAAAACAAGCCGTGAGCGTACAGCACGCCGCAGATTATATAATCCGGGTCATCGCAGACCTCTACGTTGTAATGCTTTTTTAAAATATTCAAAATGTGATTGTCGTTCGGGTCATAATCGCCGCGGATACTTAACCCGGTAAAATTTATTTTTATTGTTTTCATATATCAACAAAAACCTTATGAAAAAAGTATTAGT
>CACYQK010000223.1:0-2269 GCA_902776495.1 uncultured Ruminococcus sp. | reverse complement strand
TATCCCGGATAAGAAGGACAAAAAGGAGTCAAGGCTTGCCGCCTTGTTTTTAAGTGACTGATTACATCCACGAATATTACAAGCAGATCCAGCGCAAGCAGGTAGTTGTAGGTAAGTGGATTCGGAAGATCTTTGAAATCATCATTGACGGTCTGAACGAAGGATTTTGGTTTTACGACGAGAAAAAAGCGCAGCGTGCGATAACCTTTATCGAGAGCTTTGTCCATCACAGCAAGGGGCGAAACGACCTGCTAAAGCTGGAGCTTTGGCAAAAAGCAATCGTGTGCTGCATCTTCGGTGTCGTTGAAGCGTCGGGCTTCCGGCAATTCCGCGAGGTATTTATCGTTGTCGCCAGAAAAAACGGCAAGACGCTCTTTGCGGCGGCGATCGCTGAGTACATGGCTTATTGCGATAAGGAATACGGCGCAGAAATCTACTGCCTTGCCCCGAAGCTCGATCAGGCGGAACTGGTGTTCAACTCGTTCTACACCTCCGTGCAGCAGGAGGAAGAGCTTGCCGAGCTCACCAAGAAGCGCAAAAAGGATCTCTTTATTGCCGACTTCAACACAACGATCGCCAAGCTTGCCTTTAACAGCAAGAAGTCCGACGGCTTCAATCCGCATTTGACCGTATGCGACGAGCTCGCCGCATGGCAGGGCGGCTCCGGCTTGAAGCAGTACGAAGTCATGAAATCGGCGCTTGGTTCCCGTAACCAGCCGCTGATCCTCTCTATCAGCACAGCAGGCTATGTCACCGACGGCATCTATGCCGAGCTGTTCGCGCGGTCAACGCGCTTTATGAAAAACAAGCTCGGACAGGGCGAAATGCGGCTGCTGCCGTTTTTGTTTATCATCGACGATGTGTCCAAATGGGACGACATCGAAGAGCTGAAAAAAGCAAATCCGAATCTCGGCATATCGGTAAAGGAAGATTACTACCTTGAAGAAATCAAGATCGCACGCGACTCGGAATCCAGAAAAGCGGAGTTCCTGTGCAAGTACTGCAACATCATGCAGAACAGCTCCATTGCGTGGCTCGATTTTGAAGTGGTGGACGCGGCGAGCGGCGAGCACTTTGATCTCAGCGATTTCTATGGCTGCTACTGTGTGGCAGGAATCGACCTGTCACGCACCACCGACCTCACAGCGGCGTCTTTCGTGATAGAGAAAAAGGGAGAATTTTACATCATCACAAAATTCTTTATGCCTGCCGACAGTTTCAAAAAAGCGTGCGAAACCGAGCCGGAAGTCAAATATGAGATTCACAAGAAAAAGAACCGGATCATGATTTCGGGTGATCACTATGTGGATTACCGCGACGTCTTCAACTGGATCCTCTCAGCGCTCAAAACCTTCCGCTTAAAACCGCTGTGGATCGGCTACGACCGATACAGCGCACAATATCTCATTCAGGATCTGGACGCGTCAGGCTTCCACACCGACGACGTTTTCCAAGGGACAAACCTCTCACCGATCATGGACGAATTCGAGGGCTTGCTCAAGGACGGAAAAATCCATATCGGCGACAATGAGCTGCTCAAAAAGCAGCTGCTCGACGTCGCCGCCAAGTATAACGACGTCAATGAGCGGAAAAAGCCTGTCAAGCTCGAAAGCCGGCTGCACATTGACGGTCCCGTGTCGGTGTTTGACGCCTTCACTGTTCGGAGCAAATATTACAAGTCGATCGGAAAAATGCTGCAAAATGCAAAGGTGGCATAAATGAACATTTTACAAAAGCTTTTTCGGCGCTCCAAGAGCGCGTATATCTCATTTAACAACGGCGGCCCCTGCCGTGAGCTGAACACTGTTGACTGGCTGTATAAGATCGCACATACAGCCGTCCGAACGGGCGACGGATTCGCCATAATCCTGTATAACAAGGATTTTACCGAAATCGAAGAGATTCCCATTGTGACGTGTACGAGCTACAGAATTTTTGAGGATAACGGCTGTCTGATGTTTCAGTACACATGGTCGTATGACGGCAAACAATACACCGTCCCCTATGACATAGTGATCCACCTGAAAGACCGCCCCACCGACAAACGGTTTTTCGGTACAAATCCCGAGGAGGATCTGAGGGCGTCGGTAGATATGCTGAACACAACCTATGAAGGAATCAAAAACGTAGTTAAAAATTCGGCGTCGCTACGCGGTTATCTAAAATTCAACAACTGGATCGACGACGAGGAATTAAAGACAAAGATAGCCGAATTTCAAAAGGCATACATGAGTGCTGCCAACGAGGGCGGTCTTGCCGGTATCGGTAA
>CACYQK010000222.1:0-2039 GCA_902776495.1 uncultured Ruminococcus sp. | reverse complement strand
GTGATAGTTCTCACGTCAAGGTTTTCGTTGTCGATCATATTTATGGTTTCAAGTATATCCTTGGTTTCAAGCATAAATATATCCCCTTAAAATCCCATTTAAATCTTATGCATACTGTTAAAGATGTCCTCGTGCATCACGTGAATTTTGGTGTTGGTAGCTTCGCCTACCTTGTCGAGATTGTCGCGCAGCTCGTCAAGTCCGACGGTTGACTTGTCAATTTCAACAAGCATAATCATCGCGAACATATCCTGCAAAACGCTCTGAGTTACCTCAACAATGTTAACGCTCGCCTGAGCGCAAGCGTCCGAAACCTTTGCCAAAATACCAACAGTATCCTTGCCTATTACGGTAATAACAGCTTTCATTACGACCTCCGTATAATCGCGGAACACCGCGTAGTAACCATTCTTTATCCATATTATTATACTATCTTTGCGCGTTAAAGTAAAGAAGTAATTTTGCGCGGCGGCAAAGTCGGCGTGTATTTATTGACTTTTCAGGCGAATTGGAGTACAATCTAATATGTATAACTATAATAAAGAAAAGGAGGTCTGCGATTTGTTCAATTTCGACGTTATATTTGATATAGGCGTTGTCGGACTGAGAATACTTATGCCGATTTACGCGATATTCATCGTGTATCAGTGCTACGCCGCAATGCGTCGCCGCAGACGTTCCGAAAAACCGCTTGTAACCCTGTTCAACACCGTGACGGGAGAAAAAACTCCCGTAGTGCTCTGGGAAAACTCAATCGGACGCGGTAAAGCGAACGACATTACGGTTAACGATCCGACCGTTTCGCGTAACCACTGTGTTTTGCTTAGGCGAAGCGAGGGCTGGTTTGTAACCGACGTCGGCTCCACCGCAGGCACTTACGTCAACGGCGAGCCTGCCAACGAGAGAACAAGGGTACTCGTAGACGACGTAATCAGCGTCGGCAACACGCGCTTTCAGCTCCTCAGGGGCGACGAATACGAGGAAGAGGTTCGCTCAAGCTGGTTTTTTAAGAAGGTAAGCAACAAGCCTGCCATCAAGGCGTGGAAGCTAATGCTTATGGTAACGCTGTTCCATCTGTTTATGAGCATCGAGGCGATGTTCTGGAACGACGGTACAAATCTGTATTCTCCGCTCGTAATGTTCGGCGCTCTCGCCGCGGTAGAATGGGGATTTTTCTCCGTTTCGTACTTTATTTTAAGGCGAACAAGCTTTGAGCTCGAAGCGCTCGCGCTGTTCTTAACGGGAATCGGCGTCATACTGCTTGTGCGGCAGGTCGAACGCTCGGCGTATGTCCAGCTAATTGCCGCCGTGGTCGGAATGGTAATATTCTGCATAATTATCAAGCTGATAGAAAACCCCGATAAAATCAACAAATTCAGACTTCCGCTTATGATAATCGCCGTGCTGCTGCTCTTGACGAGCATAGTTTTCGGTAAGGTGACAAAGGGCGCGGCAAACTGGATTTACATCGGCTTTATCTCACTGCAGCCGTCCGAGCTTGTAAAGGTAATTTACATAGCGATCGGCGCAAGCGCACTCGATGTCTTGCAGACCAAGCGGAACTTGATTGAGTTCATCATCTTCTCGGTAATCTGTGTAGGACTTTTGGCGCTCATGGGCGACTTCGGAACGGCGCTCATATTCTTTGTAACCTTCCTGCTCATCGCGTTTATGCGTTCGGGCGATTTCAAAACAATTATTCTGGCGCTTGCCGCGGCGGTGTTCGGCGTAACGATCGTACTGCGATTTAAGCCGTACGTAGCCGACCGCTTTAAGGCTTGGCGTCACGCTTGGCAGTATGCTCAGGCTGAGGGCTATCAGCAGGTTCACGTGCTGACCTTTATCGCCAGCGGCGGACTGTTCGGCGTAGGCATAGGCAACGGATTTTTGAAACAGGTTGCCGCGTCGGAAAGCGACCTCGTGTTCGGCGTTGTAGCCGAGGAGATGGGCGTAATCGTCGCCATCACCCTCGCGCTTGCCGTTGCGCTTTTGGTAATTTACGCAAGGGCAATCACCACGCGAAGCCGCAGCACCTTCTA
>CACYQK010000221.1:0-2347 GCA_902776495.1 uncultured Ruminococcus sp. | reverse complement strand
CCGCACAATGCTCAGGGCGCTTCACAAAAGCAAGCTGCCCATCTGGCACACCGAGGGCTTTAATCCCCATCCGTTCGCGACTTTTCCTCTTCCGCTTTCACTCGGTTTCAGAGGTGTGAACGAGTGTATGGATGTTAAGTTAGAGGATGATAATTATTCTTTAAAAGAAATAATACCGAAGCTCAACGATTGTCTGCCGCGAGGAATAAGGGTATTTGACGCGACAGAAGCGGTTATGAAGGCGGGCAAGGTAGCCTTTGCCTCGTTCACGATAAAGCTCAGCGGCGACAAGCTCCCGTCGCCTTTGCCTCGTTCACGATAAAGCTCAGCGGCGACAAGCTCCCGTCCGGCAAAATATGCAGCCAAATCAAGGAGCTTTTGTCGCAGGATAAAATTGAAATCGAGAAAAAGACAAAGAAAAAGGGCCATAAAACCGTAGACATCAAGCCCGGTATAAAAAGCTATACGCTTACCGAAAAGTTTGATTTTGCTCAGCTGGACGTTACGCTTTCAGCGGGAAGCAGCGACAACGTCAACCCAAATCTGCTAATAACCGCGCTCCAAAACAACACCGGCGCGGAATATGATGTCGACATTACAAGGAACGATTTATTTGACGCGGAAATGCGTCCGTTCAGATAGGCGGTGCTTATGTTTGAATTTACAATAAAGGACAAGGATGTCCTGAATGATTTTTTGAAAAAGTTCTCCGATTTTGTGAATAAGTCATTCAAGTTCACAATGGCGTATTTATCAAACCCGATCCTCTCGGAGTTTCAGGAGAACGAGCGATTGATTTTGATTTCGATCAACAAATCGGTTTATCAAAATATGTACAGCTTTTTGCACCTCAATAACAGCAATATGCAGTACGCGTCCTTCGCCTGTCTTGAAAACGCAGTCTACGCGATAAGGCTTTACAACATCCTCGTGCTGAACCCCAAATATATGCACGACTTTATCACAAAGCCGAACTTTGATCTCGATTACTACGAGTACGAGGTGGCCGAGAAAAACAAGAAAAAAGAGGTCAAAGAAGGAGAAGAGGAATTTTCTGTAAAAGAATTTTACTTTGGGCTTCACAAGGTCAATACCTTTGAGCTGAAGAATTCTTCGATCTCTACGCAGATAGTCGATCAAAACGTTTATCTCGGGCTTTCCTGCGGCAAGGAGCTCAGCGACGAGCTTCAGGATGAGGTCCGCAAAAACCTGATCGGCGCGTATTTATCGCTCAGCAAGCATACAAAGATGTTCTTCAACGGCGGTCTTGACAAGGAACTTGAAAAGATAGAGGATGAAGTAAACGCGGCATTTTTTGAGTATATCAAGAAGTTTTCTTGAATATTTCACAAATATTTACACTTAGCTTCATAATTCTGTCACATTGCGGGGTTATTATATAGGCACAGTAAAGAGAGCTACTGATAATAACACCAACAACATTTCTTTTTCATAGATGTTCCTTTCATTAGAAGAAGGCCGACGAGTGTCGGTCTTTTCTTCATTTTGGCAACGTGACGTTGGTCACGGCGGTGACACCGCAGATTAGTTGGTGATTTATGTATTATTATTCCTTAAACGAATATTTATTAAAAACCTTCGGTGAAAAGGTATATAAAATCTCGCTAAACGGCGGAATGACCTGCCCAAACCGCGACGGCAAGTTGGGCGATAGAGGTTGTATATTTTGCAGTTCGGGCGGTTCGGGGGAATTTTCTGCCGACAAATGCCTAAGTATTACCGAGCAAATTGAGGACGCGAAGCGCAGAATTCAGAGCAAAACAAACTGCAAAAAGTTTATAGCGTACTTTCAGCCGTTTACGAACACCTACGCTGATGTAGAATATCTCAGAAGGATTTTTCACGAGGCAATTGCGCCCGATGAAATCGCCGCGTTATCAATTGCCACCCGTCCCGACTGTTTGGGTGATGATGTACTCGCTTTGCTCGATGAGCTAAACAAGATCAAGCCCGTTTGGGTTGAACTCGGACTTCAGACATCGAGTGATAAGACGGCGGAGATCATCAACCGCTACACCGGACCGCTGCTTCCCGGAACAGGCGGAGCGGGCGTGCTGATGTTCTACGCGATAGGTCTGTTCCTGCTGATCGGCGGCGGAATGCTGCTGATCCTTTGCCGGAAGGACAGAAGATACCCGGCTGCCGCAGCGAGTCCTGTGGACGTCGAGCTTGACCTCTCGGATTTCTCTGATTTCTTCAAGGATCTTAAGAAGAAGAAATAATAAATTCACGGACAAGGAGAGCTTTCGTTTATGAAGAAAACGCTTGATATAGTCTTAATCATTATGATTCTCCTGACGGGACTCTCCCTGTTCCTCTATCCGAC
>CACYQK010000220.1:0-2050 GCA_902776495.1 uncultured Ruminococcus sp. | reverse complement strand
CGGCGTGTTAAATTGAAAAACTTTGCGTTACTCTCTCGCGGAAAACAGTCCACAGGACTGTTTTCTGATCGCTCGCCTTCAAGTCCCGTCAATCGCTGCTTGTTTGTATAAATAATTAAGGGATACCCTCTTGGGTATCCCTTAATTATTGGTGCGAGTGACGGGACTTGAACCCGTACGTCAAAGACACACGCCCCTCAAACGTGCCTGTCTGCCTATTCCAGCACACTCGCGATTATAATGAGCTTTTTTGCTCAACAGTCGATATTATATCACAGTAAGAGTTAATTGTCAATAGAATTACAAAGAATTTTTTCGCCCTCAGGATCATTCATCAACAAACAATTCCTGCATCAGTTTTTTTATTTTTTTGCTTCGGCGGGCGGTTTCTTCTGCGTTGAAAAAGCAGCTTCCGTTTTCAAAGTTCAGAACGTCGCCGTCCTTGATGTTTTTCGGGAGCGATTTTGTGTCGAGGGTCACGAACTCGCCGTTTTCGCACTCGAGCACCGCCTTGCCGTTTTCGATCCTGTCTACCGTAAATCTTTTCATTTTTGATCTCTTTCTATTGTTCTGAAGCCTGTTTCTACTTCGATGTTTTTGCCGTCCGATGTGACGGCGATTGTCTGCTGCTGATCGGTTCGGTATATCTCACAGCCGGCGTTTTCGAGCCTTTTGAGCGTTTTTGCGCTCGGGTGGCCGTAATCGTTATCTTTGCCGACAGAGATGACCGCGATCTTCGGCTTAACGGCATCTACCAAGGTCTGCGGAGTCGAGGTGTCGCTGCCGTGGTGGCCGACCTTCAGAACATCGGCGGACAAATCGCCGTTCAGGGTTTTTAGCTCTGATTTTTCGGCGTCGCCCGTGAACAAAAAGCTCGTGTCGGCGTACTTGATTTTCAAAACCACCGAGGTGTTGTTTAGGTTCTTGACGTTCTTGGTCGTCGACGGCGCCAAGATATTTATATCGAGGCTTTCATCGCTGTCGCTCAGGATATTCACGCCTGTTTTGGCTGTGGTGACCTTTAGACCCTTCTTTTTTATCGCCTCGAGCATTTTTTCGTATGTATAGGTATTGGTGGCGGCGTCGGGCAGATAAACCGAGCCGATGTCAAAATTCCTGATTATATACGCCATTGAGCCGACGTGGTCGGAATGAGGGTGCGTGCCGACAAGGTAGTCGATCTTTTTGCGGCCGCAGTCCTTGATATATTCGATTATCGCTGCGCCGTGGTAATTTTCGCCCGAATCTATGAGCATTGTTTGGTCGTTAGGCAGCTCAATAAAAATCGAATCCCCCTGCCCCACGTCAAGATAATGCGCAACAAGCTTGCCGCCGTTTTGGTCATAGCTTTTCGGGATGTCGGAATGAACAGAAAAATCACAGGATGACAGAGCGAGGACAATCGTAAGGATAAACGCTATTAACGCGAGTATTCTTTTGAGCTTCATTTCTGTCATCCTCTCGTTTTTTATCTGTTGTTTATTGTCAGGCGTCCGCGCTATGCTAACCGCCGAGTTATCTTCTCGAATTTTGATATCGTCACCGCGATCAAGATGCCTTGCCTGTATAGAGCTGATAGTATTTGCCCTTTTGCTCGAGCAGTTGGTCGTGAGTGCCGCGCTCGATGATCCTGCCCTGCTCCATAACCATAATGCAGTCGGAGTTTTTGACGGTCGAAAGCCTGTGGGCAATAACGAAGGTCGTCCTGCCCTTCATCAGCTTATCCATACTCTCCTGAACCATCTTCTCGGTACGGGTGTCGATCGAGCTTGTCGCCTCGTCAAGAATAAGCGCGGGCGGGTCGGCTACCGCGGCTCTGGCTATGGCGAGCATCTGGCGCTGTCCTTGGCTGAGACTGCCGCCGTCCGATTTGATAACGGTCTGATAACCGTTGGGGAGCTGGCGGATAAAGCTGTCGGCGTTGGCGAGCTTTGCCGCGGCGATAACTTCCTCGTCCGTGGCGTCGAGCCTGCCGTAGCGGATGTTCTCCATGATCGTATCGCTGAACAGATTAGTCTCCTGCAAAACGATGCCGAGCGAGCGGCGGAGA
>CACYQK010000219.1:0-2055 GCA_902776495.1 uncultured Ruminococcus sp. | reverse complement strand
TCGACTTAAAGCTGTCCTGCAGAAGCTGAGAGGAGTACCACGCCTCTATTCCGCTTACGGTATCGTTGGAGGACTGGTAAATATTTATCATCGCCATCTTGGTGGAGTCGATTTCGAAGTCTGTGATCACGCCGTTTTTCATGTCCTCGATTTCCTTGAGGATTCCGCGCTCGAGCTTTTCGATATTCTCATTCTCGACGCCGCTGTCAATGATAACAACGCCCTTATGCTTGTCGTAGCGAGCCGCGCAGTAATAGCAAAGGCTCTGCTTTTCGCGGACGTTGCAGAACAGCTTTGAGGTGGCTGTGCCGCCTAAAATAGCGCACATCAGCGCGGTTGCGGTTATCTCCTCTTCGGGAATGGCCGTTCCTGCGCGGAAGCCCATGACGAGCTTTGCCTGAACGACGTCCACCGTCTCGGTCTCGCGCTTGATATCTCCTGCCGTGCGGACAACCTCAGTATGGAGCTTTGCGGGCTGACGGTTCATTTTGCCGAAGGTTTCGGTAAATACGGCAACCGCCTTGTCGGGCGCGCTGTCGCCGATATACATGATCTCGATAACGGCGGTCTTGAGAAGGTTCTGCCACGTACAATAAAGCGACTGTGCGGTCGCCTCTTTGATTTTTTCCGCGGTACCGTAGCGCTTTACTCCGAACACCTCGTCTGCGCACATTATCTCAATCATCCGCGCGTTTGCGTAAATACGTTTTTCGTTGTACTCGGAATCAATTACGTCGAGAAGCTGTCTGCGCTCCTGCTCAACCTCGCCGGACACAAACGCGTCGTCCTTTACGTTCGGCTCAAAAACAACTCCGCAGAGCAATGCCGACAGCTCGCCCGCAACGCTGTCTCCGTCCAAAGCGTAGCGGTCGTCAAGACCGGAGGCAGAGATTGAAATAACCTGATTTTCGCCTACCTTACTGGTGGATACGCTCAGCTCGGCTCCGTAGAGCGCGCTAAGCTTGCGGCTGAGTGCGGTAAAATCGGGGTATGCCTTGCAGGAACGCGAGAGCACGCCGGCGAGCAAGGCGTTTTCCGAAGCGGTTTCGGCGCTCAGAGGAACAAACAGGTTTGCCGAAAGCTTCATCGTCTTGAAGCGGCTGTCTCTGACGCTGTTAAAATAAACTCCTTCGGCTATATTAAGTCTGTTAAGGGAACTCATCTTATCAACTCCAAAAAATATAATCATTAATAAGTATACCACGTTTTGTGCGGCAATAAAAGGTTTTTTTCTAAAAAAATACACCGGCAGGCAAAATGTCTGTCGGTGATTTAATCAGTTTCCGTTTAACGCGCTGTTGAATATCTTCTCTGAGGTTTTCATCATGCGCTCAAGGGTATCTCTGCCGCATTTATCAGCGATGGTTTTCATAGCCTCCGAATACACCTCAGGGGTGTTGTGGCGGAATGAATGCGCGTCGGAACCCAGAATATCGATCCAGCCGTTAGCGATATACTTCAACAGCTTGCGCTTTTTGAAAAACGGCGCTTTTGCCGTATAATTGCTGATATTTGTCTGGATAATTACTCCCATGTCCTGAAGCTCACGGATAACCTTTGGATTATCGATAAGATAATCATAACGCTCAACGTGCGGCATTACCGGAATAAGACCGTTATTGCGCATAATTTTTTCAAAAAACTGCATGGTGCGGTCGTTGAAGGTTGAGTTGTAAGCATATTCGGTTAGAATATACTTTGATTTGCCGTAGGTAATTCCCGACAAATCGCCGGCGTTAAACAGATATTGCGTAACATAAACCTCAGTTCCGAGAACAATATTTACGTCGTCGGGAATATAAGGCCTGAACCGTTCAAACGCCTCCTGACGCGAGAAGATAAAATCCTCAATGCTGATTTCATTTGTGTAGAAATGCGGAGTAAGGCAAATGTTGCTGATACCCTGCTTTTTAAGGCAGGCGATCAGAGCCAGACTGTCCTCGACGGTTTTTGCGCCGTCGTCAAAAGCAGGCAAAATATGCGAGTGCATATCATATAGCTGCATAAAACTCCTCCTTTAAAGCTGAGCGCACACAAGGTCTCCCATTTCTTCGC
>CACYQK010000218.1:0-2056 GCA_902776495.1 uncultured Ruminococcus sp. | reverse complement strand
TGATCAGCACGTCGGGTTTGTACAGGTCGATCATGACCTGGGTGCCGACGGCGGCGTTTACCTTTCCGACGCCGCACTCAAGAAGCACTACGTCCTTGTCAAAGATCTTGCCGCTGTAAAATTCCAGCCCCGCCTTTTCAACGGTCTCGGGGTTCTCCATCAGCGCCTTGAGCCCGTCAACCTCGATTTTTAATGCACAGATAATTCCGATCATGCCAAAAGCTCCTCTCGATTATAGATTGTTTATAACGCTTTGCAATAATATTATAATACACGGCGTCGGTAATTTCAACAAAAAAATAAACAATCATCAAAATGAAGATCAGGATCGGGGGAACGATGCTGACAAGAAAAACGATGATTGATATAATATCTATTTTTTTCTTTCCGGCGCTGTACTTGATGTACCGTACTTTGCCTGAATGATTATTACATTACCAAATGCTGAGGAAAGAGCCTCCTTGGTAAAGCGAGCTTATTATATCATTATTCCCGTGGATTTTTCAATATTTTCTCAAAAAAATTCTGCATTCAACCGAGGTCGTCAGGGTAAAAATGCAGCCGATATTGAAAGCGCGGGCTGCTTGTGCTATAATCAAATAAACAGGATACATTTTTGCCGATTTCCACGCAGCGCAGACTTTATCTATCGGTATTTCCTTGAATTCCATGCGGTTTTATGCGATGATTGACCCGAGGTGAGAGCATTGAAAAAGTATCAAATCATCGTTTCGGTCGCTGTTTCATCGCTGCTTGTTTTGATGTTTCCGATGACTGCCTACGCAAATTCGTCTTGGCACTGGGTTTCCGCGGCGCGGCCGTTAGACCTGCTCCCGGCGGTTGTCATCGTGACCTTAGCCGTTGAGACCGTTGCTGTCAATTACATAGCCAAAGTCAAAAATTTAAAAAGAGTGATCCCGGTTATATCGCTTGCAAACCTTGTTTCCTTTGCGGTTCCTTATATATGGATCGGTATCGACCCGAACAACATATACTCCTTGTATACACCCGACGAAGGTATCTTTTATGCGATCAATTATACGGCGGAGCATACGCCGCTGTTTACCGTGACCGTTGTGTTTCTCCTGATAACGCTTCTCGCTGAAACGCCCATCGTATACTTGTTTTTCAGAAAAAGAGTTCCGAGCAAAAATATTCTGTTTATCGTAATCATAGCCGCCAATATTCTGACAACAGCGATGACCTTTGCCGTTGAGCGGATTTTCTGTCATGGGGAGTGGTAAATCATGGACGCGCAGAAAACAGGGAGATTTATCGCCTTCCTCAGAAAACAAAAGTGCCTGACGCAGACCGCGCTTGCCGATAAGCTGATTATCAGCAACCGAACCGTTTCAAAATGGGAGCACGGCGACGGCTTTCCCGATATCACGATCCTGCCGGAGCTTGCCGAAGCGCTCGGCGTGAGCGTGGACGAATTGCTGAAGGGAGAAAAGAGCGAAAACGCCGTTGTGGTTACCGAGCTCGAGAACAAAGCCAACATCGACAATGTGTTTTTAATAACGTATGTTATCTCTCTCTTCATCGGAGCTTTTTCCGCTCTGCTGGGAGGGATCACCGAGATATATTGTATTTGGGCGTTCGAGATCCTGTTCTATACGCATTGGGAGATCATTTTTGTTGCAACGTCGCTCTTCTCGGTGATTCTGAGCGGATTGATTTTTTCGATCGGTTTAACGCGCCTGAATGTTATATACAGCCGTGAGGAGATCATCCGGAAAACCAAAAAGAAGCTTTGGCTTTTGTCGATCATATTGTCCGTGTTTCCCTTGACATTTCTTCTCAGGATACTCAATATATTCATTCCGACGTTCATCGTTTGGATAATCGCCGCCGCGTCAGCCGTCGCCCTTGCGGTCGTGTTTTATGTGATCTATCAAAAGAAAGTGAGGCTCTGATCGATGAAAAAAGTTATATTGTGCATCATATCGATTTGTCTGGCGTTCGTTCTGTGCTCCTGCGGCAGGGTCTCGGCGGGCGGCAGCGAGCCCAGGATGTTGGCGTAGTAGATGTCGGCGAACACGCAGTAGTCATGCCC
>CACYQK010000217.1:0-2068 GCA_902776495.1 uncultured Ruminococcus sp. | reverse complement strand
CGTTGGCGGCGCTATCGTCGACAGCGGCAATTTTGACTGGATGGCTCACGCGGACAAGTATCCCGGAATGACCACTCCCGACGAGAGCTATCACGGTCTGGTCTACGCCGAAAAGTTCGGCAAGCTCGGCTACATCACCAAGGCAACGTCACAGCTTATGCGCGACCTCGGCTCTATCCAGTCGCCGCAGAACGCTTTTTACCTCAACAACGGACTCGAGAGCCTGCATGTCAGAATGGACAGACATTGCTCCAACGCTCTCGCGATCGCAAAATTCCTCAAAGCTCAGGACAAGGTCGCTTGGATCCATTACCCGAACCTAGAGGGTGACAAGTACTACGAGCTCAGTCAAAAGTACCTGCCCAACGGCTCCTGCGGCGTTATCGCCTTTGCCGTAAAGGGCGGCAGAGAAAAGGCTATCAAGTTTATGGACAGCCTCAAGCTCGCTATCATCGCGACCCACGTTGCCGACGCGCGCACCTGTCTGCTCCATCCCGCGAGCCACACTCACCGTCAGCTTACGGACGAACAGCTCCTTGACGCGGGTATCGCGCCCGATCTTATCAGGCTTTCGGTCGGTCTTGAAAACGCCGATGACCTCATCGCAGATTTGAAACAGGCTTTAGAACAAATATAAATCGGAGCGAAGCGTTCTTGGTACAACGACAACTCTTTTACTTCCCCTGATAGGCAATGTCATAAACTTAAAAATCAACGCAAACATTTACTTGATATTGCAGGGGAGCACCTGTGTGTGCTCCCGCTGATAGGAAATCATAGTTTTCCGATTGACAAGTCGTTTTGATAGGAAAGATCGGTTTGGCGGGCGGACACATAGGTCCGCCCCTACGAAAATGCCTTTAGTTGATGATGTTGTCCTGATAGGGGAATCATCATAATTATCCATTTATCATTATCAATTATCAATTGTTTTACGGAGGTGTTTTTATGTCAGCTTTTATTTCCGCTATCATCGTAGCCGCGGGCGGCTCTACAAGGATGGGGACTGTAGACAGCAAGCAGTTTATCCCGCTTTTGGATCGCCCTGTTATTGAATACACGCTGAGCGCGTTTCAAAAATGCGGATTGATCAAAGAGATAGTTGTAGTCAGCCGCGAACAGGACGCTCAGCGAATCAGAGAGATCGCGGACAATAACAACTTTTCAAAGGTAAAAGCTGTCGTAAACGGCGGCGACAGCAGGGCTCATAGCGTCAAGAACGGAATCGCGGCGGCAAGCACTGAGGCTGAGTATTATGCTATCCACGACGGCGCGCGTCCGCTCATCACCGTTGAAGAGATCGAGCGCGTTTGCGAGGCGGCTTTTGAGACCGGCGCGACAACGCTCGGAACCTCCGTGACCGATACGATCAAAATTGTAGACGGCGATGATATGATCGAGACAACACCTCTGCGCGCTCAGCTCAGAGCCGTTCAAACCCCGCAGGTGTTTGAAAGCGAGCTTTATTCCTTCGCGCTTGAAAACGCAGAAGAAAATCTTGACGGCTTCACCGACGACTGTTCGCTGATCGAAAAAATGGGCGGCGAGGTCAAGGTCGTCGACGGCAGCAAGGAAAATATAAAGCTCACGACTCCGATAGACATCATCATCGCCGAGAGCATTTTGAAATCAAGGGGAGAGGGCAAATGAGGATAGGCAACGGATACGACGTTCACCGCTTTGCCGAGAACCGCGATTTGATCCTCGGCGGCGTAAAGATACCATATGAATACGGTCTGCTCGGTCACTCCGATGCGGATGTGCTTCTCCACGCGATTATGGACGCCTTACTCGGCGCGGCGGCTCTCGGGGATATCGGCAAGCTGTTCCCCGACACAGACGAGCGGTTCAAGGGAGCTGACAGCCTTATGCTGTTAAAGGAAGTCTGCGTCGTGCTCAAGGCGAACAACTACAAAATCGTGAATATCGACTCGATCGTTATCGCGCAAAAGCCAAAGCTTGCTCCGCATATTGACCAAATGCGCAAAAACATCGCCGACGCCTGCAAAATTGATTTATCTCTTGTTAGCGTTAAGGCGGCCCCCGAAGAAAAGCTCGGCTTTACGGG
>CACYQK010000216.1:0-2107 GCA_902776495.1 uncultured Ruminococcus sp. | reverse complement strand
AATGTTCAAAAGCTTGACGACGCCAAAAAGGCTCTCGCTGATATCAAGGACTGCAGCTGGTTTGTTTTTGATGTTGGCTCTAACGGCGGATATATGCACCTTTCGCTTTCGGCAAAGAGCATATCCAACCTGAGCGTCACCTTCTCGCTGTTCTTTGTTGTCATCGCGGCTCTCGTTATTTACACGACAATCAAGCGAATTGTGGACGAGCAGAGAAGGCTGGTCGGCACGACAAAGGCGCTCGGCTTCTTTAACAGCGAAATTTTGGGAAAATATCTTGTCTTTGGAATCAGCGCGACCATCGCCGGCGCGTTAATCGGTATCCTCGCAGGTTACTTTGTTATCCAGGGTGTGGTGCTCAATTCTTACAGTAATATGTATGTAATCGGGGCAATACCGGCAGGAATTCTGGTTGGCACTTCCGTACTCGCCGTAGGTTTGGCGATTGTGCTTGCCATAGTTGCGGTAACAATCTCCTGCCTTGGTTTGATGCGTTCAACCGCGATGGATTTGATGAGGGAAAAACAGCCGAAGGCGTGGAAAGAATCTAAAAAATCCAAGAGCGGCGGCAGCCTGTATTCAAGGCTTATTTTCCGCAATATGCGCTCCGACCTTGCCCGTGTTATCGTTACGACCGTCAGCGTAGCCGGATGCTGTGCGCTTCTGGTAATCGGCTTTACCCTGCGCGGCAGTGTAAGCAGCGTCGGTGACAAGCAGTACGGCGAAATCGTAAAATATGATGAAAGGCTGACCTTTAACTCCGGCACATCCGAAAATGCCGAGAAAGAGATTGAAACAATCCTTAACGACTCAGGCGCGACCTGGGTGAAGGCACAGAGCGGATTGCGCGCGTTCAAGGCAGGCAGCGACGTAGAGTACACCGACCTGATTTGCGGCGATATGGAAGCACTCTCTGAGTTTTATAACTTTAAGACTTGGAAAGAGGACAGTAAGCTTCCTACAGATTCGGACGGCGTGTTCATCCAGTGCAGAACCACCGAGACCTCGGGCAAGAACCAGGGCGACGAAATCATTATCTACGACAGCACCATGGCGCCGAATAATGTAAAAGTCGCAGGCGTGTTCAACAACTATATGGGCCGCAATATGATTATGAACGAAGCGTCCTATGAAAAGTACTTTGGCGAAAAGCCCGAGATGAACACATATTTCCTGTTCCTAAACGGAGCCGATAAGGAAAAGCTGGTTGAAAAGCTCGATAAGGTAAAGGGCTTCGAGAGCCTTTCTCCTGCAACCGAGGACAAAGGAAAGCTTGAGCTTGTTACAAACGTATTCAACAAGGTGGCAATCCTTCTGCTTGTAATAGCAGGTTTGATGGCATACTTCATTCTTCTAAATATCACGAAGATGTACGTAAACCAAAAGACGCGCGAGCTGACGATTATGCGTATCAACGGCTTCACCGTCAAAGAGGTCAAGAGGTACCTTAACACCGAAACAATAATCACCTCGATAATCGGAATTCTGCTCGGTATCGGCGTAGGCGCCTTGATGGGCTATATCGTAATCAGGTTTATCGAAATGCCGCACGCCCAGTTTGTCAGAACACCGTTCTTCTTAGGATGGCTGATAAGCGCTGCGATTACAGCGGCGTTCTCCATCGCAATCAATGCGTTCGGCACGAGAAAGGTAAAGAACCTTAAACTGACCGACGTCTGATAATCGGTAGCTAAAAAATAATATGAGGCTGTGATTCATTTGAGTCACAGCCTTATTTACTGAAAATATAAAATAACAAAATTTTCAAGCAATAAAAATGAATTTACTCCTAACAATACTATTGCGGCGATAAAATGCGAGGGCAAACCGCCGCTTAATATAGATAACAAGGAGAAAAACAGTTATGTCAAGAAATAACAGCAATCAGATTAACGTACCTGAGGCAAAGGAAGCCATGAACCGTTTTAAGATGGAGTGCGCAAACGAAGTAGGCGTTAACCTCAAGCAGGGCTACAACGGCGACCTCACATCTCGTCAGGCAGGTTCTGTCGGCGGACAGATGGTTAAAAAGATGATCGAGTCTTACGAAAACAGCATGAAGTAATCACGCAACAGCGTAGTTACTAAACTAAAAAACGGTTGTATC
>CACYQK010000215.1:0-2119 GCA_902776495.1 uncultured Ruminococcus sp. | reverse complement strand
TCAAACGGTTTGCCGCGCAGGGCGATCTCATAGGCTATGGTGCGCGCGACGCCGCCGCAGCCGAGGATCATAATTCTTCCGTCGAGGTCGATCCCCGCCGCCTCAATAGCCTTGATAAAGCCGTCGGGATCGGTGGTATAGCCCTTTGCCCTGCCGTCAATATTGGAAACAGTGTTTACGCTGCCGTACATCTTAGCCTTGTCGTCGAGCGAGTCAAGAAACGGGATGATCGCCTGCTTGTGAGGGATGGTCACATTGTAGCCGTCGAGCCCGCGCAGGGTGCTCTCAAATTCATCACCGAGCCTTTCGGGAGCGATGTCGAGCTTTGTATAATCGGCGTCTATACCTGCCAGATCAAAGAGTTTTTTATGGATAAATGGGGACATAGTATGACCTATAGGGTGTCCTATGACCGCGTAGTGCTTTTTGCTCATATTTTTTTCCTCCGAATTCATATCAGTATTACCTATTCAAAATTCATAAGAACAGGAATTATTTATGCAAAATCTGGAATTTTCCGAGAAATTTCAAAATACATATTGACAAAGCAGTGATTTATCAATAATATTGAAGTGTAACAAACAGACGGTTTGTTTAGCGGTGGTTAGATTCTCTAATCATTGTAGCACAAAATATGTACTTTTGTCTACAGGGCGGGTACAGATTATTTTACAGGAGGAATTATAATGGTATTGGAAAAAGTTAAGGCAATCCTTGCTGAGCAGTTTGACGTAGAAGAGGATAAGATTACTGAGGAGACCGACCTTCAGGAAGACCTTGGCGCGGATTCTCTGGACGTTGTTGACCTTCTTATGTCCATCGAGGACGAGTTTGAGGTTGAGGTTCCCGACGAGGAAATCGAAAACCTTAAGACTGTAGGTTCTCTCGTTGCTTACATCGAGGCAAACTCATAATTAAAGAAACACCGGATTCATAAAGGCATTGACTCAGGTCAGTGCCTTTTTATTATGAGCGGAAAAACGCTGCGGCAGCATAAAAAAATAAAAAAAGCGTAGACATTTTGCTGCGTTTTTGATATAATATAAGCCGATAGTGACAGAGGGCAAGGCGATGATCTCCTCTGTGAAGATAAATACCTCAAGGAGCAACCGAATGACAAGTCTTACCAAGGACGCGATCAAAAAATCGTTTATGAAGCTGCTCAATCAAAAGCAGATCAACAAAATCACAGTCAAAGAGATCGTTGAGGACTGCGGAATAAACCGCAACTCGTTTTATTATCACTTTGACGACATTCCCTCGCTTGTTGAGGAGATTCTCAACGAGCAGGCGGACGCGCTGGTTCAGGTCAGCGGCGAAAATACCGACATCTACTCCAGTATTCTTGCGGCGATGGATTTTGCGCTGCAGAACAAAACCGCAATGCTGCACATTTATAATTCCGCAAACAAAAACGTATTCGAGCGCTATCTCAGCCGCATCGCACACCGCACCGTTACAGAGTACTTCAACGCCTTTGTAAAGGACTCGGATCTCTGCGAAGACGACAAGCAGGTGATCGTTATGTACTATAAGAGCCTTTTGGTCGGTTTTGTGATCGAGTGGCTCGGCAGCGGAATGAAGTACGACCTGAGCATTCAGGTCCAGCGCCTTTGCGAGCTGTTTGAGGGCACCACCGAAATAGCGCTCGGCAGATGCAGAAGAAAAGAGAATTAAGCGGCAGAGCCCGAATGAAGCCGGGTTCTGCTTTTATTTTTTAAAAAATAAAAAAACTTAAGGATTATTTAATAATTGGTCCGCTATACTGAAGCCACAACAGACAGGAAAAGATGCTTGCCTCCGTTTTCGGCGGCACGATACCCAAGGAGTAGTTTATGTTTTTTGACATCCTGAAGCGCGATTTAAGGCGCAAAAAGACGATGAACATTATTGTTCTGATATTCGTGATCCTCGCGGTGACGTTCATAGCCTCAAGCGCGAACAACCTTGTGGCGGTCACAAGCTCGCTCGACAGCTATTTCGAAAAGGCGGGCGTCGGCGACTATGTGATTTTTGAGCGCTCGGGCGGCAAGATCAGCGTAAAGGAAGCCGTGAAGGACCTGGACAGTGTAAAGGGCTTTAAGCAGGAGGAATGTATTTTTCTCTCAAACTACAAATT
>CACYQK010000214.1:0-2126 GCA_902776495.1 uncultured Ruminococcus sp. | reverse complement strand
GAAGGACGGCGAAAAGCTGCTTGTCATCCACAATTTCAGTGAAAAAGAAGCTAAAACACTGGAGATCACCGATGAAATGCTCAAAAACGCGGAAATAGCGATTTCCATGCCGACATCCGATGACGGTGATAAAATCGTGCTTAGCGACGGCAAGCTGACCTTACCGGCGTATTCCTCGGTCGTGTTGCGCTCCGCGGCGTAACCGTTAAAACCAAACACAAAGGCGCCACCGCACGGATATCCCAAAACAACAAATTTATGGTATTATTCGCGTAAAATTGATAAATGTTACCCAAAAATATCTTGACATTGCAAGGTGTTTATGGTATTATCATCAATAGAGGGATTACGCTTTTGCGGCAATTCAAATGTATAATTATGAGGTGTGTTATGGATATTAAAATGCTTACAAACAGATACAGCACTCCAATGTATATCAAGGTTATCGGAACATTGCTTTTCCCGTTGGTTTTCATCCTGATGGTCGCAATTCCCGTTTTCGAAATGATTCCCCTTGATCAGTACGCAAAGGTTTTCAATTTCAAAGGCGAGGCGACCGGCAGCTACAGCGCCGATACTTATACTATTTTCGGCATGCTGAACATTGACTATCCTTCGGGCGCTGCTCTCGGCTTCTTTATGACCTTCAGCATTCTCGCAGTTATCTGCGGAATCGCGTTCCTTTGGATGAACAGAGCCAAGCTCGCTGCAGCTCCGATGGCTGTACTGTTTATTACCGTTATTTTCTCGCTGTTCCGCAGCCCCACTCATTTCTACAACGGCAATGAGGCTTATGATTTCTGGAACAAGCTGTACTCTGCAGGTCTCCAGACTCGCGGAACTATCGATCAGAACGATACCGATTATTTCATTCATCAGTATACCGTTGACGGCAAGGACTACATTTGGAGCAGACTCGGTCAGTACTGGGTTCTGTGGGTAGCCGCGCTTGTCCTCTTGGCGTTCAGCATCGTTGCTATCGTTAAGACCAAGACCTTGATCGAGAAGAAAAAATAATCAATAAAGTATAAAGCCGGCTCGTCTGAGCCGGCTTTTTTGACTGTATTTGAAGTTGAGTCGCGCCGAGTTATTCTTTAAGCTTGTTGAGCTTTTCGATCTGCTTGGAGCGTTTGTAGCGGTAGAGGATATTCTCCGCCCACTCCCGGTCGATCTTGATAAAGCCCTTGAGCCGCCTGTCCTTGATGGCGAATCGCTCGGTGATCTCCTTTGATTTTCCGTAGATCTCAAGCCTCGCGGTCTGGACATATGGCGTGCGCTCGTCGCCAGTGAAGTAGGTGAAGCCCATTGTGTTGCTCTCGCGGTCATACATCGAAAGATAACCCTCGTGGATCTCAACGCCGCCCAGCTTTTTCGAAACGGTTTGGCTGATCGCGACCTTGGTCAGCTCCACCGCCATATCATCGAGCTTTGACTCAAAGATAAAGATCTTCTCCTTGAAAGAGTTGAAATCCGAGACGACGCGCTTGCTGATGTTGCGAAGGTTGCTGTACTTTTCCTCAAGCTCCTTGTCGCAGAGCTGAAAACGGTCGATCCTCGGGATAAGATATACCATGAAGCGGTTCTTCATATCATTGTACAAAATAGGGTAGGTGAGGCGCGCGCTGTATTCGCATGACGGGCAGGTCCAAGAGAACAATTCTCCGTTGAGCACCCGAGCACGGAAGCTTTTATTTTTGGACACGTTGACGCTGGTGTAGATCTCAGCCTTGCCGAGCTCTCCGCACATGGGGCAGACGACCGCTTTGTTGACCTTGTTTTCTGACATAGAGGATGCACTCCTTTGGATTATTGAGTCTCTTATGGGCTTATTATACCAACAGTTTGGATTTTTCACAAGTAAATTTTCAAAAAATGTTGATTTTGCGGTAAAAATCTGTCATAATAATAATGGACCGAAAAACAAGATCCGGGTATATGATTACGGAGGAATGATTATGACATTTGTTGATACATTGAGGTACGGATTCAACACGGCGGTCGGAACGATCTCGGCGGTCGCTCAGGCGCTTTTGGAAAAAAACCGCACCAACGCGAAGCTTAACCGCCTCAGAGCCGTGATGAAAAGTGAGAGCGAGCTGATGAACCGCGCCTATATCGCGCTCGGC
>CACYQK010000213.1:0-2131 GCA_902776495.1 uncultured Ruminococcus sp. | reverse complement strand
TTGATCCGGGCGCTGTACTCCCTTGTTACGGCGTTGCAGGCGTGCTCGATGGAGGTGTTGACGAGCTCAAGCGCCAGCACAGTTCCGATGAGCACCGAAAGTATCGCGAACCTCTCCGCGGAAAAGCCGCAGATCGCCGCGAAAACCAGCACAAACACTGCCGCGGCGACGTGAAAGCGCAGATGCGCCTCGGTGCGGAACGCGCCTAAAATACCGCGGGCGGCAAAGCCGAAGCTTTTGAGCTGTTTTTTCATTTAAACCTTATCCACAATATAGCTGGAGGACGCTGGCAGTCCGAGCTGCTCCATTACGAGCTCCTCTTTTTCTCTCATTCTCACCTTTTCGAGCTTTTCTATGTGGTCGTATCCGAGAAGGTGGAGCACGCTGTGAGCGGTGAGATAGCCGATTTCACGCTGGAAGCTGTGGCCGTAGAGCTCAGCCTGATCGCGCGCCTTTTCAACGGAGATCACAACGTCTCCGAGGATCTTGGCTCCTGTTTCCATATCTACGTCATAAACGCCGTTTTCGCCCATCGGGAAAGACAAAACGTCGGTTTCGATATCCTTGTCGCGGTACTGCTTGTTGAGCTCGCGGATGCCCGCGTTATCGGTGAAGGTCACGCTGATTTCGGCGGGTCCCTGAAAGCCTTCGAGCTGCAGAACCGCGTTGCAGCAGCGGCGCACAAGCATACGGATTCCGGTGGGAACCTTGACGGTTTTTTGATTGTTGGTAATTACTACTCGGATTTTGTCAGCCATTTTCAACACACACCTTTTCTTTTTATTTTATGCAATAATAATCTCTTTATCTCTTTTGGTTGCTGTCAAATTTTGCGTATGCCTTGATGATGTCCTGAACCAGACGGTGGCGCACGACGTCCTTTTCATCGAAGGTACACTGTCCTATTCCCTCAATGTTGCGGAGAATTTTCATACAGTCCTTTAATCCGCTCCTTGCTCCGCTCGGAAGATCGATTTGGGTTATATCGCCCGTGATGACCATTTTTGAGTTAAAGCCCAGACGCGTCAGAAACATCTTCATCTGTTCGCGGGTGGTATTCTGCGCCTCATCAAGAATGATGAAGCTGTCGTCCAGAGTCCTTCCGCGCATATATGCGAGAGGCGCAACCTCGATGTTGCCGCGCTCGACATATTTTTGGTAGGTCTCGGCGCCGAGCATATCAAACAGCGCGTCATACAGCGGACGCAGATAAGGGTCGACCTTGCTCTGCAGATCTCCCGGAAGGAAGCCGAGCTTTTCGCCCGCCTCAACAGCGGGACGAGTGAGGATTATGCGGTTTACCTGCTTGCTGCGGAACGCCGTGACAGCCATCGCGACCGCAAGATAGGTTTTGCCGGTACCCGCAGGACCGACGCCGATGGTTATGGTATTTTTGGCGATAAGATTGCAGTAGCGCTTTTGACCGATGGTTTTCGGCTTGATCGGCTTGCCCTTCGAGGTTATGCAGATGCAGTCGCCCGCAAGCTGCTCGATTTTGTCCTCGCTGCCCGAATTGACAAGTGAAATGCAGTAGCGCACGTTCTGGTCGCTGAGCGCTTCTCCGCGGCTTAGAAACTGGAGCAGACTTTCGATAACGGTCGTCGCCTTTGACGTGTTTTCCGCGTCGCCCTCGATTTTCAGCTCGCTTCCGCGGCAGGTGATCTTCACGCCGAATTCCCGCTCGATGAGCTTGATGTTGCTGTCAAAGCTGCCGAAGAGCGCAACGGCGTTTTCCATTCTGTCGATATTGATTATTTGTTCCGTAGCTATTTTCTCCCATACTAATATCTTGTAAATAATTATAGCATATTTGAACCATATTTTCTTATGAAAAAATTAAAAACTGTGAGATTTTTACATTTTTGTATGAACTCACAATCGGGTGGTTGTAATTTAGTGTTCTTTTGTGATTGTTGTACCCGACAATTAACTCTATAGTGCAAGAAACCTACCTAAAAAGGCAATATATTTCACTAAATGCAGGCTTTGCATTCTGTGCTGCGTCTTGTGCTTTTTTGCCGCTTCTATCACGTTTGATATTATTTTGCATAGCCTGCAATCACTTTGAAACGTATCGGCTTGTACTTTTTACATTATTGCTGCCTGCCGCGCAAAATAAACCCTTGACAAT
>CACYQK010000212.1:0-3465 GCA_902776495.1 uncultured Ruminococcus sp. | reverse complement strand
GTGTTGTGGGTAAACGAATGAGTGTCTGAGCCTAAGATATCAATAAGACCGCCGTCTATCATCTTCATCAGCTTGCGCTTATTGAAAAACGACGCTTTGCTTGTGTATCTTGAAATATTAGTCTGAATGACCATACCCAATTCCTTTAGATCACGGATCCGGTCGATGTGATTCATAAGATACTCATAGCGCTCAACGTGAGGCAAAACAGGAATTAGACCGTGGTTTTGCATCAGGATATATATCCACTGCATATCCTTTTCGTTGAACTCCATCTCATACGGGAACTCGGTGAGGATATAGTTCGACTTTCCGTAGGTTATCTGCGACAGATCGTCGTTGTTGAAAAGATAGCTCGTAACATATATCTCTGTGCCGAGGACAACGTTCACATCGTCGGGGATATAGGGCTTGAGCTTGTTAAACGCTCTTTCCCTCTTCTCCAAAAAGCGGTCAAGGCTGCGCTCGTTAGTGTAAAAATGGGGGGTCAAACAGATGTTGTTAACGCCCTGATTTTTTAAGTTTTCAATCAAGCTGATGCTGTCCTCCACCGTCTTTGCGCCGTCGTCAAAGGCGGGCAGGATGTGCGTGTGCATATCATAAAGCTGCATATCAAAGCTCCGCGCAGACAAGGTCGCCCATCTCATCTGTGCTGACCTTGTTCATACCTTCCTCATAAATATCGGGTGTACGGTTGTTTAACAGTACCTTTGAAACCGCGGCTTCGATAGCGTCGGCGGCTTCGCTTTGGTTGAGCGAATATCTGAGCATCATAGCTACCGACAGGATAGTCGCAAGCGGATTTGCGATCCCCTGACCCGCAATATCGGGAGCCGAGCCGTGGATGGGCTCGTATAGTCCGAGCTTTCCGCCCGAAAGACTTGCGGACGCGAGCATTCCGATAGAGCCCGCGATCATTGAAGCCTCGTCCGAGAGGATGTCGCCGAAGATGTTCGAGGTAACGATAACGTCAAACTGTTTGGGGTTGCGCACGAGCTGCATAGCGCAGTTGTCAACATACATATGGTTGAGCTCTACCTCGGGATAGTCCTTGCTGACATTTATAACTGTCTCTCTCCAGAGGCGCGAGGACTCGAGTACGTTTGCCTTGTCAACGCTTGTGAGCTTTTTGTTCCTCTTCATAGCGAGGTCAAAGGCTACGCGCGCGATGCGCTCTACCTCCGCGACGGAGTATTTCTCGGTATCCCAGGCATAGTCGTCTCCCCTGCCGCGCTCGCCAAAGTAGATACCGCCTGTGAGCTCGCGGACGATCATAATATCCATATTGTCGCCGATGATGTCGTCCTTGATGGGTGACGCGCTTTTGAGCGGTCCGAAGATAACGGACGGACGGAGGTTCGCGAAAAGTCCAAGCGCTCCGCGGATGCCCAAAAGTCCCGCCTCGGGACGGTTGTTGCCGGGCTGATCATCCCACTTGGGACCGCCTACCGCGCCGAGCATTACGCTGTCGCTCGCCTTACACTTTGCGATTGTCTCCTCGGGAAGCGGAACGCCGGTTGCGTCGATAGCGCAGCCGCCGAGCAGAGCCTCGTCGTACTCTACCGTGAAGTTGAATTTTTCAGCCGCCTTGTCAAGCACCTTTACCGCCTGATCTACGATTTCAGGACCGATTCCGTCGCCCTTTAAGAGCGTGATTTTGTAATTTGCCATTTTGATTACTCCTTTTATGATATTAAAAATCTTCGTTAAAGTGTTATTCTAAACTTCAGCAGTTTTTTACTGTCGGGAATTCGAGTTATCAACCAACGCCGCGCTTGCTACTCGTTTTGCGGTGTCGCCGCCGCGACGGGGATTTGTTGATAAACTTCTGTCACCTTGTCCCTTTGCCAGAGCATCGGGGTTATCCTGATTGAATAACCGCAGCCGTTTTCCATAGCCCACTCAAAGGGCTTCCTGCGGACAAAATCGGCGTTGCTCTCTCCCCGGGGCGGCTTTACGGAGTTATCGCCCGCGAGCCACTTTTGAAAATCGGGGTCATCTTTAAGCTCGTCCGCGGTCTTGCCCTCCCACTCGCCGAAGTTGCACTCGCTCAGATTAGCGATTACAAGCGGATCAAGCTCGGGATATAAGATCTTGCAGGTTTGGGTACAGCGCTTTAGCGGACTTGTGAATACGACCTTGGCATACGGGTAGTCACATTCAAAATCGAGCTTTCTCAACGCCGCCTTGCCCTTGTCAGAGAGCTCGACATCGGTAGTGCCGATGTACTTGCCCGATAAGGTCTCGTCTATCGCGCCGTGGCGGATAAAATGGATAACATAACTTTTCATAAAAACCTCTTTACAAATAGTAGAGATTAATCTATACTTTTAGTAGAGCAAAAGATAATAGTACTGTTTATCGTTATGCACTAACTTATATTATACTATGAATAAAATCGAGGTGTCAAGTATGAATAGTGATTTTCCGAGAATTATTACATTTTTACGCAAGGAACGCGGGCTAAGCCAGAAGCAGGTCGCTCAGGATTTAGGTATCTCTCAGGCTTTGCTCTCGCATTATGAGAAGGGGATCCGCGAGTGCGGACTTGATTTTCTTGTACGTGCGGCGGATTATTTTGAGGTATCGACCGATTATCTGCTCGGCAGGACGGTACAGCGCAAGCCCGCTTCGGTGAGCGCAGATGATATTCCCGAGAGCGATGAGATAAGACACCTCAAAGGAAGTATGATAAATCAGGTCAACCGCAAGCTTATTTTGAACACCACTACGGTCATTTTTGATCTGCTCGCCCAGCTCGGCGAAAAAAAGCTCACAAACGCTGTGAGCAACTACCTAATGTGCGCTGAGTATCAGGTTTTCAGGACGATCTACTGCGCCGATGAGACAAACACTCAGACGATGTTTTCTATCGACAAAAACAGGTATCAGAATCTGACCTCCGCCTCGATGATAATCGACCTTGAGGTCATCAATACATTGTTTGAGAAAAACGATATATCCTTAGCGCTTTCTCCGGATATTATCTCGAGCTACTTTGACAAGGGCGCGTCGTCGCTGTTTAATCTTATCCAATTCTCGGAAAGAAATATCAAAGGTTTCGCGCAAAGAAGCTGAAATAATCCACAACGACAAACGGCCTGCCATTTCTGACAGACCGCTTGCGGAGATTAGCAACGTGACGTTGCATCCAATTCGGGACGGACAAATCGGTTAGAATGGCAAACTCGTATTCCCGAATTAAAAACTAATGATAGAATTAAAGTTTTCAAAACATCCCTTCTAAAATGACAAACGGTCTGCTACATCGAGCAGACCGCTTGCGGAGATTATTTATGAAAAAGAAACGTGACGTTTCATCCAAATCCGCCTATTAAAACCACAGCTTTATACAAAAGTTTTGCTGACGACGGTAATAACGTTGATTTTTATAAATTATAATGTAGTTTCTGCTGTTGCGGGGATCATCACAGAGATCTCGAGGTTGCCGTTGCGGCATCTGAG
>CACYQK010000211.1:0-2143 GCA_902776495.1 uncultured Ruminococcus sp. | reverse complement strand
GCAGCGCGGCAGGGGTATTTTTTGCGCCGTTGTGCATAAGTACTATCGAGCCGTCCTGCACCTTGTCGAGCACGGTTTTCGTCATCTGCTCGGGGGAGGGATCCTTCCAGTCCAGACTGTCAACATCCCACTGAACGCAGTACATTCCGAGGCTTTTTACGCAGTTGACAAGGTTGTTGTCGTAGTCGCCGTAGGGCGGACGGAACAGCGTGGGAGCCGCTCCGGTTATCGCTTTGATCTTGTCGTTGCACGCCTGAACTTCTTTTGTCTGACCGGACAGATCGAGCTGAGTCATATGCGGATGAGTATCGCTGTGGTTGCCGATGTCGTGACCGCGCTTGTGTATCTCCTTTACATCGTCGGGATATTTGTCGACCCAGTCGCCGACGAGGAAGAATGTTGCCTTGGCATTATTTTTTTCGAGAATATTAAGCAGTTCCTCTGTCTGCTCATCGCCCCAAGCTGCGTCAAAGGAGATCGCGACCTGCTTTTTGCCCTGTTCAACGCGGTAGACGGGGACCTGCTTTGGCTCCGCCGCCGTTTGGACAGCCTTTACCGCCGAGCCGACCGCGACCGTTGCCGCCATTACGCCGATCAAAAGGCAAAACGCGAGTGAAAATAAACTCCTCTTTGTCAAAATAAAATACTTCATAAAAATCCCCTTCCATAACAGTTTATGGCAGAGGAAATGATTTTATTACTATTGACTTATTGCGGGAAATGCTTTATAATGAGAGTGTAAAGAAACGGTATGAGCTGTTTCGCAATACATTTAGATTATTTTATTAATAACCGCCTTGTACTGGTACTACAGGGCGGTTATTTCTTTATTAGAACTATGATTAAAAATACGATAATAAGAATTGTTACTATGTACTCCATAGCCATACACCCCCTTTACGAGAGTGTCGTCCGTTGCCACGGCAGGGCAATTTGCGCCGGTTTTGACCCGCCGTTTTGCCAAACTTTAAATGTAAATAAGACGTAAAAAAAGGCGGAGAAAGCGCCCACCGGCGCCCGCCACCGTTTCTTTACATAGTCAGTATATCATACAATTTTACAAAAAGCAAGAAAATTCTTTATTAGAAAAAAGCGGGCGTGCATTGCACGCCCCTATATTTTTAGTTTAGTTAATCTTCCAAGTGATCCCGTCTTTTGAGTCGATCACGGTCACGTTCATATCCTTTAGCTTGTCGCGGATGGCGTCGGCTGTTGCCCAGTCCTTGTTGGCGCGAGCCTCTGTGCGCTGCTGAATGAGCGCTTCGATCTCCGCGGTCAAATCATCGCTTGCCTTGGGCTCTTCCTCTGTCTTTTCTTTTATAAGATCGAGCGAGAGCACCTTGTCCAGCTCGCCGATGACATAGAGCTTTGTCGCGCCGTTCGCGTCGGCCTTGAGGACATCATAAACCGCGGTCAGCCCGAGCGCGGTGTTTAGGTCGTTGTCGAGCGCTTCCTTGAATTTGCCGATAAGCTCGTCCGCCTTGGCTTGATCGACCTCGCCGTCGGGGGAGATGTTTGAGATCCTCGCGACCAGCTTTTCGTAAGCCTTTGCGGTGTTGTCGAGGCTGTCGTATGTAAAGGTGAGCGGCTTGCGGTAGTGGCTCTGCAGGCAGAACATCCTGTAAACAAGCGGGTCGTAGCCCTTGCTTTCGAGCAGAGAAACGGTCAGGAAATCGCCCTTTGATTTGCTCATCTTGCCGCGCGCGTCATTGAGGTGGAGCACATGGAACCAGTATTTGCACCACTTGTGCCCGATGAACGCCTCGCTCTGCGCGATCTCGTTGGTGTGGTGGGGGAAGGCGTTGTCGATACCGCCGCAGTGGATGTCGAGGTACTCGCCGTTGTGCTTGTAGCTGATCGAGGAGCATTCGATGTGCCAACCGGGGTAGCCCAAGCCCCACGGGGATTCCCATTTGAGTTCCTGATCGTCAAATTTTGACTTGGTGAACCAAAGCACAAAGTCGGTCTTATTGCGCTTATTTTCGTCCTCTTCAACGCTGTCGCGCACGCCGACCGCAAGGTCTTCCTCGTTCATATTGCCGAAAACATAGTAGGTGTCGAGCCTTGAGGTGTCAAAATACACGTTGCCGCCGGCGATGTAGGCGTAGCCCTTTTCGAGCAGGACGGAGATCATATTGATGAA
>CACYQK010000210.1:0-3963 GCA_902776495.1 uncultured Ruminococcus sp. | reverse complement strand
TCTGCGTTTTTTACCAGATAATCGACATTTGAATCGTCGATCTTAGCGTTTTTCTCCTTGACATACTCATCAAGCTGAGTGTAAAACATCTGCTTGAAGGCGGTCGTATCAATCAGATCGTTGCTGCCGTTAAAGTACGCGTCCAGATAATTTTCGGTATCGTTCGAAACCTGAATAGAATCGACTACTCTGTCAAAAAACTCTGCCGGCAAGCCGCTCGCGTTACCGAGATTAACAAGCTTGTTTTTGATCTCATCCGTTTTGTCGGAATAGTAGTTTGACGCATTCATCTGATCCAGCCAGACGTTTTTGTTGAACACAAATACGGAGATCAAAATGCAGAGTGAATTCAGAAAAAGAAACAGCGCCAGAATAAACGAAAGAACGCTAAACAAAACATCGCGAAATTTTTTGCTCAATGGTTTTTTGCTCATAATACCTCTCAGTCTGCTGCCGTTTTCTCAATGGAAACACCCTCGGTCAGATCGGCGTAAACAAAGAATCTCTTGCTTGTAAGACCGATTTCGTCAAAAGGATAGCAGGTGTACAGAACCAGATTCTCATAGTCGGCAGACAGATCGTATGCATCGGTGTCAAGCGCTTCCTTAACCGCCGTTTCCCTTATAGTATACTTGTAATTACCGTAGCTTGTTCTAATTGTGATCTCCTGACCGGGAGCGGCGTATTTTAAGCCGTTAAAATAGGTGTTGTTATGTCCGGCGATCATTGTTGTGCCGCCATAACCCGGAACAAAGCTTCCGTAATAAATACCAACGCCGTTGCTGAGCGCAATGTCTCCGTCACCCATGAACAGAGGGCACTCGATTCCGCAGTCGGGAATGCTGATTTCGCCGAACTGGTTGCCGTAGTTCGGATATTCAACCACCTCGGATTTAATCTCTTCCTTACCGCTGCTGTCGGTTACCGTCTCTACCGTTTCATTTTCTTTTACAGGCACAAAAATATTCTTATATTCGGTAGAGTAGTCTTTTTCTGAGTCAGAAAACACCATGCCTGCCGCAGCGACAAAGGGTCTGACAGAAGGAACAAGCGCCGCGTATATCACCAAAAATATTCCGAGACAAAAGATAATGGGAAGAATCACAAAACTCTTCCCACCAACTTTTTTATTGTGCCTGTGTCTGTTTTGACCGGACATTAGCCTCTCTTCTTAATTACGAAGAAAGCGCCGCCTGCGATAACGAGAACTGCAGCTACACCGATGATAACGAAGGTCATGGTGTTAGCAGAAGCGCCTGTTGTCTTAACAACGCCGCCGTCTGTGGTCTTGCCGTTAACGTCCTCGCCCTTGCTGCTGCCTTTTTCTACGAGAGTAGGAACAGCCTTGAAGATAACCTCGCCGCTCTCAGACTTAAGGGTAATCTCACCTGTGGTCTTATCATAGGAAGCAGTGCCGTTTACGGGAGCCATTACGTTTTTGAGAGTAGTCATGAGCTCCTTCTTCTGAGCAGTTGTGCAATCAGCAATATTCTTTGCGCCTGTAGCCTCAAGCTGGGTCTTGCCGCTCTTGATAACGGAGAGAACCTTATCAGCCTGATCTTCAGTCATGTCAATAGTGTTAAAGAAGTTCTCAGCCTGATTTACATAAGCTTCGGGCAAGTACATCTCAGTACCCTGCATCTTAACACTGGTCTTTAATTCGTCAAGAACCTTCTGCTCATTGTCATTGATACCGGCAGCAAAAGCTGAAACAGCGGATACGGCAACGAGAAGAAGTGCAACGAAGATTGCGGATAACTTTTTCATTGTTTTCTACCACCTTTTGAGTAATTTATGTAATCCTCAGAAAACAACCCAGATTATATACTTCTCTGTACTAAAGATTTCAATAATTCGGATTGGTTTTTATTCTATTTTTACAACTATTCGGACTAAATTTGTCTATCGAGTCAAAAATGCCGTCAAAAGTATTTTCCGCCTTGTCACGTTGTACAAAAAAGCCTTAAACGCCGAAAAGAAGCTCCGTATATGAGGGATACGGCCAGAAATCGGCTGCGGTTTCGGTCTCCATGGAATCGCCTACCGCGCGAAGCTCCTGCATCTTGGCAAAGATATTCTCACGGAAATAGCGCGCTCTCTCAAGGGGATCTACGGAGTTATCGCCCGCGTTGAGTACCGCGTCCTCAAGCTCGGAGGTCTTTTTAACGAAGCAAACGAGCTTGTTTGAAAGGCTGATGATCAGATCCTCCTCAACGGAGGTGGGAATCGCCGCCGAAAGCGCTTTCTTTGCGAGCGCGGCGTCGGTAAGCTCTCTTACAAACGCTGTTACGGCAGGAGTGATCTTCTTCTTCGCCATATCGATCATGGTGAGCGCCTCAATATTGATCTGCTTGCAGTAGGTTTCAAGCTCTATCTCGTAACGCGCGCGGTACTCTGCCTCGGTGACGATCTTGTTCTTGACAAAGAGGTCGATATTTTTTCTGTCGAGGAAGTGAGCGAACGCGTCGGGCAGCGATTTGAGGTTGTAAAGACCGCGTCTTTTGGCTTCCTCAACCCACTCGTCGGCGTAGTTGTCGCCGTTGAAGATGATGCGCTGATGCTCGGTAAGCACGTTTCTGACGAGAGAGCGAACCGCGGAATCGATATCCTCAGCGCCCTTCAGCTCTACATAGAACTGACTCAGCTCTTCGGCAACCATTGTATTGAGCATATAGTTGGGACAGCCGATATTGAGCGCCGAGCCGAGCGCACGGAACTCAAACTTGTTGCCGGTGAAGGCAAAGGGCGAGGTGCGGTTGCGGTCGGAGGTATCCTTTTTGAAGTCCGCGAGAACCTCAACGCCGGTTTCCATTCTCTGCTTGCCGTGGCTGACGTAGTTTTCGCCGTCGATAATAGCCTGTACCATTTCGCCGAGGTCGTCGCCGAGGTAAACCGACATAATTGCCGGAGGAGCCTCGTTTGCGCCGAGTCTGTGGTCGTTGCCGGCAGAGGCGACCGTAGCTCTGAGCAAGTCCTGATACTCGTCTACGGCCTTTACAACAGCCGCAAGGAAAAGCTGGAAGGTGATGTTGTTTTCGGGGTGCTTGCCGGGGCTGAGCAGGTTTTCGCCGAGGTTTGTGCTGAGCGACCAGTTGTTGTGCTTACCCGAGCCGTTAACGCCGGCAAAGGGCTTTTCGTGGAGCAGGCATACCAGACCGTGCTTTTCGGCGGTTTTCTGCATGATCTCCATTGTCAGCTCGTTGTGGTCGTTCGCGATATTGGATGTGGTGAAGATGGGAGCAAGCTCGTGCTGCGAAGGAGCAACCTCGTTGTGCTTTGTCTTTGCGAGAACGCCGAGCTGCCACAGCTCCTCGTCAAGATCCTTCATATATGCCGCAACGCGGGTCTTGATCGCGCCGAAGTAGTGGTCGTCAAGCTCCTGACCCTTGGGCGCCTTTGCGCCGAAGAGCGTTCTGCCCGTGAGCTTGAGGTCCTCTCTCTGATCGTAAAGCTCCCTGTCGATAAGGAAATACTCCTGCTCGGGGCCTACTGTTGTGGTAACGCGTGTAACGTCGGTTTTGCCGAGAAGGTGGAGGATCTTTACCGCCTCGGTGCTCATGCGTTCCATTGAGCGAAGCAGCGGAGTTTTTTTGTCAAGAACCTCGCCTGTATAGGAACAGAACGCGGTGGGAATGTACAGAGAACCGTCGCGGACAAACGCAGGCGAAGTGGGATCCCATGTTGTGTAGCCTCTCGCCTCAAAGGTAGCGCGGATACCGCCGCTGGGGAACGAGGAAGCGTCAGGCTCTCCCTTGATAAGCTCCTTGCCGGAGAACTCCATTATAACGCCGTCGCCGTGAGGCTGAATAAAGCTGTCGTGCTTCTCGGCGGTAACGCCGGTCATCGGCTGGAACCAGTGCGTATAGTGGGTGCAGCCCATCTCTATCGCCCAGTCCTTCATGGCAGCCGCAACTACGTTTGCCACGCTTATATCAAGCGGCTCGCCGTCCTGAATGGTCTTTT
>CACYQK010000209.1:0-2163 GCA_902776495.1 uncultured Ruminococcus sp. | reverse complement strand
GGGCCTCCCGCGGTCGTGACGTAGTAAAGATGATCCGCCCTGCACAGGCCCTTGGGCATCCCGTTCTCGTCATAGACAGAGACGATCCCCGTGACATAGATGTTTTCTATATAGATTTTAAGCGGCGAGGGGAAAGAGGAATCCCAAAACGGAGCGGCGATGACAATTGTATCGGCGTTTGCGAATTGCTTTGCATAGTCAAAAATCTTATCGTCAAAATCGCCCTGCTCAACAAGAGCCGTGCGGTAATCGAGCTTTTCCTTGTCAAGCGGCTGAAGATTTTGCTCATATAGGTTCAGTTCAACATATTCTCCGCCGAGCTTTTGCAAGACCGCTCTCGCCAGCCTGTCCGTCCTCGACTCGTCACGGACGCAGCAGTTGATGTATAACGTCATTCGATCACCTCGCTGTTGATGTATCGCTCAGTCATTTTGATAAATCTTCTTTTGACTTCGACCGGTTCCTGATATTCGCATACAAGATCGGTTTTCAAATTTCGGTAGTCCTCGTTCAAGTCCTCGGGCATAAGCCGGTGGAATTCCATCGAGAGTATGTGGTCGTCTATCTCAAAGATTTGGTTTTGCTCAATTCCGCTCAGCTCCCTGCCGATGAACCGCTTCCAAATCATATCCTGTAATTTGATCTCAGCCTGCATATAGTCCGTCAGAGTCTTTTTAACGGGGCGCGTCACGTCGCAAAGATACGCCTCGCTCGCGTCGTGCAGCAGACAGCCGAGGATAACTTCGTCAGAATATCCTCTCGCTGCCGCTTCTTCGGCGCAGGAAATGCAGTGCTGCGCGACTGAATAGAATACTTTAAAATGACCGTTCGCGCGGCAGATGAGTGATAACGCGTGCGCAATATCCTCAATATCGATGTCCTTGGGATCGGGGTCAAGCGGATAAAAATGCTTGCCCGATACAGTGGTGATATAACTCATATGATCGCTCCGAAAATCTTTCTGCTTCTATTCTACAACAGGCAGAATATTTGTCAAGAAAAAGATTGATTGACACAGTGACAAAAACAGTGTTATTATTAAAATAGAAATAAAGGTTTTTGAATTTCCAAAGGATCAATAAAAAGAAACGGAGGATAAATATGAAAAAAATACTCGCCTTCGGCGATTCAAACACTTGGGGCTTTGATTCCTCAACAATAGGACGATTCAACTCAGATACCCGATGGACAGGCTTGCTGCAAAAAGCACTCGGCAATGACGTGCTGATAATTGAAGAGGGCTTGTGCGGCAGAACGACGGTGTTTGATGACGGCAGCTTTGCCGGAATGAACGGATATGCCGAGCTGTCCGCCATACTTGAAGCAAACCAACCGCTTGATGCGGCGATAATTATGCTTGGAACCAACGACTGCAAAACGGTGTTCAAAGCTACGTCACAGGATATCGCGGCAGGAATGGAAAAGTGTATTAAAAGGATCTTCGGTTATGTAAAGCCCGAAAGCGTCTTGATAATCTCTCCGCTTTATATGGAGAAAGCCGCGCTGAAATTTGATTGTGACGAACGATCCTTGGCGGTAAGCAGAGAGTTAAAGCAGGCGTTCAAGGATCTGGCGGACAGATACGGAACCGCGTTCCTTGCCGCATCGGATGTAGCAAAAGCCGGCGAGGCGGACGGTCAGCATTTGACAAGTGAAGGCCACCGCGCACTTTATGAAGCCGTTTTGAATATAATCGGTTCGATGAATATACTGTAAAAAAACTATATTAAGAAAAACAGCAGCTCTCTTTTTTTAGGGAGCTGCTGCTTTTAGCAAACCGTAAAGTATTCGGGAGCAACGTATCTCGCCTGCCACACGCCGTTTGAGGAGCGGTAGCGCTCCTTGCCGTCGTTTTAAAAATCCCTTGCGCGGATTTTGAGGACGACGGGTTTTCCGTGCCGGCTGCCGACCTTGACGGCGGTTTCATTATCGGGGGAGATATGCACGAACTGCCGCGTGAGCCGCGTCGCTGCGAGTTTTCCTCGCTCTTCGCTGCGCTCCTCCCTCGAAAAATTCGCGGTGGTCAAATATAAACATAAAATTTTATTCAATTTGCTATTGCAATTTGCTGTTATAAATAGTATAATTCATATAGATATTTGTATGTTTTTGACTAAGTGCTCTGCGGATTCGATTTTTTAAAATAAATAAACGGCAGAATTG
>CACYQK010000208.1:0-2188 GCA_902776495.1 uncultured Ruminococcus sp. | reverse complement strand
TCACCTTTGCCTATGATAATCAAAAGCCCGAGGGCAGCTCCTTTTACTATGCGGGCTTTGCCGAAGATCTGAGCGGCAAGGACTATGAGTATCTAAAGGAGCACAAGGATGAGCTTTATAATGTCTGCGGTGATGAGGCGATTTTCGATGAGCAGAAAAGCTGCATCGAAAAGCTGATCGGCAGAACGGTTCACTGCACGGTCACATTTGACGACGGCACCGAGCAAAAGCGGGATATCGTTCTCGGAGCGAGAGTGAGCACCTACAGCAGGGAATATCCCGAGGAATACGCTTCTCTGCCCGACGATATTAAGGCGGACAAGGACTATAAGGGCGTGTTTGTGACTTATACTCTTATACTATCTTCTAAATAAAACCCTTTAACATCAAATCCCCTTATGCAGGACAGAAATGTTCTTGCATAAGGGGACGCTTATTTTTTAGCTTTTGCTTTGCGGTCAAGCCCGATCAGTCGGATTTCTTGCTCTGTGGCTTGTCCGCAGCGGGGTCGGCGGCGCGGGCTTTTTCCTTACGCTTAATATCGAGCAGCGTGTTCATATAGTCCTTTGCCGCCTCGTAGAACGATTCGGTATCGAGCGCAAGCCGGCGGGAGCGGTAGTCGTCGCGGATCACCGTCAGCTTAGGCTGTACGCTTAGGGTGAACACGTTGAAGCTGCACCGGCTGTTTTTGCCTTCCAGACCGTCTGCGAGGAGATCGACGATCTCCTTTATGAAGCTTCG
This sequence comes from uncultured Ruminococcus sp., assembly GCA_902776495.1. Lineage (GTDB taxonomy): Bacteria > Bacillota > Clostridia > Oscillospirales > Acutalibacteraceae > Ruminococcoides. The sequence goes on along the minus strand of CACYQK010000208.1, from coordinate 1,447 downwards.
CTCGGTGAGCAGCATTTCTCCCAGAAGCGCCTTGTCGGAATCGTAGTTGAACAGCATCGGGATATCGCGCCCGTTTATATCTACAATTTCAATCTCATATTCCATGATCAGTCTCCTTCATAAATCGGGTAGGCGGTGGTGATTTTTTTCTGATTGTTTAGGTACATATCGATCTCGAGGTCGCCGCTGAAGCCTATCCACAGCTCGCCGTAGGGATTATTCGGGGAGCTCAGCGCGGACTCATACGCCTCGTTGATCGCGTCTACGACCTGCTGAGGCGTCCAGCTCTCGGGGTAGAATGAGCTGAAGCCGTTCTTCTTTACATCGTTTACCTTAACCTTCGCGGTGAATACGCCGTGATCGTCTGTCTCGCTGCGCGTGCCTTCGATAATACTGCCCTTGCTGTCGGTCACCATGCTGTAGTGGTAGCCGGTCGCCTTGCCCTTGCTGTTGATCGTGCCGTCAAAGATATGCTCAAGGGCGTTTTTTGCGAAGATATCGGTATTTTCAAGGGCGTAAATGTCGGACATCGTGTAGCCCGTTTTGACGGGCGCGGGCACGGTCTCATCCCGCGCGGTCGCGGCAGGCGAGGTGTAGTCCGTAACTACTCCCGAGCCTGATTCGAGGATATCGTCAAACAGCTCCTCGGGAACCTCGCAGCTGCAGAACAGCGCGGCGGCGACAAGCAGCGCCGCAATGAATGCCAATAGTTTTTTGCGCATTGTGCCGATCATCCTTTCATGATTTTATTATATAATGGTTGAATAAAATTATATCACTGATTTCGTGATTTGTCTACAAAATAGCAGAAACTTTTTGCGAGGTTTTTCACGAAAATAGCTCTATCTGCAAGTTGCACAAAAAAAATATTGCAGATTTGTAACATAAAACATATACTTTTTTTTATTGATTTGTTATAATGATAAAGAAATATTATGAAAGGATGGTTTTTTGATGAAAATGTTCAGAAAACTGGTAAGCATAGTTGCGGCTGCAACGCTTCTTACCTCGTCTCTCGCGTTTTCGTTCTCTGTCGGTGCGGCGCCTGTCGACGAGCCCGTGGGCTCTGAGCCGAACCTCCAGGAGAACGTGCAGAACGGCGTAATCTTGCATGCCTTCAACTGGTCTTACAACTCAATCAAAGAAAACCTGCCCGCTATCAAGGCTGCAGGCTATTCGACTGTACAGACTTCACCGGTTCAGCAGCCCAAAAACTACGTTATGTCTACCGACGTTATGGGTCAGTGGTGGAAGCTGTATCAGCCCGTAAGCCTTCAGATCGCCCAGCAGAGCTGGCTCGGCACCAAGGCTGAGCTGACCTCGCTGTGTACCGAGGCGGACAAATACGGTATCAAGATCATCTGCGATATCGTATCCAACCACATGGGCAACCAGGTCAAAACCGACCCCAACTCCATTTCGGATGAGGTCAAGACCTATCAGCCCG
>CACYQK010000207.1:0-3088 GCA_902776495.1 uncultured Ruminococcus sp. | reverse complement strand
CCTCAGTCGCATACGCGACAGCTTTTTCTGGCGAAAACGGCAACCCTTTTGTCACTTCGTGACATTTCCCCTATCAGGGGAATTTCCTAAAACGCTCCGCGTGTCAGGGGAGCCTTTAAATTTAACGGAAACCGCGGCATAAACACCCGCTCCGACCCCATTAAATGCTGATTTTAAACAAAATACCCCCATCTGAAAGACCAAAATTAAACTCTAATCACTAAACTCTAAACACTTTAAAAAAATCCTTGACAAACGGGCTTTTTCTGGGGTATAATGGTTAATCGTGGAGAACTCTATAAGTGCGCCCTTTTATAGGTAGAGGGCAGCTTTTGAGGGATTTACAGTTTTTCAATTCCAAGTATTGAGGAAAGGAGGAAAAGCATGCCTACATTTAACCAGTTGGTACGCAAGGGCAGAGAGGTTTCTGAAAAGAAGGCTAAGGCTCCCGCGCTTTTGAAGGGTTGGAACTCCAAGAAGAGAGTTGCCATTGACCAGAATTCACCCCAGAAGAGAGGCGTTTGCACAGCCGTAAAAACCGCTACACCTAAAAAGCCTAACTCAGCGCTCAGAAAGATCGCCAGAGTAAGACTTTCTAACGGTATTGAAGTCAGTTCCTATATCCCCGGCGTCGGCCATAACCTGCAGGAGCACAGCGTTGTTCTTATCCGCGGCGGCCGTGTTAAGGATCTCCCCGGTGTTCGTTACCACATTGTACGCGGTACACTCGACGCACAGGGTGTAACCGGACGTATGCAGAGCCGTTCTAAGTACGGCGCAAAGCGTCCCAAGAAAAAATAACTTTTAGGAATTGACAAAGCTCTCTTGACTTAAATAATTTAAGTTCTGCTATGCGGCAGGAACTATTCTATATATGTACGGTAGAAGTAAGAAGAGGTTCTATTGCGAAGCGTGACGTATTACCCGATCCGCTTTATAATTCAAAACTTGTAACACGTCTTATCAACAACATCATGTACGACGGCAAGAAGGGCGTAGCTCAGAAGATAGTTTACGGTGCCTTCGAGATCATCGCAGATAAGACAGGCAACAACCCCCTCGAGGTTTTTGAACAGGCTATGGAAAACGTAATGCCCGTTCTCGAGGTAAAGGCCCGCCGTGTGGGCGGTGCCACATATCAGGTTCCTATGGAGGTTAGACCCGCAAGACGTCAGACACTCGGTCTGCGCTGGATCTCAACCTACTCAAGAGCCCGCAGTGAGAGAACCATGAAGGAAAGACTTGCAGGAGAGATCCTTGACGCTGTAAACGGTGCCGGCGGCGCGTTCAAAAAGCGTGAGGACACTCACAAGATGGCAGAGGCCAACAAGGCTTTCGCTCACTACAGATGGTAATCATTATTTCCGACGTAATTTTATTAGGAGGATCTTATGCCAAGACAGGTATCACTTGAACAGACAAGAAATATCGGTATCATGGCTCATATCGATGCCGGTAAGACTACAACAACAGAGCGAATCCTGTATTATACCGGCGTAAACCACAAGATCGGCGAAACACATGACGGTGCTTCCACAATGGACTGGATGGCTCAGGAAAAGGAGCGCGGTATCACTATCACATCCGCTGCTACCACAGCCTTCTGGAGAGGAAGCAAGGGTCAGTATGATTCTCACAGGATCAACATTATCGACACCCCCGGACACGTTGACTTTACCGTTGAGGTAGAGCGTTCACTCCGTGTACTGGACGGTTCGGTTACCGTATTGTGCGCAAAGGGCGGCGTTGAGCCCCAGTCAGAGACTGTATGGCGTCAGGCCGACAACTACGGCGTACCCAGAATGGTTTACGTTAACAAAATGGACATCATGGGAGCGGACTTCTTCCACGTTGTTCAGATGATGAAGGACAGACTCAAATGTAACGCTGTGCCCATCCAGCTGCCCATCGGCGCTGAGAGTGATTTTACAGGTATCATCGACCTCGTTACAATGAAGGCCGAGATCTATCACAATGAGGACGGCACAGACTACTCGGAGGAGGATATCCCCGAGAATATGAAGGATCTTGCCGAGGAGTACCACGAGAAGCTTATCGAATCCGTTGCGGAGCTCGACGAGGAGCTTATGGAGAAGTACTTCGGCGGCGAGGAGATCTCTATTGACGAGATCAAAAAGGTGATCAGAAAGGCTACTATCGAGAACACAATGGTTCCCGTGACCTGCGGTTCATCCTACCGTAACAAGGGCGTTCAGATGATGCTCGACGCGGTTATCGATTATATGCCCGCACCTACCGACATCCCCGCAATCAAGGGTACAGACCCCGACACAGGCGAGGAGACAGAAAGACCCGCAGACGACAACGAGCCGTTCTCGGCTCTCGCGTTCAAGATCGCGACCGACCCGTTTGTAGGTAAGCTCTGCTTCTTCCGCGTATATTCGGGCGTTGTAAATGCCGGCTCGACCGTTTACAATTCGGTCAAGGGCAACAGAGAGCGTATGGGCAGAATTTTGCAGATGCACGCTAACGACAGAAAAGATATCGAGTGCTGCTACGCCGGTGATATCGCTGCTGCCGTCGGCCTCAAGAACACAACAACAGGCGACACTCTCTGCGACGAGAAGCACCCTGTTATCCTTGAGTCTATGGAATTCCCCGATCCCGTTATCCGCGTTGCTATCGAGCCCAAGACTAAGGCAGGCCAGGAAAAGATGGGTATCGCTTTGGCGAAGCTCGCCGAGGAGGATCCCACATTCAAGGCTTATACAGATGAAGAGACCGGACAGACTATCATCGCCGGTATGGGTGAGCTTCACCTCGAGATCATCGTTGACCGTCTCCTCCGTGAGTTCAAGGTAGAGGCAAACATCGGTGCTCCCCAGGTTGCTTACAAAGAAACTATCCGCAAGGAAGCTTCGGTTGACGAGAAGTACGCGCGTCAGTCAGGCGGTAAGGGTCAGTACGGTCACGTTAAGATCAACGTGTTCCCCAACAAGGACAACGGCTACGAGTTTGTTAACAACATTGTCGGCGGCGCTATTCCCAAGGAGTATATCCCGGCAGTTGACCAGGGTATCCAGGGCGCAATGCTCAGCGGTGTTGTTGCGGGCTACAACGTAGTTGA
>CACYQK010000206.1:0-2201 GCA_902776495.1 uncultured Ruminococcus sp. | reverse complement strand
TATCCCTTTCCCGATGAAGAAACGCGCTGGGCGTGGTGGGCAAGGCACATCTATTTCAACCGCTATGTCAATCCTCCAAAGCCGGTATACCAAAAGCTGTCGGAGCTTGTAAAAGACAAGAACTATTTTGTTATCACAACAAATGTCGATCACCAGTTTCAGCGTGCCGGATTTGACAAAGCACGCCTGTTCTATACGCAGGGCGATTACGGCTTGTTCCAGAGCGTGAACCGAAAGCTGCAAAAGACCTACGACAACGAAGAATGGGTGTACCACGCGATCGAGGCTCAGGGCTTTGTCAAAGATAAAAACGGTGGTTTCCGACTTCCCGACGACAGAAATATTCAAATGCGAATTCCTGCCGCGCTTATTCCCAAATGCCCCGATGATGGCAGCGACGTTGTGATGAACCTCAGAAGTGACGACAGCTTTGTCGAGGATGAGGGCTGGCACAGAGCGTCGGCGGCGTATGCCGACTTTCTCAAAAAACACGAGAACGATCACGTTCTCTATCTGGAGCTCGGCGTTGGCTCAAATACGCCTGTGATAGTAAAATATCCCTTCTGGCAAATGACGCTTACAAATGATAAAGCGACCTATGCTTGCCTCAATTACAGCGAAACATACTGCCCCGAAGAGATCGCTGTGCAGTCGGTTTGCCTTGACGGGGATATAGGTGAAACTTTCGCACAAATAAAATGTGCGTGAAATATAATCAACAGGGCGGTGAAAATCGCCCTGTTTCTTTATGGACAAAGTCAGCTTTTTCTGATATCATCTAAAGAGGAGAAATGGTATGTATGAAAGAACACATTTTCACTTGTGCTCTCTCAGAGGAAAACTAATATGGAGATATGGAATCCGTGGCACGGCTGCCACAAGATCAGCGAGGGCTGTCTGAACTGCTATATGTTCCGCAGGGACTCGATGTATGACAAGGACAGCAATATCGTGACAAAAACATCGACCTTCAACGCCCCTGTCAAGCGAAGTCGTGGAGGCAGTTATAAAATGCAGGAGAGCGGCACGGTCTACTCCTGTATGACCTCCGATTTCTTTATTGAAGAAGCGGACGAATGGCGCAAAGAGGCGTGGGCTTTTATCCGTGAACGCGGTGATCTCAATTTCTGCATTATCACTAAACGTATCGAGCGTTTTGAGGTCAGCCTACCTGACGACTGGGGAGACGGCTATAATAACGTAACCATCTGCTCAACCTGCGAAAATCAAAAACGCGCCGACGAGCGATTGCCGATACTGCTCAGACTACCGATCAAACATCGAAGAATCATCCACGAACCGATGCTGGAGCAAATCGAGATTGAGCGGTATCTGGAGAGCGGAAAAATCGAACAGGTCACCTGCGGCGGTGAATCGGGAGATAACGCCCGACCGTGCCACTATGAATGGATACTGAACACACGTGAACAATGCCTGCGGACGAATACGCCCTTTTACTTCAAACAGACCGGCGCGAGGTTCATCAAGGACGGCAGGTTGTATCTTATCAAACGAAAAGACCAGATCTCGCAGGCAAGAAAAGCCGGGATCAATTTATAGAGAAAAGCCTGCTGACCGATTCGATCAGCAGGCTGCGCTTATTGATAGATCATTTCATTATTTACGATTTCCTCTGCGCGGTTGCGGATATTGTTCATCTTCCGCACCCACTGCATTTGATCCTTTGCTTTGAGCTGTTCGGTCACCCCCTCACGCTCTGCTATCTGTTTTACTAACCGAAAGAACATATCCTCCGCCAGTTTATCAATCTCAGCCAAGTGAGCGGTCAACTTGCCTTTGGTCAACAGATTTGTGTAAAGGATTTTTCGGTTGTGCTCCAAATATCGAAGATGTCGCTTGCCAAAAATTCCTATTTCAACCTTTGGCTGTTCGGGAAATTTTAGGTCGGGTAAGAGATAATCGCCTTGCTGTGTATATGTAATCTTATTTGTCATAATCTTTGTCCTCCATAATAGTCGAAAAAGTGATAGTTAAAAGTCAGTGTTTATGCGGCTTTGCAACAGCGGATTTAGAGGGGTTAAGGTATTATCATTACCACCCTCAAAACCCGCAAATATACCGATTACGGGCATTTGCTGACCACCTTGATTTTTTTGATTTTTGCGTTGGTTGACTTAATCAAGACCTCATCAACAAGGTCTGTATATCTACCCTCATCAATCAACTTGTTTCTCAAATCA
>CACYQK010000205.1:0-4125 GCA_902776495.1 uncultured Ruminococcus sp. | reverse complement strand
CGGTCGGGGTAGCAGTAGAGCACCCTAATCCAATGGAGCTTATCGATTTTACAAAGCTCGGTCAAAAGCTTTGCGAGCATCGGCTTTCCGTAGATATCCTCGCCGTAGCGGGTGGTGTCCTGAGCGATAACGTTGAGCTCCTTAACTCCGTTTTCGGCGAGCTGCTTTGCTTCCGCTACGACGTTTTCGAGCTCTCTGCTGCGGAACCTGCCCCTTATCATCGGGATGGCGCAGTAGGTGCAGCGGTTGTCGCAGCCCTCGGATACTTTAAGATAAGCGGTGTAGGAGGGGGTGGATTGTACCCTTCCGCCCTCGAGAGGCAGCTCGAGCTTATCGGGGAAAAGCTCTGCCTTTTTGCCGTTAAGCGCTTCAAGAACGACGTCGGCGATCTTTGAATTGGCGCCGATGCCGATGGCGGCGTCGATCTCGTAGAGCTGTTTTGTAATTTCGTTTTGATATCTTTCGGCAAGGCAGCCGGTCACGATTATAGCCTTGATCTTGCCCTCGCGTTTCAGCTTGCCGAGCTCGATTATCTCATCAATGCTCTCCTGCTTTGCGCTCTCGATAAAGCCGCAGGTGTTCACTATAGCGGCGTCAGCCTTTGCGGGGTCGTCAACAATCTCAAATCCCTTTTGCCTGAGGCTGAACAGCAGCATTTCTGCGTCGACCTGATTTTTTGCGCAGCCGAGAGAAACAATAGCCGCCTTGTAATTCATATGCAACAAACCCCTTTTATATTAGAGTTTAGTGTTTAGTGTTTAGAGTTTAGTGTAGGGGCGTGCATTGAAATTCCCCTGTCAGGGGAAATGCCGCGTTAAGCGGCAAAAGGGTTGCCGACCGGCTACGGTCGCCCGCGGGCGACCAATGGTCGCCCCTACATTATTCAGTATTCACTGACAAGCGCTTCTATCGCTTGTCTTATCTCTTCCCACGAATAGCCTTTCCTTTGCAGGGCGGCTACGGCGCGGCGTTTTATTTTTTCGTCTTGAATGTTTTTGTATTTCTTGGTTATAAACTCGATTATTTGAGTCTGCGGGTCGTATTCAAGCTCGCTGAGCACCTGTTCCGCGGTGATCTTGTCGATCCCCTTGCGGTACAGCTCATACTCGGCGGCTTTTACCGACATCTTTTTGCCGTTTACGAGCTTGCGCGCGTAGAGCTTGGCGAACTCCTCGTCGTTTATCAGCCCGAGCTCCTCCATACGGTCGACCGCTTTTTGGGCGGAAGCCTCGTCAAAGCTGCGTTTGAGCTTGTCAAACAGCTCCTTTTTGGAGTGGCTGCGGTAGGAGATAAGCCAAAGAGCCTTTTCCTTTGCGCGGCGCTCGCTGCTTTTTTCAATTATTTCTTTGAGCTCGTCGTCGTCGATCTCGCGCCCGATGTCAAAACGGTTTTCGATCAGCGTTTGGGCGTCGAGGTTCATAACGTATTCGCCGTCGATAAACAGCGCGCACATCTGCTTGCGGCGCGGCTCAACTGCCGTGATTTTCATTACTCGGCAAGGATGTCGATCTTGGAGTTTTTAGCGTCCGCCTTGGGAGCGGCGGGTTCCTCCGCCTTGGTAACGACCGCCTTTTTCGCCTTGGGTTTTGAAGAAGCGTAGAGCTTGTCGATGTTTTCCCAAAGCTTTGCTTCGATCTCCTTATAGAGCTCGGGATCGTTTCTGAGCAGTTCCTTGACCTTGTCGCGGCCCTGTCCGAGGCGGTTGCCGTCATAGCTGAACCATGCGCCCGCCTTTTGGATAACGTCTGCCTGAACGCCGAGGTCGATCAGCTCGCCCTCGCGCGAGATACCCTCGCCGTACATAATGTCAAACTCAGCCGTCTTGAACGGCGGAGCGATCTTATTCTTGACTACCTTACATTTGGTGTGGTTGCCGATGATCTCTCCGTTGGATTTTAGAGCCTCGGCCTTGCGGATGTCGATTGAATATCGCAACGCAGTTAGATTTGCTGATAGCGCCGGCGAGCTTTCTGAGAGCCTGCGACATAAGCCTTGCGTGAAGACCAACGTGGCTGTCGCCCATCTCGCCCTCGATCTCAGCCTTGGGAACAAGAGCGGCTACCGAGTCGATTACGATAACGTCGATCGCGCCGGAGCGGATAAGCGCCTCGGCGATCTCGAGAGCGTCCTCTCCGGTGTCGGGCTGAGAAACAAGCAGAGAGTCAACGTCAACGCCGAGCGCCTCCGCGTAAACAGGGTCGAGCGCGTGCTCAACGTCGATAAACGCTGCGTTTCCGCCGAGCTTTTGACCCTCGGCTATACAGGTGAGCGAGAGGGTGGTCTTACCCGAGGACTCGGGACCGTAGATCTCTACGATACGTCCGCGCGGAAGTCCGCCGATACCGAGCGCTACGTCGAGCGACAATGAGCCGGTCGAGATGTGCTCGATCTCCATATGTTTATTCTCACCGAGGCGCATAACAGCGCCCTTTCCGAATTGTTTTTCAAGCTGAGAGATAGCTGTTTCCAGCGCTTTGTTTTTATCTACTGCCATTTCGTATACCTCCGTGGTTTTTGATTTGTAGGAAAGTTTTGAGTGGCTTTAAAGCCCCCCCATCACTTGTTATGGGGGGAGGTGCCTCCGTAAGGAGGCGGAGGGGGCGGAGTTGGAGTCAGCGCAAGTTTGTCATTGCTGTTTTTCCAAACAAGGCAAAACAGGAAGCGCAGCCCCCTCAGTCACGAAGCCTCAAAGGTTGAACTTAGTAATAAAACTTGATGTCTTATCACAGCATTGTATTTTTTAAAATCATAGCTCTCAGGCTTCGTGCCAGCTCCCCCGTGACAAGTAACGGGGGAGCCTTTAAATTGGCTCTTAACTTTCGTAAATAATTATATATTAGTTCGTTCCAAAAAGCAATGGATTTGGGGCAAAAATATCGAACAAATTTTCTAAATTTTTAGCATTGTCCTAAAAATCGGACAGTGTGCCTATTATCGCACGCTCTGTACCGCCTAAATCGAGGGAAGTTTTTATATTTTTAAAGCCCTGCTGTTCGAGCATTCGGGCGACAGCTTCGGCTTGTCCTTCGCCTAATTCAAACGCCATAGCTCCGCCTTTTTTGAGCCGCGGCGTCCAGTTTTTGATTATCGCGCGGTAAAAATCGAGCCCGTCCGCTCCGCCGTCGAGAGCCATAGTGGGCTCGTAGCCGACTTCGGTTTGGAGCGTTTTGATCTCGTCCGTTTTGATGTAGGGCGGGTTAGAGGCTATCAGGTCATAATGTTCCGAAAAAGAATTATAACATTCCAACACATCGCCCTTGAAAGGTTTTATATCTGTGCCTTTAATATTCCTTAAAAGAAAATTATACGCTTTGTCGCTCAACTCAACTGCCGTTACGTCGGCGTTGCCGAGCCTTTTCAGTGCGATACTTATCGCTCCGCTGCCGGCGCATAGATCGACAGCCTTTGGGTTCTCTTTGTCTTTGAGGAAGCCGAGGCAGAGGTTTACCAAAACCTCGGTGTCGTCGCGCGGGATAAGCACGCCCTCGCCGACCTTTAGCTCAAAGCCCATAAAGCTCCAGCTTCCGAGTATGTATTGCAGGGGAATGTGCTCGGTGCGTTTTTGCGCCATTTTAAGCATTTTTTCTTCGTTTTTTACTTCGGCTTCGGCGTTAGCTATCTGCGACGCTCGGCTCATTCCCGTTACGTTTTCGATTATCAGGCGCGATTCATACTCGGGCGATTCGATCTCCGCCCGAGAGAGTATTTCGCGCAGTTTTGTGTAGGTATCCTTTAGCATCCGCAGTTTTGAACAATGTCGGAGCCGTCGTCGGGGATGACCGACTCGATCGCCTTTATAGCGACCTCGATCATACTGTCGTCGGGCTCTTTTGTTGTGATCCTCTGCGCCCAAAGTCCGGGAGCGGCGATTATGCGGGTGATCTTGTTGTCGTGTTTGCCGCAGAGTTTGATAAGCTCATAGCCCAGTCCGCAGACTATCGGAATGAGCAAGATCTTGAATATCGGTCTTAATACGGGGATGCCGAACGGCGCTACCGGTACCAAAAGACCGACCAGGATTCCGATGATGAGCATTATTACCATAAAGCTTGTGCCGCAGCGCGGGTGGAAACGGCTCTGCTTCTTCACGTTTTCTACGGTGAGCTCTTCCTCGTTTTCGTAGCA
>CACYQK010000204.1:0-2207 GCA_902776495.1 uncultured Ruminococcus sp. | reverse complement strand
TGAATCGGGCTGAGTTTCTTGGATCATAGAATTTTTTACCGAGTACTTTAAGCTGACGTCGCGGCTCGGCATTGTAAAGCGTATAATATACCCTTCCTTGTCGCTGTAATCGGGGTTTAGCTTTTCGCCGTCAAGGTAAAAGCTGTAATCCGAATCGGTCGCGATATACCTGAACCTGAGTTCGACCTCTTCGCCGGGTCTGTAGCTGTCCTTGGCGCCCTCGTAGGAATCCTTTTGTCCGTTGTAATCGACCTTGTACCTCTCGCCGAAGCAGCCCGAAAAGCCAAACATAACCGCACCCCCTATTGCCGTTATCAGCAAAAACAGAATTATTGTTTTTGGTTTTATATTCTTCATATGCTTTACTCCGGATTTGTACTATTATTTCGTTTATTGGTTTTACGCCGGATCATAGTAACCAAAAGATATGAACCCGTGCCAATCGCAGCGCCGAGCGTGTTCATAATTACATCATCGATCTCGCACATACCGATTTTAAAAGCGCACTGAATACACTCTATTATTACAGATAGGATTATCGCAAAACCGATAGTCAAGACAGGCTTTGCTCTGAGCTTTTCGGGAAGAGCAAACGGCAAGCTCAATCCAAGCGGCAAAAACAGCATAATATTCAATTGCATAGAGCGATAATAATACGGTTTTTCTACCGCTAAATAAAATGAAGATAAAGGAATAAGGTTGATCTCAAACCCATCTTCCGAAAAATGCCGGACAAGCGTTAATGAGATGATCAGCAATAACGACATCACCGCTCCCGCTGTTGCCGTAACGCGCTTTGGTTTGCCGCGCAGCAAAAGCATAGCGATCGTCCAGATAACCAACATCACCACTGCTTCAAATATCAGCCAACCTATAGGCTGATAATATATAAACGCCCTTAAATCTTTAGCTTTTTCAATAATAAACTCCATTTATGTTGTTCCTTCACATAAAGCCAAAATCAACTCAAAGCCCGAAAAACAAAAATCCGCCTGTTACGCTTTTAAAGCAGGCTTTCTCCCTCGCCCATAACGGCTATATCCACCGCGGTCGCGTCCTCAAGGTGGAAGGTCATCAGCTTGTTGCCTGTCTGCTCGTTATATATAGCGCCGAGGTCAAAAGCCTTTATCATCTGCTCGGCATACTTTTCATCCGTCTCAAAAACCGCCCTGCCGGTGTAGCGCAGCCAGTGGCCGTCGGGCTTGCAGGCGGCGATCTCAACAAGGGGATTCGCCTTTAGCTGCCGGTAAACGTTCTTAAAATCGCCGACGCCGAATATCAGCTTTCCGTCCTCCTCAATGACCGCGCCGAGGGGACGGAGTTTTGGCTGATCACCGTCGGCAGTCGCTAAGAAAAACACCTTTGTTTCATTCAAAAAATCTTTGATTTTGCTCATAATATATCTCCTTTTTAATTATATCATAATACTGTAAATCGGTTGAGGTTATATTGCCAAATAAGTAAAATTACCCTTGTAGTCGTGTATCAGCTTAAAAAAAGCCTACAAGTGATTTTTTCATAAAATCCCATTTCACTGAAAAATATTAAATTCTAAGAAACAATAAGTTTGCAAAATATTGTCATAATTATTGTACAATAAATGTATTTATAATTCAATACTAAATATAAAAATAAAAGATATAAATAGAAAAACAAAGATCGTTTATCTTAAACCGGTTTTATTTTGCGAATAACGAAAAAAACCTACATAAAGTCATCAAAAAAACACTCACTATCGAGTGTTGGCATCTTCCTATTTTTCCGGGCCGTCGCCGGCCAAGTTCTCGCTTTTTCCGCCACCGGCGGCGGTCGAACTCGTCACCTTCGAGTCCTGTTGGATTTCAACTTTTGTATCTGTAAAAAAACATTGCTCTGCTCGTTTTATGCGGCGTGTTGGTACGATGTGTTCGTGTATTCCCCGTCCGCTAAAAACAGTGCACTGCACTGTTTTCTTTACGCGAACCTTCTCGCCTCAGTTGGGGAAAGCTCAAAAAAATTAGGAGTAGCTTTGCTACTCCCATTTTTTTGGCTCCCCCAACTGGGCTCGAACCAGTGACATCATGATTAACAGTCATGCGCTCTACCGACTGAGCTATGGAGGAATATATGTGTTGGCATCTTCCTATTTTCCCGGGCCGTCGCCAGCCAAGTATTTTCGGCACTATAGGGCTTAACTTCTGTGTTCGGTATGGGAACAGGTGGACCCC
>CACYQK010000203.1:0-2256 GCA_902776495.1 uncultured Ruminococcus sp. | reverse complement strand
AATCTTTCCCTTGGCGTCGCCCAACAGCAGGACAACAACCTCCTCGGTTCTGCCGATGAATTTTGACTTTATTAAGTCGCCTATTGTGTCAAGGTCGATTACATTGTCGTTTGATAGTTTAGATTCATTATAGAGCCTTGCCATCTCGGGCAAAAGCTTCAAAAGAACCGCTGTGTTTTCCGTTAAGCCGAATTCCTCTGTCAGCTCGTCAATAGGCGCGTCGCAAACGCCTGCCAATGTGACGAATCTGTCGAGAAGTCTGTGGGCAAGCGGATTGGTATCTTTTCGCGGAATTGCGTAGTACAAGTAAAGCTCGAGCGCCTCGTGGGGCTCAAATACATCAAGTCCGTTTTCTATAAACTTTTTCTTAAGCGTTTTTCTGTGCCCTTTATGGACTGATGAATCCGATGACATAACAAACCTCCAAAACCGCGGTTTATTTTACTCCGTATTTTTCGTAGTATGCGTCGATTGCCTCTTTGAGCTTGTCGTCAATAATAACCTTGCCGTTATATTCCTTATTATACAGGTGCTCAACAACCTCTTCCATTGTTACAATCGCGGTTGTTTTAAGACCGTACTTTTCCTCAATCTCGGCAAGAGCGCTCTTTTCACCCTGACCGCGCTCCATTCTGTCAACTGAAACGACAAGTCCTACGGGGTTAACATTGCCCTGAGCCTTGATAATCGGCAGGGTTTCCTCGATTGATGTGCCTGCTGTGGTAACGTCCTCGATGATAACAACCTTGTCGCCGTCGTTTATCGGGCTTCCGAGCAAAATGCCCTTGTCGCCGTGATCCTTAACCTCTTTGCGGTTTGAGCAGTAACGGATGTCGGTATCGTACTTTTCGCTGATTGCGATTGTTGCGGCAACCGAAAGCGGAATTCCCTTGTATGCAGGTCCGAACAACACGTCAAAATCGAGCCCAAAGCTGTTTTTAATCGCCTCGGCATAATACGCGCCGAGTCTGCGGAGCTGAGCGCCTGTTCTGTAAAAGCCTGTGTTTACAAAGAACGGTGTGTTTCTGCCGCTCTTGGTTACAAAATCGCCAAACTTGAGGACCTGACAGTCCACCATAAATTCAATAAATTCCTTTTTGTATGCTTCCATAGTGAGCCTCCGTAAATTTCAAATATTTGTTTGCATAATTTTACATTTTCAATTCTACCACAAGATATTGATTTTGTAAATGAGAATTACATAGATGTAATCAATATACAGTGTTTTATACTGTAAATAACAAAATATTGGCAGTTGACAAATTAGAACAGTTGTTCTATAATATAATCAAACGTTTGTTTGTGATGTTTTGAGGTGTATTATGAAAAGGTTTGTAAGCGTACGAGCGACATTTGAGGAAGGCGGAAATATCGTACCCGAGTTTATCACTTGGGACGCGGAGCACATCTACCCTATCAGCAAGGTTATTGACATAAGGTACAAAAAACTGCTCGATAATCGTACAAGAGAAATTAAATTCACCTGCGTGATTTTAGGCAAAATCAGGTATCTATACTATGACGAACGGCGCTGGTATGTAAAGGTTGAGCAGGCAGGCTGACGTTTGACACCCCTGTCCTGCTAAATAAAAACCCTCCGGAAAACCGAAGGGCATAATTTATTGATTGTTATTGGCGCTTGCGCCGAAGTAAACGGTGTATTCATCGTAGCCGAGCTTGATTGTCTTAATCAAGCCATCCTCGCGCTGAATATAAAACTCAGTCTTAGTTCCCTCGTCAAAGGTCGCTTTGATTGTGTCGCCGTCAAGCTCGAACGTACCGGAGTGAGTGCCGTCCTCGGGCAAGCCGGGGCTCATCCAAAGCTGGAAGGTTCCTTCCTTGTCAAAGGTCAGGTGTCCCTGGTAGTTGGTGTATTTTACGTTGTAAACCTCTGCAAGCTCAACCTCATCCTCACTGGCGTTTTTTGCGGAGACAGGTACCCACCTTGTGTCGTAAAGCTGGTTTGCAGCCTTGTTATGCTGATTTATCAGAATAACGGCAGTGACTGTGCAGGCGATAACCGCTGTAACGATAACAAGAACAACGATTGTCCTGACTTTTCTCTTTTTACTTTTGATTTTTTGTCTCTCGGCCATTTGCTCGGGAGTTATTTTTTTACCTTTTTTACTCATAGCTTAACCGAAATAAACCTGATAATCCGCGTAAACAACGTAGAAGCTTACAGGAGTATTGCCGTCCCACTCTGTTACGGTGATATCCATATTTTTGTCGTTTGAGTAGGTTGCGGAGATTTTT
>CACYQK010000202.1:0-2270 GCA_902776495.1 uncultured Ruminococcus sp. | reverse complement strand
GCGGTATTTGTAAACTCAATCCTGTCGCCGTTCCTGATCGGTCTGCGCTTTTCGTCGTTCAGCCTGAGCTCGATCGTTTTCTTTCCGCTTTTTATCATCTCAAACGGCTCGGGACAGAGTCTCATTTCAAAAACACTCATAATTATCCCTCGCTGAAATCGGTGTCGAGAACTATTTCTATTTTGTAATCCGGGAAAGCCTTCTGAACCTCGTCGTAAACGCGGCGACAGACCTCGCGTCGGTCTTTCGCGTCGAAGCTGACGATAACATCAAACCGGACAGACTTTTCGGCTTTGTCAAAATAAAACCCGTGCAGCTGCATGACGTGCTCCTGCGCAAGGGCAATTTCGCTGACGCGCTTTCTCGCCTGCATTGCGTCCTTGTCCTTAGTATTAGATGAATACACCCCGACGGCTGTGATGATCACGCCCGTTTTTCCGTAAACCGCTGCGGTAACCCTGCGCGTCAGCCTGTCAAGCTGCTCGGCGGAAAATGTGTCGGGAACCTCGATGTGCAATGAGCCGTGGAACGCGTCGGGACCGTAGTTGTGGAGAACCAGATCGTAGCTGCCGATTACCTCGGGAAAGGCGTTGACAGTGCGCTTTATTTCTCTCGCAAGCTCTGCGTCGGCACGTTCTCCGAGAATTTTTGACAGGGTGTCCCTGAGCATTTCAATGCCCGATTTGATAATGACAGCGGCGATTATCGCGCCGAGCCAGGCTTCGAGCGAGATGTGGAAGATGATGTAAATTACAGCCGCCACAAGAGTTGACGCGGAAATGATCGAGTCAAGCGTCGCGTCCTGCCCGGAGTTGATAAGCGAGTCTGAATTGACCTTTTTGCCTACGCCTTTTACGTACAGACCGAGGGCGATCTTGACGACAACGCCCGCCGCTACGATAATAAGGGCGACAGGGGAGTAGTCCGGAGCTTCGGGTGTGATGATTTTTTTCACGGACTCGATAAACGCGGTAACGCCCGCGTAGAGAACGAGAACCGAAATAACCATTGCGCTGAGGTACTCGATCCTGCCGTAGCCGAAGGGATGTTTTTTGTCTGCTTCCTTGCGCGCCAATTTGGTTCCGATAATCGTGATAACGGAGCTTGCCGCGTCGGACAGGTTGTTCACCGCGTCCATAACAATTGCGATTGAGTTGGAGGTCAGCCCGATAAACGCCTTGAAGGCAACGAGAAAGACGTTGGCAAGAATACCGATTATACTGGTTCTGATAATTTTGCGGTCGCGTTCGTCTGCTGAAATCGCCGCGGTAGTTTGTTCTGACATTTAAAAGCCTCCTTGCACTGAATAAATATATTATAGCATACCGATACTTTATTGTCTATCGGCATAACCGCGTTTTTGCTCAGGAATCCTGCCGCTGGATTTATTAGAATATCGGAAACAGAACAAAATTCGTAGTTTGTGACTTGCTCATTGTCAAAAAAACAGGCAACCTATAACGGCTGCCTGCGTCAATTAAAAAATATGCGATTGTTTTCGCTCTGCACAACTTTCCGCACCGTTTGGCATAAGTTTTGGCGTAACCGGCGTAAGTTTGGACTTTTGACCACCTCAAAAACCGCATAGACAAGCCATTTCTGAGCTGTTTACTTATCTAAGGATTTCATTGTCGGGATTGTCAAGGTCGCCGTTTTGTAAGTTACCAAAAGCTCATAAATCCTGTTGTTTTCAAGGTTTAAAATCCTTCGATTTTTTATAACCTAACACAACTTATTATGTTGCTTGTTCAAAACGGTGTAAGTTTTGGTGTAAATGGTGTATACGGTAAAAACGTGATGTCATTTATTGCTCTGGAATTAAGTACGTTTCAAGAGTTTGAAACTCTGACTTCTTCAGAGCCTTTGTCGCATCAGTATAGATATTCATAGTCGTTGAAATATCATTATGACCGAGAGTATCCTGCATCACTTTGATATTGATGCCCGCTTCACACATTCTTGTCGCAAAACTGTGGCGTAATGAGTGGCAACTGAAATGAGGGAGTAATACGGTAGCGTTCTCGTCCTTAAGCAGTTCCTCGTCGTTACAATCCCGTATGATTCTGCGAATTGCTTTATTCAAAGTTCCTTGCTGATGGGTTTTCCCGTTTTTGTTTAAGAAAACAAAATCCGTATATCCATCAATGACCACATTGCAACTTATACCCATCTTTTCCTGATAGTCCCTTTCCATCAAGAAAGCCTCTCTGACTGAATCAATCATCGGCACTTGGCGGTTACCCGCTTTGGTTTTGGGCGTGTTAATATTG
>CACYQK010000201.1:0-3166 GCA_902776495.1 uncultured Ruminococcus sp. | reverse complement strand
CGACGGCGAGTGGCAGGACGCGTATATTCTCGGCGTGGACGAGCCGATTCAAGAATTTACTGGCAAGGTCATCGGGGTCATTCACCGCCTTGACGATGTTCATGAAAATCGGGCTGTTTACCTTTGGCGGCGGCTACGCTATGATCCCTTTGATCCAGCGCGAGACCGTCGAGAATAAAAAATGGATCAGCGATGAGGATATCCTTGAGATTGTTGCGATTGCCGAGTCGACACCGGGGCCTATCGCTATAAACGCGGCGACCTTTATAGGCTATCGTGTTGCCGGATTTTTGGGTGCGCTGGCGGCAACCCTTGGAGTGGTACTTCCGTCCTTTGCAATAATCACCGTAGTTTCTTTTGTGCTTACGGAATTTCAAAATGTCCGTTGGATTCAGTATGCCTTCAACGGTATACGTGCAGGCGTTCTGGCGTTGATTGTTAAAGCGCTGTGGTCGATGTATAAGCAAAGCCCGAAAGGGATTTTTGCTTACCTGATTATGCTTGGCGCTTTTGTTGTGGCTGCGTTTTTACCCGTCAATGTCGTCTTTGTGATATTGACCTGTGCAGTGGCAGGAATCGTGCAGGTGCTGATTATGAGCAGGAGGGACAAGAAATGATTCATCTTGATTTGTTCCTTGCTTTCCTTAAAATCGGGTTATTTACCTTTGGTGGCGGTTACGCAATGTTACCGATGATACAGGAGGAAGTAGCGGCTCATGGCTGGCTGAATCAAAGTGATTTGATAGATTTTATTGCCGTCAGCGAAAGCACACCGGGACCGTTCGCAGTGAATTGGTCGATGAGGAATTCTGTATGGGATATGCAAGCAGAGGGATCATAAAAACAAAAAAGCAGAGAGATCATGGCATGCCCCGACAAAAAGCGTCACACTTGCCGAGGACGTAAAGGCTTATACGTTTTGTTGTTTGCCTAATACGATCCCTTCAAACTCAGCAAGATACTTTTGCAGCCGGGTCGCATCCGCGATATCGACCTTTCCGTCGCCGTCTGTATCTGCCGATGCAAGCTGTTCGTCGGAGAGATGGATAAGCTCTGCCGGATGCATTTGTATCTCTGTAACGACCGTATAATTGATATCTTAGCTGCCTTTCAAAAAAGCAATACTGTATAGTATGCAAATTTTGCATTTTGCGCGCCGTGTATCTATTAGTGCATTTGTGCACGATACAATAAACATCAGCACATAATTTGTTAAATATGTCAATTGTTTTTTTAGGTGCGATTTGCTACAATATAGTATGTATAACTATGTGATAATGCGATATTTTACCCCAAAAGCAGATAATCAGCAAAAAAATTTATGAGGCATCTATTCTTTTTCTTACTTGAGTATTTTGCAGAGCTTTTAATGAGAAAAACAAAAACAGCGGTCAAAACGATCGGTGAAAACAGGCTATCACACAATAATATCACAAACAAATCATCGGGACCGACGGCTCCGGTGATTTGAGGTCGAAAGGAGAGGTGAAGATGAGCGAGAGCAAAATAATAAAAGCAAAACGTGACAACAGGGTAAAGATGATCGCGATTATCACCATGGTCGTGCTTTTGATGGCGGCGATCGGTACAGTCATAGTAAACTCAATATCCTACTACACTGTCCGCATAAACTACTTATTTTCCGACGGTTCCCCTGCGCACGATCCGTATATTGCTACTTTTTCAGTAAGAGAACCGCTGGATTATGTTGTAACCAACCCGAATGTCAGCGGTTTTGATCCTATGATGCTGACGGAAGAAGGCAACGATCCTGCCGCACTTCCGACAGGCGGCGTATCCGCGCCTACTACTCACATCGAAACGAACGAGCTCAACGGAGATATCACATACAATGTATACTATATCGCCGGTCTGACTCACTACGCCGCGAGGTATTACTTACAGAACGTCTATGACGATCTGTATACTCTCGACAGAGACCGCACCAACGCAAACCAAAACCGTCTGGGCAAAACGGGAACCGCTCCTGCCGATTTGGAGGCGGAAGAGATCGAGGGCTTTACAAGTCTTTTCCACGAGCCCGACGCTATCGCTGCCGACGGTTCGACAGTGTTCAGGGTCTACTACGACCGTAACTACTATTCCATAAACTTTGACCTCGGCGAGGGCGGCTACGGAGTTGATCCCATATACGCAAAGTACGAGTCTGTTTACCGTATTGATCATCCGCAAAGAATGGGTTACACCTTCCTTGGCTGGGCGCGCACAAACGCGGATTCCTCTAACGGAGAAGAAGGCGTTGATTGGCACTATATCGACGCAGACGGAAATAAGATAACAGGCGACTGCTTCCGAGAATCTTGTACAGCTCGAAGGCGACCAGTATGTACCCGCCAAGAACACCTATTATCAGGCAGTTTGGCAGCCGGGCACCTCAAGCTTCACCGTTATTTATTGGATCGAGAACGCCGAAGACAACGGCTATACCGCTCTTTTGGCGAAGGACGTTTATCAGGTAGAAGAAAACGACCGGTTGGTCGACGTAGTAGCCGGAACGACAGTTACGCCGAATACGGTAGTCAGAAACTATGCCCAAAAAGCAAAGGACGAGGGCATTTACAACGGTTCGGGAGCAAGGAATGATATCGTAATCACCGATTTGTTCAGCTTCAATCTTAACTATGCAAATCCCGATGATCCGCGCAACGAGGATCCCGAGATCATCGACGAAAACACGTTCGTATATAAATACGATACATACGGCGTTCCCATCGACTTTAAGGATATCAGTAAGGGCACCAGTGAAGAGCTTGCGGGCTGCGGAGACTTCTTTGAAATGAACGCTCACGACGATACTTCTATCGATGAGAAGTACAGAACGGACTCGTCCATGACTGTACGCGGAGACGGCACCTCGCGCTTTAACGTTTTCTTCCGGAGGAAGACCTTTACCCTGAAGTTCTATTATGCCCGTCAGGGTTACACAAACGGTGTGCTTGATCCGAACAAGATCAGCCTGACGAATTCTACCAAGCAATTTAACAATGATTCAAATGAAAAAGAATATCTGAAAACAACCAGTAAGAATGTGCTGGAAGCGATAGCCATGGGTTCGTGGGAGCAGAATTCAGCTGAAAGTCTGCCCACGGTCAAGGATGAATACAAGCAGCGTGTGACCGAGGGATATGACGATTTTACAGATAGT
>CACYQK010000200.1:0-2969 GCA_902776495.1 uncultured Ruminococcus sp. | reverse complement strand
GCGGTGGTTATCTGCTTGTTTGAGTTTAGGTACATATCTATCTCGATATCTCCGCTGTAGCCTATCCACAGCGACCCGTGAGGGTTATCGGAATCGTTCAGCGCGTCGTCATATGCGGTGTTGATCGCGTCCACGACCTGCTGCGGGCTCCAGCTCTCGGGATAAAACGAGCTGAACCCGTTTTTCTTTTTGCCGTTTACCTCGACCTTCGCGGTGAAAACGCCGTTTTTGTCGGTCTTTGAGCGCGTGCCGTCAATGATTTTTCCCTTGCTGTCGGTCACCATTGAGTAGTGATAGCCCGTAGCCTTGCCCTTGCCGTTGATCGTGCCGTCAAAGATATGCTCAAGGGTGTTTTTGGCAAAGTGCTTGGTGTTTTTGAGTTTTTTGATATCCGCCATCGTGTAGGTTTTGGCGTCCGTTTGCGAGCTTTGAGCGGAGGATTTTTTGTCAGTTGAGGCTTTTGAGCTCTGCGCCGAGGATGTAAAATCATAGCTTTCGCCCGATGCGCTGCTCAGCTCGAGCTTTGACACGTCGCACCCGACCGATACCGCCGCAATCACGGCGAGAAGCACGGTCATAAACAATATTCCGATACGTTTCATATAATCATCTCCCTGCGGGTTATAATAATCATAATCGGCGCGGGTCCCGCGGGCTTAACGGCGGCGATCTACGCGCGCAGAGCGTCAAAAACAGTTCTGGTGCTCGAGGCGAATGTCTACGGCGGGCAGATTGTCAATACACCGGATATTGAGAATTATCCCGTTGCGGATCATATCTCGGGCTTTGACTTCGCAATGAAAATTTACAGCCAAGCGTCCGGGCTCGGCGCGGAAATAAAGCTTGAAAAGGCGCTTGAGATCCAAAACGGAGAGATCAAGACCGTAAAAACCCCGCGCGGAGAGTATCAGGCAAAAGCCGTGATAATCGCCACGGGCTCGCAAAACCGCAAGCTCGGCGTTGAGGGAGAGGACAAGCTCATCGGCAGAGGTATCTCTTACTGCGCGACCTGCGACGGAGCTTTTTTCAAAAACAAAAAAGTTGCTGTTGTCGGCGGCGGTAATACCGCACTCGAGGACGCGCTCTACCTTGCGGATGTCGCCGAGACCGTTTACCTTATCCACCGCCGCGACAGCTTCCGCGCTGAGGCGTCCACCGTTGAAAAGCTGAAAGAAAAGCCAAACGTTGAGTTTGTTTATAACAGCGTGGTAAAAAAACTTATCGCCGACAAAAGGCTGACCGCCGTTGAGGTCGAAAACAAGCAGGGAGAAGCTACAACGCTCGAGATCAACGGCTTGTTTGTCGCTGTCGGCAGGATCCCCGAAAGCGAAGCGTTCAACACCCTCGCAGATACCGACAGCGCGGGTTACTTTGCCTCTTCGGAGGATTGCAAGACAAAAACGGACGGCATTTTTGTCGCGGGCGACGTCCGCTCAAAAGAGGTGCGCCAGCTCGTCACCGCCACAGCCGACGGCGCTGTTGCCGCCACGGAAGCGGTGAAGTATTTGAACAGTTGATCATAAAGATAATTCAAAAAGGAAGCGGAATAGTCCCGCTTCCTTTTTGTCTTGTCCATATTAAATGTTATTTTTATTCATCAGATTTACGGTTCTTTTTTTCTTTTTCGATTTCGCTGATATATCCGGCCGTAACAATACCGGCAGGAAGTGCGACAACAGCGATTCCGAAAATCGAGGAGACCATAGTAACGATACGCCCCAACACAGAAACCGGATAGATATCGCCGTATCCAACCGTTGTCAGCGACACAGTCGCCCAATATATCGCGTCAAAGAATGTTGCGAAAGAATCAGGCTCAACATTAAAGACGATCAGTGCGGACAGGATGATATAACCGAGGGCAAGAATGCCGACGGCAATCAATGATTTCTTTGATTTATTTACAACATTTCCAATGATGCGAAAGCTCGACGAATATCTGAACGCCTTGAATATACGGAAAACACGAAAGGCGCGTATCATACGCAATACACGAAGCGCTTTAAATCCATTGTTTACAACCGTCAGTGACGGAAGAATAGACAAAAGATCAATGATTGCCATAAATGAAAACGGATATCTGACAAACGACCACACACTTTTCTTACCAAACTTGAAATCAGCAGTCATCCATCGAAGAAGATAGTCAATGATAAATACTACCGTAGCGACTTTGTCAATAATATAAAAGAAAGTGTTTTCTGTTTTAAAAGCAAGCGGGATAATGCTGAGAATAATCATCACAATCATAAATGTATCATATACCGCGCTTATTTTGTCGTCGCCTTCTGATTTTTCAATGATTTGATAGATACGTTCTCTCATATAATCAACCTACCGTGAATTTTACAGTTTCCGAACTACCGCCGCCGCTAACAGTGATTGAATATTCGCCCTTTGAGGTATTTGTACCGACTTTCCATTCCCATGATACCAAACCATTGTCGTCCGAAGTCTTTGTTTCAAGTCCTTTTGCTTTTGATTCCGAACCGCCATAATTCACATAAATTGAATACTCGGTATTTGGAGCGCCTTGGATTTTAATAGTGGCGGTCGCGCCTGCGTCAACATGATTTGTATAGCTTTTAAACTCAATAGGCGTCGAGGCTTCCGTCGGCGGTGTTGCAGGCTTTTCGGACGGAGGTTCCGTCGGCTCCGTTTTCGTCGATTCAGCTTCCGTAGGAGCGGCAGTTTCTTTTTGTTTAGCGGCAACAGTAGTAACTTCTTGCGTAGCGGTAACGGTAGTAACTTCCGTAGCGGCAGTTGTTTCTTTCGATTTGATTTGATTAGTCGATTCTGGCTCATCGCTGTTCGATGCCATACCAATAATCGCAAATATCGCGTAGACTACCCACGCAGCGATTATGATACCGAGCTTCAAGCCCTTTTTTATATTCTGCTTCTTTACAAGAATAAGTGTTAACGGCAACGGAAAAATAAAAATCCAACCAAGTACCCACAACCATGTC
>CACYQK010000199.1:0-2376 GCA_902776495.1 uncultured Ruminococcus sp. | reverse complement strand
ACGGGCGGTTCAATGGTGCTCAGCGCGGCTGCGATGGAGCATTTGCGCGAAATCGGCACGGTCGTCTTTATCGACGTGCCCTTTGAGGAGATCTGCCGCAGGGTGAAGAACATCCGCACGCGCGGCATAGTTTTCCATCCTAACGAGACGCTTGAGGACGTTTACCGCAACCGTTTGCCGCTTTATGCAAAATATGCCGATATTTCCGTTGAGGTGGTTTCCGCAGCTGACATTGAGGAGACCGTTGACAAAATTTCGGAGATAATCGGCAAGAGCAATATATAAATTGTACTTAACAAAATTAAATAAACATTACCCTATTTGGGTTATTTATACATTTGCAAAAATTCATTGTGCACAAACAATACATGCAAATTTGGTAAATTTTTATTAGCATTTCCCCACAATAATATCAGCTGTATGACGAAAGTGTCAATTCTCAATCCAAAATGTCATTGACAAATCGGAAATAGTTCACAAAAGTGAGTTTTTTTGTGATATAATTCTCTTAATATACAGAATGCTATCATATACAGAATGGGGAATTAATATGACTTTCCAGAATCGGTTAAATGACTACATTCTGCAGGCAAAGTGTTCAAGCAAAGAGCTTGCGACAGCTTCAGGGTTATCGGAAGGAACAATCAGCAGATACAGAAAAGGTTATCGCGTTCCCGGCATCGACAGCGAGCAGGTTCGCTCTCTCGCCGAAGGACTTCATCAGCTGTTACCCGAGCCTCCCTCTGTTGAGGAAATCAGGGAGAGTATTTGTGATTCCATAGGCAACGGACTGTCAATTTCTTTTGATACCTATATCCGAAATCTAAAGCAGCTTTTGAGAGGTTTTGAAATCAGCAACAATGAACTCGGCAGAAAACTGAATTACGATCCCTCGTATATTTCAAGAATTCTGTCGGGACAGCGCAGACCCGGCGACATTCACAAGTTTACCCACGATGTGGCCGTTTACGTGGCTCACCAGAAGGCGGAAGAAGTGAAGCCACCATCCCTTGCTGATTTTCTCAGATGTGATGAACAGACCATCAGCACTGCTGACGGCCTGCAGGACCAAATTGAAAAATGGTTATGCTCGGATTAAAGCGCCGCCAAATCCAAGAGGCGTTTTAATCCAATCTTTTGGCAAAATCCAAAATTTAATGCGACGTCAATATTTGTGGAATCCCCCACAATTTTGAACTGGCAGGCGTTAGCTCTCATCGGTCTGACGTCTGCCTTTACTTCGCATTATATCGCACTGAAAAGGCTCCATTTAAATGAAAAAGACGTCGCTGAGACGTCTTTTTGTTTTATCTGTTATTTTATCACTCCGCCGCCGACAACCTCGTCGCCGTCGTAGAGCACAACCGCCTGTCCCTTGCAGATGGCGCGCTGAGGCTCGTCGAAAACAACGCGTATCGTGTTTTCGTCTGTCTGGGAAACGGTCGCGGGCTGCTCCTTCTGGTTGTACCTGACCCTCGCGTTAACGCGCAGTTCGCCGTCAATGCGGTCGGTCGAGATCAGATTTATGTCGCCGGCAGTCAGCTCACGCGAAAAGAGCGCGCTGTTGTCGCAGAGCACGACCTTGTTTTCGGCAAGGTTCTTTTCCTTGACGTACATGGGGCGGGGAAGTGCAAGACCCAGACCCTTGCGCTGACCAACGGTGTAGCGGATAATTCCCTTGTGCTCGCCGAGCACGTTGCCTGCTTCGTCTACAAAGTCGCCGCAGGGATATTCTCTGCCCGTCTGACGCTCGATAAACTCGGCGTACTTGCCGTCGGGAACAAAGCAGATGTCCTGACTGTCGCGCTTTGCGGCGTTGATAAAGTTCATTTTTTCGGCGATTTCGCGCGTCTGAACCTTGGTCAGTCCGCCCAGCGGAAGATACAGCCGCGAGAGCTGCTCCTGAGTGAGCGAATAAAGAACGTAGCTCTGATCCTTGCTCAGATCCACCGCCTTTTTAAGCAGATACCTGCCGCGCGCTGCGTCGTACCCAATCCGGGCGTAGTGACCTGTGACGAGGATATCCATATCAAGCTCGAGGGCGTGCCGCATGAGCTTTTCGAATTTTATATATCGGTTGCAGTCGATGCACGGATTCGGGGTCGCGCCGTTCTCGTAAGCGCGTATAAAGCGTTCGATCACGTTTTCGCGGAAGCTGTCCTTGAAGTTGCACACAAAAAACGGGATGCCCAGCCTGCGGCAAACGCTTCGCGCGTCCTCAACATCGTCGAGCGAGCAGCAGGTTTTTTCTCTCAGCTCGTCCGTATCCTCGTTGTCGTAAAGCTTCAGGGTAACTCCGGTGCAGTCGTATCCGTTTTGCATTGTGAGATAAGCGGCGACGGAGCTGTCTACTCCGCCGCTCATTGCAATCAGGGC
>CACYQK010000198.1:0-2390 GCA_902776495.1 uncultured Ruminococcus sp. | reverse complement strand
TAATAGCGCTCGCGTTTGAGAATGCCCCAGAATCCTTCCATAGGACCGTTGTCAATACACTTTCCTACTCTGGACATACTCTGCTCCATCCCGGCATTTGCCAGCTTCTGATGAAAGGTACGGTTGGTGTATTGAAAGCCTCTGTCGCTGCGGAACAAGGGTTTAGCGTTTGGCTAATCTTTTCATCTAATTCTTGAACTATCCGTATCTTTTCTTCCGGTTTGATTTTCCTGTTTTTGGAAATAACAATGCTCCCTTCATGGTTAACAGTGTTTTTTATTTCACTGTCTTCCATAAAGGGAGCATACCAAACGGTCAGCCTTTTCTAATGTTTTATATAAGTTTTTGCAAATCGGGGAACACGCTCAAGGTTCGCTTTAATATCCCCTGCATATACGCGATCGCTGTGCCGTAGTTTGTGAACGGTACGCCGCTGTCCTCCGCGAATTTGCGGCGGTAGCTGACCTCTTTTTCGTTGAGCATACAGCCGCCGCAGTGGATTATCAGCTTGTAGGGCGAGAGGTCGTCCGGGAAGCCCTTGCCCGACGCGGTTTCTATTATAATGTCCTTTTTCGTGCGGGCTTTTAGCCAGCGGGGTATCTTTACCGTGCCGATGTCGTCGCACTGGCGGTGGTGGGTACAGCCCTCGGCGATCAAAATCTTGTCGCCGTCATTGAGGCTGTCTATCGCCGCCGCTCCCCTTACCGCGGTCTCGAGAAAGCCCTTGTAGCGCGCCATTAATATAGAAAAGGACGTAAGCGGAATAGTATCGGGCACGATGCCCTTGACCTTATGGAAAACCTGGCTGTCGGTTATCACGAGCTTCGGCTTGGCGCCGACTGTGCCGAGTAGTGCTTCGAGCTCGGTGTCGCGCACCACGAGGGCGGACGCGCCCGAATCAAGGATATCGCGGATCGTCTGCTGCTGAGGCAGGATAAGCCTGCCCTTGGGAGCCGCGGTGTCGATCGGGATAACGAGCACAACAAGGTCGCCCACGCTTACCAAATCGGAGCAAATAACGCGGCTGTTCTCGGTTTTGCCGAGCCGCGCGATCGTCTCTTTTAAAAGGTTTATATTTATATTTTCGGTCGCGCTGACGGCGAGCCCGTCGTCAAAGCGCCTGTCCGTCAGATCGCACTTGTTGTAGGCGATGACGTGCGGAATGTTCTTTGACTTGAATATATCGACAATCTCATTGTCCGCCGCTGTCTTGCCGACGGTGGAGTCGACTATCAGCACAGCGACATCAACGCGGTTGAGCACTTCTTT
The DNA here is from genome assembly GCA_902776495.1 of uncultured Ruminococcus sp. Lineage (GTDB taxonomy): Bacteria > Bacillota > Clostridia > Oscillospirales > Acutalibacteraceae > Ruminococcoides. Next base: position 1,121 of record CACYQK010000198.1, on the reverse strand, counting down.
TGTACGCTTTACGCGCTGCTCTCCCAACGCTCCCTCATCGTCAAAGCCGGGGGTGTCGATTATCACGACCGGCCCCATCGGCAGGAGCTCCATGGTCTTTGTAACGGGGTCGGTGGTCGTGCCCTTTACGTCCGACACGACCGATATCTGTTGGTTGGTCACGGCGTTCACAACGCTCGATTTGCCCGCGTTGCGCCTTCCGAAAAATCCGATGTGTACCCGCTCTGAAACGGGTGTTGAGTTGAGGCTCATTTTATACCCCCTATATATTAGAAACGGAAATCGCGTTTTCCGTCCTTCTTTATCTCCTCAATGTACTTGCGCGCGATCTCGCGTACCTTTTCCTTGGGTATGTTGAGGAGCTCTTTTTCTATGACTTTTTCGCCGATCTCGCGGGTCTCGGGGCTCGCGTAGTCGACCAAGTATTCCTCGAGCGTCATAAGCGCGTTGGGGTGGCAGCAGTTCTGGATCTGACCGCTCTTGCACAGCGACATAAAGCGGTCGCCCGTTCTGCCCTCGCGGTAGCAGGCGGTGCAGAATGACGGGATGTATCCGAGCTCCATAAGCCAGCGCACGACCTCATCGAGCGTGCGGCGGTCGGAAACGTCAAACTGGGCTGAATTCTCCTCCTCGTCCTCTTCCTCGGCGTAACCGCCGACGCTGGTGCGCGACGCTCCGCTAATCTGTGAGATACCGAGGCGCAGAGCCTTTTGGCGGACGCTCTTGCTCTCGCGGGTCGAGATAATCATACCCGTGTACGGAACGGCGATGCGGATGATCGCGATGATTTTGGCGAAGGTCTCGTCGTCTATTCCGTTGTCGAATTCCTCGGGGTCGATGTCGTCTGCGGGCTGGATCCTCGGCACGCTGATCGTGTGAGGGCCGACGCCGTGGACAGCCTCGAGGTGCTCGGCGTGCATAAGAAGTCCCGCGAGCTCGTAGCGGTAAAGCTCAAGTCCGAAGAGAACGCCGAGACCGACATCGTCAATGCCGCCCTGCATAGCGCGGTCCATAGCCTCGGTGTGGTAATCATAGTTGTGCTTGGGACCTGTGGGGTGAAGCTCCTCGTAACTCTTCTTGTTATATGTCTCCTGGAACAGAATGTAGGTGCCGATACCCGC
>CACYQK010000197.1:0-2403 GCA_902776495.1 uncultured Ruminococcus sp. | reverse complement strand
CTCATTTTTCCAAGGCATTTTTGCTGGAACTTAACATCGCCGACCGCCAAAACCTCGTCCATTACAAGGATATCCGCGTCAAGGAACGCCGAAACCGCGAACGCCAGCTTAACGGTCATTCCCGAGGAGTAGCGTTTTACCGGAGTATCAATAAACTTTCTGCACTCCGAAAACTCAATGATATCGTCTATTTTTCTGTTGATCTCGGCGCGCGTCATTCCGAGGATCGCGCCGTTTAGATAGACATTTTCGCGGCCCGTAAGTTCCTCGTGAAAACCTGTTCCGACCTCGAGCATTGACGAAACGCGTCCGTCAATATAAATTTTGCCCTCTGTGGGAGCGGTAACTCGGGAAAAGACTTTAAGCAATGTCGATTTGCCCGCACCGTTTCTGCCGATAATACCGAGTCTCTCGCCTTTTTTTATTATCAGGTTAATGTCATCGAGCGCCAAAAAGGTCTCGTTCACACCCGCCAGCGGATTACCGATCTGAATGTTCGGGTCTTCCTTGCCGCGCAGTTTGGCGAACCGGCTTTCTATCTCCGCGCTCAGTGATTTTCTGCCTATTACTCCAAGACGATAGCGTTTTTTTAAGCCTATTATTTTTACGGCAATATCTTCTTCATCGATAATATCTATATTAACTTTGTCAGCCATACTTCCTCCGTTATACCGTATCCATAAATGTTTTTTCTACTCTATTAAACAAAATCGTTCCAAGCAGGAAAAGCGCTACCGAAACGGCAAAGCCGATTATCCAATATATAAACGGCGTTGTGCCGGAACCGAGCCAGCCGTAGCGCATAAGCTCTATAGCCGGGGACACGGGATTTAGCATCATAAGTTTGTAAATCGGCTCGGAAAGCGACGAGCCCGAGATGATAACAGGTGAAAGATACATCCAGATCATCACGCCGAAGCTTACCATTACCTGCAAATCGCGGTACTTTGTTGTAAGAGCGGAGATAATTATTCCGCAGCCCGTTCCCAAAATCGCGAGCTGGAGCACAATCAGCGGAGTCAAAGCCGCTATCCAGTTTATGTGAACATTCGCGCCTTGAATAATAAAAAACACTGTAAAGCACAAAAACATCACAAACTGTATCCCGAAATTTATAAGCGAGGATATCGCAGTGGAGATCGGAGTAGTCAGCCTCGGAAAATATATCTTTCCGAAAAGCTTGGCATTCGCCGTGAATGTATTTGAGGTGCTGGTAAGGCACGTTGAAAAATACAGCCAGAACACATTGCCCGCCATATAGAAAAGCACCTGCGGCAAACCGTCAGTCGACAATTTCGCGATATTACCGAACACAAAGGTCTGTGTGATAGTGATAAACAGCGGCTGTATCAAAAACCAAAGCGGTCCCAAAATAGTTTGTTTATATCTTGTTGTAAAATCGCGCTTGACAAACAGCAGTATCAAATCTCTGTACTGCCAAACCTCGTTTAATCTAAGATTCGCCGTTCTCTTTGGCGGTTCAATTATTGCTGTCCATTTTTTTGCCAAGGTAATTCCTCCGTAAATATATTTGAACCGACAGCTATTTCAGCTTGCGGTATATGTTTTTGATTACATTAGGCGTCTTATCGAGAATTTTCGCCTTCCTTTTCATTCGTTCACGCTCAGACGCCCAATGGTTGAAGTATTCCTCACCGGACATAGGTTTATCAGGCGTAAAGCCATCGTAATTAAGTGTATTTCTTTCTTTTTGGCGGTTATATGCCTCAAGATAATGCCCGTTTGTAAGCATATGATCGATCATACGTATCCGCTCCTCTTTGGGCAGTTCCATATACACTGCCTGATTGGTCAGCGACTTTGTTAACAGGAGTATCCTTCCGTCTATCATATGCTGCATCAGCTCGGTCATCATACCGTTCTCGATACAGTATTCTTGCAGATAGCGGTTGAGCCTTATCAGCCTGTTAAAGGAATCTATGCCCTTTGTTGATGTGACGCTGCGAGATTTGTAACGAACATAATGGTAATCGGCGTGATCGACCATTTCTATAGAATCGGCGTTTTTAAGATACTGTATGACAAACATAGTATCCGAACCCTGGTTAACGTTTTTGCCGACGCGAAGCGGCTTTAACAGCTCGCTTTTAAATACCTTAGAGTAAAGGTAATTGAGGTGTCTGTCCCAGAGCAGCCGCGGAAGCTCCTCGTCAAATCGCTCCCTCGTGATCAGCCGGTTCCCCCAGCTTTTGTGTCGGTCTGTCCGGTGCAGATCTTCACCCGCGTGGTAATTCACCCCCGAAATAACCAGATCGGCGCCGTGCTTTTCATATCCCTCTATCAGGTGCTGCAGATATTCGGGTTCGAAGTAATCATCGCCGTCGGCATAGGCGGTCAGCGGTGTGTCGATATACTCCATCGCCTTGTCCCTTGTCGCCGAGA
>CACYQK010000196.1:0-2405 GCA_902776495.1 uncultured Ruminococcus sp. | reverse complement strand
TGGGTACCTGTTATTTCAAAAACACGACGGTTTATGATACGCTCGAGCGCAGCAAGGATCTGGTCGAGCTGAGTTATAACGATCTGTGCTTCGCGGTCGATAATCTTTACGGCAGACCCGCTCAGGCTGAGATCGCGTCGATGCTCGAAGAAAAAAGCTTTGATGAAATGCTGGACGAGTACAACGACGATACCCGCCGGGCAAAAGAATTGCTTTTATCGGAAAGCACGATTGATTATGTTCTCGGAACGGCTTATCTCGGACAGGTATTGTTCGACGGAGGTCATACGGCGCTCAATTACCCTGCGGTCTTAGCGTTCCTTACCCCCGGAACCGCTGTATATGATGAGATCTCCGAATTAGGTGATTCAGAGGATTTCCGGGATCGACAGGCGGTAGACTATACGTTTAAATCTCTCGGCTCCAGCCAGAGAAGCGCAGATATGTCAGAATTAAGAAGCGATGAATACGCGAACTACGAGCTTGTCAACGCATGGGATGACCAGTCGGCGTCAAAGCTCTATGTTGCGGGAGATACAGCTGTTTTCGCTTTTAATAAGTTTATTAACGAGGCGGCTTATCATTTCAAATGGTCTCTTGACTACGCAAAGGAAAAGGGGATCAAGCGTTTTATGATAGACCTTTCCTGCAACAGCGGCGGCAGCGCGGCGGTCGTTATGTATATCATGGCTATGATCACCAACAAAGACAAAGACAGTTATAGCGCCTCTTACAGAAAACTTCAGACGCTTACAGGCAACATCACAAGAATCGATCACGATATCGATTTGAATTTAGACGGGGAGATCAACGACCTCGACAAGAGCGTATATTATGATTTTGAATACGCCTTTATCACATCCGGTATTTCGTACTCCTGCGGCAATCTGCTGCCTTGTCTGGCAAGGGACGCGGGCTTCCCGATCCTCGGCGAAAGAAGCGGAGGCGGCGCATGCTCGCTTTTGATCGCGTACACCCCCGAGACGTTTTTCTACACAATGTCGAGTTATAATAAGCTCATCACCGCAGATGGTAACGATGTTGACAGCGGCGCAGAGCTCGACTATGACCTTACTAAGCGCGTTACCGATGACGAGGGGAATGAATCGATCGATTATTCCGGTCTTTACGATCTGGAGGATATCAGCCGCAAGATAGATATGTATTACGGCGTACAGCTGCTCGGCGACGCTGACGGCGACGGCGAGGTATCGATTCTTGACGCAACGGCGATCCAGCGGAAGGATGTGTTGCTTTCCGTTGCTTATTTTGACGATGTTGCCGCTGACGTTGACGGCGACGGCGACGTCACCATCCTCGACGCGACGTTTATCCAGCGATTCCTTGCGGGACTGCCCTATCCGGCAGGGATCGGAGAAGCAATTCAGCAGACGTCGGATTCGTCGGATTTAGAGTATAGGCTGCTCGAAAGCGTTCAAACCTATCGCCGGGACTATCAATACGATGACTGGGAACTGGCACAGACAACGTCGATCGAATACGAAAACGCCTATCCAGTTATGATCGAAAACCTCGAAAATTACGATGACGCCGAATCCTCAAAGACAGTGTTTGAATACACCTTTGACGGCGAAAAGCCCGTGACCCGAACCGAGACCGATCTTGCCAATAATACGATAACCACTGTGAAATACAACGACGGCAGAGTTTACGATTATGATATGAAATCTCTCGGCAGCGGCAGTACGGCCAAAAAAATGTTCCAGTACGGCAACGGCGGCGAATACTTTACCATGGTTCTGCATGATGAGTTCAGGTCAGGCGAGGGATTTGCTCCCGATGTTATGATGGAGGAAATGGATTCTGTTTCCGTCACTACCGAAAACGGTCTGCTGAAACGTACCACCAACACCGGCATTTACACAAAATGGTCGGAGGGTGAAGAAAAGAAATGGGTGAGATTCAACGGCAAATATTCCGCCGATTATGACGACGACGGTATCGTCAGCCTTCTGTCCGCAGTATATTCGCTTTCAGGATATGAGGAGCAGGGGAAATTTGAAGTCAAAAAGGAAAACGGACAGATCACTAAGATCACTCGGTACACCCCCAGCGGCGGCGAGTGGAAGCCGGATGAACAATATGTTTTCGAGTATAACGATACCGAGATCAGCCCGTCAAGATACGCAGCGATGATCAATTACTTTATCGCCGATCACGGCGGAAATTATTATTGTTACAACTGGTATTAAAACTTTTATATTTTGTTATAGGAGGAGATGATCTGTCTGATTTGCGTACAAAACTACACCAAGAAGTACGGTGATAAAACCGTTGTGAACGACATCTCGTTCACCGCAAAAGACGGCGCTATCACCGGATTTATCGGTCACAACGGAGCCGGTAAATCAACAACGATCAAAGCGATCACGGGCGTTATTCGC
>CACYQK010000195.1:0-2425 GCA_902776495.1 uncultured Ruminococcus sp. | reverse complement strand
CTCGATCACCGTGACGGGATTTTTGAACGGCATTTGCTGCACAAGGCGTTTTTCCTCATTCAAGCGATGCTCGTATTCTTCTTTTATAGAAATATTCGGGTTGTAGTAATATACCGTGATCTCAAAGTATTGCGAGAGATATTCAAGGCAATAGCTCGAACACGGCGCGCAGCAGACGTGGAGCAGCAGCCTAGGCGTTTTGCCCTCTCGCTGATTTTGCGCGATCACCTTATCCAGTTCTTTTTGGTAGTTTATCTTGTTCATAGGCTCAAAATATAATCTGTCAGCTCGGCGGCGGTGTCCGCGACAAACAGCGCTCCCGCGGAGATCAGCTCAGCCTTTCCCCTGAAACCCCACGATACTCCGGCGAGCTTAACGCCTGCGTTTTGCGCGGTAAAGACGTCAACATCGCTGTCGCCGATATATACGCACTCGTCCCGGGCTATACTATATATAGAAAGCATAGCGTGCAGCGCCTCTTTATCGGGCTTACATTTGTACTCCGGCTTCTGCCCCCAAGCTTCGGTAAAGCTGTGGTCGGGGTACAGCTTTTTTAATATCCTGTCAACGAACTCGTCGGGCTTGTTTGACAATACCGCGGTCTTAATCCCCGCGGCGGAAAGCTGAGCGAGCATTTTGTCGCAGCCCGGGTAAGCTGCGGTGTTGTCGTTGCAGTGGATTTTATACTCGGCGTCAAAGGTTTCACGGACGGTCTTGGCTTTTTCCGCGTCGTCCGCAAAATCGCCCATCGCGCGTTTTATCAATGTTTCCCTGCCGTTGCCGACAAACCGCTTGTAACTCTCGACCGGATGCACGGGCAATCCGGCTTTTTTAAGACCCTTGTTGACGTTCAGCGCGAGGTCGGTCAGCGAATCGACAAGCGTGCCGTCAAGGTCAAAAACAGCAATTTTTATCATCAGTTAAGTCCCTTTTCCATTTCAAACAAAATCGCACGGCAGGGCGCAGCCTCCAACCCGGCCAACTTTACCGGAAAGGCGCAAAGCTCATATTCCCCGTCCTTGATCGCTGAAAGGTTCAGGTTTTCAATCACGGTGATACCCGCTCTCGCGAGCTCGCGGTGGGGTCGCGCCTCGTCAAACGGAGTGGCGATCGACTCGGCGTCCGTGCCGACAAGGATCACGCGGCTCTCGGCGAGCACGATAGCGGCGGAGTGCGAAAGAAATGTCTTTCCGTTGCCCTTGAACAAAATCCTGCGCTTGCAGTACGGCAAAAGCCTCTCCATATCCTCGCCCGTCAGAATACCCTCAACGGTGATGACCGTGCATTTGCCGTAAAAGGTGCTCAGGCGAAGCTGATCTATCGGGCTTCCGTCCTCGCAAAAGTGCAGCGGAGCGTCGATGTGAGTACCGCTGTGCGTAGTCATTTTTATGAAGCTGAGGTTGTACACGTCATCATTCTCTATGCTCTTTAGGTACTCGACCTCGGGCTTTGGGTCGCCGTCATATACCGGCGTAGTCAGCGTATCGCGCGAAATATCATGAATGATCATACCGTATCTCCTGTTTCCCAATATAATATATATAGTATATTATCACAGAAATCAGATATTTGCAATACAAAAGCCTCCCCAAAATGGGGAGGCTGAATGTTTAAGTATAGGCTAATCAGTTAAGATTAATCCATAATCTGAGGATCAGCAGAAGCGGGAGTGATGTCCTCATAATTCTTGCCGGCTTCACCGATCTTCTTGGTGTAACCTGCAGCATATCTCTGTACGCAAGAAGCGTCGAGAATGTTGATGATGCCGTCGTTGTTAACGTCAGCGAGCTTGTTGTTGAACTTGCTGTTGGGTACCTTACCGATTGATACCTGCTGGATAAGCATAGCATCAAGAGTATCTACAGCACCGTCTTCGTTAACGTCACCGATGAGACCCTCTGAAGGAACTACAGGAGATTCAACTGTGATAGTCATCTTAGCGCCGCTCTTTGTCTTGAAGTCGAAGTTTCTGAGGTCGAGCTGGAACTTAACTGTTGAGCCGTCTTCCTCTACCTCGAAGATGCAGTTCTTACCATTGTAAACAGCGTCAAGCTCTTCACCTGTGGGATAGAGCTGCTCTACTTCTGAACCAAAGTTGTGTGCCCAGGGGTTAGATGTCGGGTTGCCCTCTGCGTCTACAGAGTTAACAGCAAACTTGATGTTGTAGTTATCGAAGGCATAGATGTCTTCCATTGACATTTCCCAGATGCCGTCTGCTACTTCTGTAAGAGCATTTGCGGGGTCACAGGGATCCCACTCAGCGCCGTTGAGGTATGTATCCTCACCGTTACCTACTGCGATTACAGAGTAAACATCAAGATCTGTATCCTGAGTTACGCCGTCGCCGGTTACGTTAACTGTCTCTGTTGCGGGATCAAAGGTTACTGTTACGTCGCAAGCCTCAACTACGTTGAATGTGTAGTTG
>CACYQK010000194.1:0-2426 GCA_902776495.1 uncultured Ruminococcus sp. | reverse complement strand
TCATTAAAAGGACCCGGATTTAAAATCGTTGCGGCGATCGTCGGCTTGGCGGCGCTTGTGTTCGGCATTTACTCGACCTTCTTTATGTCGTCGGGCTACAAAACGACCACCGCGACCATCGTTTCCATCGAGGAAGACCCCAATTACATCCCCGATCCTAACACTTCAAACGACAAGCAGTACATCGCCACCGCCAAATACTCCGTTGACGGCAAGGAGTACACCAGACAGCTCAATTCCTACGACCCCGGCTACAAAGTCGGCGGCACTGTAGAAATCAAATACGATCCCAAAGACCCGACCAAGATCACCTCGGGCTTCGGCTTCGGAATCTACCTCATGATCGCGGGCGGCGTTATCGTGCTTGCAATAATCGTTCTGACTGTCAAAAAGAAGCTTTCAGTTAAGAAGCTCAAGGAAGAGGTCGGCGAGCTTACCTTTGCTCCCTCCGTAAAGGGCGAGGAGCGCAGGCTGTATTTTATTACCGATCTCGGCACGGTAAAGGTCGGTCACCGTCTTGAGGACGAAAACCGCAGAATCATCTATGAAGCAAAGATGACAAAGTTCTCACCGATGAGCGATTTCAAATTTGACTTCATCGACCATGAGCATAACAAGACCACGCCCCACCTTATCGGTCACACTGAGGAAAGCGACTGGAATTCTCTGCTTATCGACAACAACTACAGCTTTACCTTCGACGGCAAGGACGTTTGGAAGCAGCTGAGAAAGCACGGCGTTAAGATCGACTCGCGCTTCGGTCAGGCTAAGGGCGTTATGCCCAGCTACAACATCAGCTGGAACGGCGAGGAGATAGCCTATGCGGAGAACACCAGTCAGTACGTTCACGAGGAGGACGAAGCGGAGCACAAGGTTGCTTCCAAGGTGCCGATTCAGGGCTTCTACCGCGTCCGCACAAGCGAAAAGAACCTTGATCTGCTGTTTACCGTATTGGTCGCCATGGCTCGCAGCGGCGCGACAGACGAAAGAGGCGGCAGCCGCAGAATGATATTCAATACGATGAAAGGCTAAAGGGAAAAAATTATGAATCCTCTGTTTTATGTTGCCATCGCGGTCGCGGCGGTCGCGGCTGTTATCGCGATCATCTTTACCGTCAAGCGCTACACTGCTATCAAAAAGAACGGCGTTGAGGCGGACGCTGTCGTGTCCCGTATCAAAGAGGTAGAAAATCAAAACGACGACGGCAGCTATGATACAACTTACACCTACTATGTCAAATTCACTACGCAGGACGGACAGACCGTCGAAGCAAAGCTGGGCAGCGCGCCGAGAATGACCCGCGAGGGCGACAAACTCCGCATCAAGTATCTGCCCGAAAAGCCGAAGAATGTCATCTTGGTTAAGTGATTCATGCATGATATAACGCTAAGATAAAATATTGAAATAAGGGATAATAATGATTTCATTGCTGATTTCCTTTCGGTTCCCTTTTTACCGCTTTTCCCGCGGCATTTATGACTGCGGTCAGTTTTACCTACATTCTCATGGCACAGGAGGGTTTCAGGCTAAACCAAACCGTTTCCTATATCGCCGGTGCCGTAACGGCATTCGTCTTATTTACAATTTATCTTATCGCTTTGATTCGTAAGAACAAAATAAGGTCAGAGGAAAAAAGAAAATGAAAAAGCATCCCCCGAAAAAACGGTATATTTTCCTGGCGGTAACCGTTGCCGTACTCGTTTTAGGCTTTGCTGTCTTTGCGCTGAGCACAGGGCAAAGCTACCGCTATATTCAGGTCACGGGATACAACCCTGTCGATATGAGTACCGTTGAGGTAAAAAGCTCGGATGAGAGCGTACTTGCGGTGAAGTCCGTCGGTCAGGAAGTCAGAAACGACGATTTTTATTATTTGTATTTAGATTTGGAAGGCAAAAGCGGCGGCAATGCCTCTATCAGCTTGTCGTATGTTCTTAAAGAGGAAGAACCCGTAGAGAAGATCAATAGTGAATCTGAGTTTTATGTTTTGCCCACGGGAATGGTCTACGATATCACCGGGAAAAGCTTTGCGGCGGCAAAATTTGTGATCCCACTTTTTTTGCTGATCGTTCTGCTTACTCTTTGTGTGCTGACAGTCACCTTTATCGGGAAGCTGAGACGCGGCGATTTCTCCTATTCAATGGTTTTTATCGGCGGCGTCATTCTGTTTTTGCTGGTTTCGTTTATCGTTATCATGCTCGATTTTCAGCTTTGGGGCATTGAAAGCAATTTGGTAAGCTTTGCCGATTTGCCGCTGCAGCTCATCAACTGCGGAAAAATGTTTCTGAGTATCACGAGAATGCCGATGTTCCTGCTTGCGGCTTCCCTCGCAATTAGCAATATCTGGCTGATCAAAAAGGAGGGCTTTCGCGTTCAGAACGTCCTCGGTATCCTGATGGGCGCGCTGTATATCGGAGGTTATTTTGCCG
>CACYQK010000193.1:0-2429 GCA_902776495.1 uncultured Ruminococcus sp. | reverse complement strand
TGATATCTATCGTGAAAATATTTTTGTCGCCCGAGCGTGTAACACGCTTTTCAATGTCGAAAACGTCGCCCCAGATAAGCACCTTGCCGCTGTCGTCGGCGATCGAGCTTATCGGCACGAACTTACCGCGCAGGCTTCTGCCGTAAAGCGGTCTTACCGAGGACTCGATAAGCTGAGGAGTGGCGAATTTTCCCTCGCGCACCTCGATCTCAACAGTCGCGTTGTCGCGCTGTTTTTGCTTGACGTCGCCGGTTACTTCGCTGTCAGCGCTGTAGAAATCCGCTGAGTTGAGGTACTGCTCGCGCATGACCTTTTTCTCTGCGTTCTCCATTACCTGACGGTATTCCTCGCTGTCTTCGGTAACTTCAAAAACACCGGTATAGTTGATGTTTACGTTTATCGAAAACTGCTCGCTGATAACCCTCGCGAGCGCCTTGTCAAACTCCTTTGCGTCGAGCAGAGCCTTTCCGCCGTTGTTCAGGCGGATGGTGAGGTCATTACCCTCGTAGGTCACCTCAGCGTTGTTCAGCGTGCCGTTGATACTGGGCATCTCACGCTTTACTGTCGAATATAGGCTCTGGAAATGATCCGCCGAGAAAAGCCCGGGCTCATAGCACGGCTTGATGATGACCGATGAATTTAGCGCCTTTGAAAAGGTTTTTTCACTTTTTATAAGCAAATCGCAATCAATATATATACTGAAATGTACTTTTAATGAGATCAGTCTGACCTCATTGTTAATCTTGACATCAATAACTTCACCCTCTAAGACCGCGGGGTTAACCGACGAGCAGTCCATAAAGGATGAGAAAAGACTTCCTAAAGTTTTCATATACTCCCTTAAATCACAGCTTATCGACTTCTTCAATCAGCGCGTCAACAAGCTTATCTTCATCTACCTTATACAATACTTCGCCTTTTTTGAAAATTATACCGCAGCCGTCGCCGCCCGCGAGCCCGATGTCAGCTTCCTTTGCTTCTCCGGGGCCGTTGACAACGCAGCCCATAACCGCGACCTTGATGTTTTTGTTGCAGCCGCGCAGTCGCTCCTCTACCTCGTTAGCGATCTTTACAAGGTCGATCCTTGTTCTTCCGCAGGTCGGGCAGGAAACAAACTGTACGCCGTCCTTTTTTATGTCGAGCGCCTTTAGAATATCGTAAGCGGCGTAAACCTCGCGAACGGGGTCGGCGGTGAGTGACACACGGATAGTGTCGCCTATGCCCCTGAGCAAGAGCGAGCCGATTCCCGCTGCGGATTTGATAATTCCCATACGCTCGGTGCCCGCCTCGGTAACGCCGAGATGAAGCGGATAATCACAGCGCTCGTTTGCTATCTCGTACGCTTTTATCATATTTGAAACGGTCGAGCTCTTCATTGAGAGCACGATGTCGTTGAAATCGAATTTTTCGAGCAGTGAGGCATGGTAAAGCGCGCTGTCACAGAGCGCCTCCGGTGTCGGGTGGCCGTACTTTGCGAGTATCTCTTTTTCAAGAGAACCGGAGTTTACGCCGATCCTTATCGGGATGCCCCTCTGTTTGCACGCGTCGGCGACCGCCTTTACCCTATCGTCCGAGCCGATATTGCCGGGGTTGATACGGATCTTATCAATACCGGCGGCGCACGCCTCAAGCGCTAATTTATAATTGAAGTGGATGTCGGCAACAATGGGAACGCTTACGGCTTCTTTCAGGGCGGGGATCAGCTTTACCGCGTCCATATCGGGGATAGCCGCGCGGATTATCTGACAGCCCGCGGCTTCGAGCGCTTTTGCCTGCTTTACACTGCCCTCAACATCCGTTGACGGAACATTAAGCATTGACTGAACGCTGACCTGCGCGCCGCCGCCAATCAAAACATTTCCTGCTTTAACCTGAATTTTGCTGCCCATTGTGTCCTCCTAACTCATTGACGGGAATGTGCCCGTTATCAACTGCCAAACATCCTTGACAGATATCGCTATAATAAACATTATCAACAATAGCAAACCGATACCGTTGACTATATACTCGAATTTTCTCGGGATAGGACGCCGTATTATCGCCTCAATCAGCAGGAATACGAACCTTCCGCCGTCCAGCGCCGGGAACGGAAGCATATTGACCACGCCGAGGTTGACGGTGATAAGCGCCATAATAAAGATTATGTTATTAACTGCGCTTGCAAAGTTCACCTTTAAGCCCTCGGATGCAACCATTGAAACCGCCTTTGTCATACCGACAGGACCCGAGAGGTCGTTGAAGCTGAACCTGCCCTGAACAAGCATTATAAGCGACTGCCAAACGGTTTTTGCGAGTGTGAGCGTTTGGCTTCCTGTCTGCTGTAATACTGTGCCGACGTTCTTTTCTATCGGCTCAACATAAAAGTCCACTGCGACCGAGGGTTTGTTGTTTTCTTTATCCTCGTCGCTTGCGTAGTATGAGAAAAACTG
>CACYQK010000192.1:0-2429 GCA_902776495.1 uncultured Ruminococcus sp. | reverse complement strand
CGCCGATTTCCTTACCTGTTCCCGGAGTTGTCAGGCGGTAGGCGCACATCTCGACAAGCTCTTTCTTGCCGGCTATATAGCCGCCTGTCGGAGATATTCCACCGCCGGGGTTCTTGATAAGTGAGCCTGCCATTACGTCAACGCCGATAGAAAGCGGTTCAACCCTTTCGATAAACTCGCCGTAGCAGTTATCGAGCATAATAATTGACTTGGGCGACACGCTTTTTGATATATCGCAAATCTTCTTTATTTCTCTCCAAGTCAGCGTAGGACGTAGGCTGTAACCCCTTGAACGCTGGATATAAACCATCCTAGGCTGTTTTTCAGCGATATCCCTTTTAAAAGCCACATAGTCAACTGTTCCGTCGGGCAGAAGGTCAGTAATTTCAAAATTAATATTAAAGTCCTTAAGCGAACCGGGATAATGGCCCTCAATTCCGATAGCAGAGCGGATTGTATCGTACGGCATACCTGTCACGCAAAGCGCGGTATCGTCCGGTCTGAGAATACCGAAAAGCGCGACTGTCAGCGCGTGAGTACCGCTGACAAAATTATGACGGACAAGCGCGTCCTCGGCGTCAAAAGCGTAAGCGTACACCCTGTCGAGCGCGTCACGTCCAAAATCGTCATAGCCGTAGCCGGTTGAGGAATTAAAATAGCTCTCCCTCACGCCTGCGTTTTGAAACGCCTTTATCATTTTAATCTGATTATATTCCTGGATTTCGTCAATTTCCTTTAGCTTATCCGCGCAAAGCTCCATCGCTTTTTCGGACGCTTGAAGGATTTTTTCGTCTATATCAAAAAATTTCAAATTCTCACCTTACAAAATCGTATTCACGCCATACGCCGTATTCCTCAAATCAGAGGTTCTTATAAAAATCAACATTGGCGTTTTGCGCTCTGTGAAGATAAACGGCTTTATTTTCGGCAACAAGCAAATTTGTTATATATTTAATCAGAGCCGAACCAAAGCCCCTTCTGCGGTAATCGGGATCGCACGAAACAGCGCCTAAAACCGCGCCTGTACCGCTTTCGGCAACCGTCATAGCCGAAGCGACGCAAATTCCGTCCTCCTCAATGCCGACAAGCCGTGCGGTGTTGTGGCGGAGCTTGTGATTTACGTCAACATAAAAATCATCAAACGGCGGAGGAGTGAAATTTTCATCCGCAGATTTTACTATCATATCATAGACAGCTTTGATGTCGGGCTCTGAAAAAATGAGTTCGTTTTCTTCATCTTCAAACGAGGTCGTTCTGACGAGGACAGTACCCGAGATAGTCTTACAGCCGTTTAATTCGAGCTGATATTTTCCGTCGCAAATTACCGCCGAAGCCCCTGCTACACGCATAAATGACGATACCTCGTCAATATCGCTTTGCTCTGTCAAAAATAAAATAAAATTTGAACCGTTGCGTGCGATTGCGCCTGTGTATTCTTCGTCATCATTTTGCAACAGCCAGTAATCGACAAATACAAGGTCGGGGCTGTAGCTGTTGTAAAGCGAAATTATACGGCAGGCAAACGGATCTGTCGGTGAAATACCGTTTACTATATTTATAAAATTGTCAGCTTCTAAGGCTGAAATAATCATTTAATACACCTGTTATTCAAAAATTTGCGTGCAAAGGTCTCGCACCAAGGTCAAAATGCTCTCGCAGTCAGCTTTGTTTGCGGTACAATTTGGAGCGTGAAGGTATCTGCATGCGAGTGATACCGCCAAGGTGCGTACTCCTCCCCTGCTCTTGTGGATTTCTCCCGAGTCGTTTCCTCCTGCGACAGCGCGCTTGTACTGAGCGTTTACGCCGAGCTTTTCGGCGCGTTCGAATGCGAGCTTCACAAGCTCTTTATCGTAGATTGTGCGCCTGTCCATAAATGAGATAACAGCGCCTTTTCCGAGATTGCAAACCTGTTTTGAGCTGTCTACCTCGGGAATATCGGCGGCGGTTGTGGTCTCAACAACAATCGCGTAATCTGGGTTTACAGTATACGCGGCTACCTTTGCGCCGCGCAGTCCGACTTCCTCCTGAACCACAAATGTAAAGTAAGCGTCATAATCGAGCTCGCTTTTAATAAGCTCAATCAGCACAAGACAGCCGAAACGGTCGTCAATCGCCTTTGAGGTAATCGTATAATCGTTCTCGGTAAACTTTGAGTCAAAGGTTATGCTGTCGCCGTAATTTACATATTTCTCGGCTTCTTCTCTGCTGTCTGCGCCGATGTCAATGTACATATCGCTTATCTCCGGGATGGCTTCTCTCTCGTCACCCTTCGTGAGATGAACCGGCTTAATACCGATTACTCCCGATAAGGCTTTTTTGCCTATATTCACGCGCTTGCCAGGCAGAATTCTGCGGTCAAGGCCGCCGACCTCGTCAAATTTAATAAAGCCGTCGGAGGTTATATCCGTTACCATCAAGCCTACCTCGTC
>CACYQK010000191.1:0-2858 GCA_902776495.1 uncultured Ruminococcus sp. | reverse complement strand
TTCATATTCGCTACATATTTGGCTATCGTTCCGCCGCCGCCGAGGTCTACCCTGCCGAGCTCGCCGATCTGCCATATGATGTCGTTGTTCTCGAGCAGCGCTCTCACCTTGCCCATATATTCCGCGGACGCGTCGGAGGTGTCGTACTTTCCGCCGTGACCCGTGTATTTTGAGATGACAACGCCGTTGTTGATATAGCAGCTGTTCTTGGCTTCAAACGCCGAGGCGTAGGTCGGGTCAAACGCCGCGTTAACGTCTGCCGAAAGGCAGGTGCTCTTTGAGAGAGCGCGGTAGCCCTCTATCCCGTCCTGCTTTGCGAGGTCGTAGATAAAGTAGCGCAAAAAGTCGCTGCGCATTCCCGTGTTGCCGTCGCTGCCGATCTCCTCTTTATCGGTGAGGTAGGTGATACAGGTGTCCTCGGGGATATCCGCGTTGATCGCCGCCATTACCGCGGGATAGGCGCAAACCTTGTCGTCGTGGCCGTAGCCGCCGATCATACTGCAGTCAAAGCCGACGTCCTTTGCCTTGAAGCTCGGCACAAGGCAGAGCTCCGCCGACAAAAAGTCGTCCTCTGTAATGCCGTATTTGTCGTTTAGTATCTTCATTATATTGAGCTTGACGAGCTCTTTTTCATCGTCAGCTCCGTCGAGCGGACGCGAGCCGACAAGTACGTTGAGGTCTTCGCCCGTGAACGCCTTTGCCATGGGCTTTGTCACCTGCTCCTGAGCGAGGTGCGGAAGGAGGTCGGTCACGCAGAAGCAGCTCTCGTCCTCCCTGTCGCCCCATATGATGTCTACCGTGCTGCCGTCGAGCTTGACAATCCTGCCGTGGAGCGTAAGCGGAACAGCTGTCCACTGGTACTTTTTGAGTCCGCCGTAGTAGTGAGTCTTAAAGAGTGCGAGGTTGTTCGCCTCATAAAGCGGAACGGGTTTTAGATCTATCCTCGGTGAGTCGATGTGGGCAATAGCAAGGCGCGCGCCGTTCTTTACGCCGTTTTTGCCGATGACCGCAAGTGCGATAGCTTTGCCGCGATTGATGTGATACACCTTGTCGCCGGGGAAATATGTCGCGTCGGGGTCAAACTTTTTAAAGCCGTTTTTCTGTGCGAGGTCGAGCGAATACGCTACCGCCTCGCGCTCAACGGGAGAACAATCCAAGAATTCCTTGTATCCCTCGCAGAACTCGTCCGCCTTGGCGATGACCTCCGCCGTGAGCTTTTTTTGCTTGTTTTCTTCTGTCATAACGCGCTCGCGCAGGCGCTGTGTTTTTGTCTTTTCGTCAGCCATATGTTTATCTTCCTTTCTCAGTTATCTTGTGAAAAATAGAGTTCATTATACTTATCCTTGGCGCTTTCGACCTTATCGACATACTCGCTCGTCTCGGGGTACGGGATCACGTCGAGCGTCATTCCGTCCGAGCTGCAGTTGGGGTCATCAAGCCAGTTTGATACCTCAAAGCCGGCGTTATATGCCGCCACGGCACACTGCTCGTTGCCGTAGTAATCGAGGAAATATCTAAGCAAATAGCAGCCGTAGTCTATATTCACCTCGGGATCATACAGGTCGTCGGCAGTGTATTTTCCCTTTTCTCCGCGCTTTTCCATCAGCCAGTCAAAGGTCTCGGGCATAAGCTGCATAAGTCCCCTTGCGCCCACCGATGAACCCGCGTCCGGATTAAAGCGGCTCTCTGTATGTATCACGCCGTAGATCAGCGCGGGGTCAAGGTTATAATCCTTTGCCGCCTTATCTACAAGCTCGGTATATTCAAGCGGATACGCCGCTTCTATTACCTTTTTTTCGGTTTTTTTATAAAAGTTGACCACGATGAGCACGACCGTCACTGCGAGCACGATCGCAACTGCGGAAATTATAATAACCTTTACTTTATTGCCCGACTTTTTTGTTCCGCGCTTTTTTGCGCTGTGCCTTTTGGCGCTGTGCTTTTGTGTACGGCTTTTAGTCTCCGCCATTACATCACCTCTGTTTCAGTCGTTTCCCCTAAATTTAAGGTTTTGAAAACGCCTGCTATAACCTCAAGCGTTTTTTGTTCCAAACCGCCCTCGGTGTTGTTCTCTATAATAAAATCTGAGTTGCTTTTGAAAAATTCCTCGCTGTGCTGCGCGTTTATCCTTTCCCTTGCCTGAGCCTCGGTTATTCCGTCGCGCAGGGTTATCCTTTTAAGCCTTACGTCCTCGTCCGCGACAACGCTTACGATAACATCGCATACGGCGTCTATCCCGCTCTCAAATAGCTGGGGCGCGTCGAACACCGCGATATCCTCAACATCCTTGAGCTCTCTGAGCATCTCACTGAGCACCGGGATTAATAATGTCCATCCCGAAACGCACTGCTACCGCGTCAAGGCAGTATTTGTTTTGCTCATACACCTTTTTTACAAGCTCGTCGGCGTTAATCACTGTAAAGCCGTTTTGCTCAAAGACCTTGGCGGCGGTGCTTTTGCCCGCACCGCTCTGGCCTGTCAAGCCTATCAATCTAACTCTTTTCAAGATCGATCACCTCAAATCCCGCGGCGCGTATAAGCCGGTTATAAACCGCCAGCCCCACACCGTCGGTGGACGGCAGGCGCGTGTAGACCGTGTGGATGTCGCCGTAGCCGTCTATCCTGCGCAGGCTGTCAAAAAGCCTGTGCGCGTGCGCCTCGTAATCATTTCGCTTACCGAGCGAAATATACTTGGCGTTCAGTTTTTCCGTATCCTCGTCGCAGCAAAGCGCCGCTACTCCGCCGCCGCTGTTGCGGTTGACGTGAGAAATAAATTCATCGTCGCTGCATTTCAGCAAAATCACGTTCGCCCTTGGCGCGTAGTGCTTGTACTTCATACCCGGGCTCGCGGCTTTTTG
>CACYQK010000190.1:0-2445 GCA_902776495.1 uncultured Ruminococcus sp. | reverse complement strand
CATAAAGATAAAAATTATTCGCTTCAACCAGCAAAAATCTTTTATCCTCATCAAAATAAAAACGGCCACCGGAGAATTCCCTTATAACATAGTCGACGTCCTCTTCAACGCCTCTTTCCGGCAAGTACAATACGCCGTTATCCCAAAATATGCCGTCCTTGCTCGGTATCGGAAACATCTTATGTTCATCTGACTGAGGAATAAATGTAACCGTTTTGCCCTCGATCTCTATTATATATTTTTCGTCTGATTTTTTCAACCGCGGATCGTCGGGGTTAAACTCCGTAGGCGTCCTATGAGGTTTATCGAGCAGCTTCTCGCGGATCTCAGGGATAAAAGGTTCTACACACTCAGGAAAACTATCGTACTTATCGAGCATATTCTGAACCCGTATTCTGTCATGTTCCTCTGCCCAAAGCAGAATATCGGTCGGTTCATACAAAACATACTTAGAGCAATAGCAACCGAATTCTTCAATTTCCTTGCTCCAATAGCGATGCAGTTGTTTAAGATTATATTCGGCGCAGGTAAAATATCCTCCTATGGCGCCTTTTGACGCCTCCTCTTGTAATATCAAATACGCCTCATTTATTTTTCCGCAGTCGATCAGACGCAGAGCTTTGTTATTGCGGTATCCAAGGGTCTCAGGACCCGCATAATCCACATAAAACGATGTATGCAGACACCTGAAAAGAGGATCCCAGTATGAAAGCTTGTTGTTAAGAGCAGCGATAACGACTGCTTCAAGATCTGCGGGGATTTCGACTCTCATTTGAGCCTTTAATTCCTTGTACCTATCTAAAACTCCGTCGCAGTAGTCTTCCTCTAAAACGCGGCCGAGGTACATTGAGATCACGGTATGCGCCCAAAGCTGCACATCATCGCCAAGCTTTCTGCCGGACAAAAGATCAATACTCGCTACCGAGAGCTTTGCGTTAAAGCGGTCGGTCAGCATTATATTTCCGGGACAAACGGCACCGTGATAAGGGATTTGGGTTTTTATATACTGCAAAGCACGCGCGATCTGACCGGAAATACGGCGCAAGCGTTGTGCTACGACCTCGGCTCCACCCTTGTAAAGAGAACCGTTTTCGATACAGTCGGCAAGCGTTCCGTTATCTGACCATTCGGTAAAAAACGCCGTGCTTCCGTCGATATGACGCACATCATAAAACGCCTCTATCCTCGGGTGCAACTGCATCGGTATCAGACTGTTTTGATATAAGCTTATAAAAGGCTCCGGATCAACAGTCATTAGACTTTCGGGCGCAGGTCGGATCATTTTTAAGTATCTTCTCCAGCGTCTGTGATATATTTTCCACTCGTATCCATTATAACCGCGCTTGGGATCAGATACAACTTCATAAACCCAATGGAACAAGTCGCCTTTTTTTATTACTTTATTGGGCATAAACTCATTATATACCAATTTCTTTCCGTTCATATTCAACCCTGCCTTTCATACTTTTATCTATAATCAGTATTCTTCTTCTTCAAAAACGTCAACTTTGAAAGCATTTGTTCCGATCTCGATTACTTCCTCGGGAATAGTTATATCTATGTCTTTAGTATAGGCAGCCTCCAACACGCCGTCCTTGATTTTAAAAGTCATAATACTAAACCCCTTTATATAAATTCGTTAGGAACAAAGCCGTTTTCGGACATTATGAACCAAGCCGCCGGAGCTATATGAGGATCTTTTCCATACAACCATTCGTTACCGTCAGGAAGAATAATACCTGTAGAAAGGTTATCTACTGTCGCTGCGGGGAAAAGTCCGTTTTCAAGCTGAACAACGCACAACGCGTCCATAGCGTCTGCGAAGCTGTTGTAGTCGCCTCTTTGGTCATACATCAGTGCGGTAAATGCCGTGCCCTCGCACCAAAATCCGCCGTTTTTGTTCTCGAGACAGAAAGGATACGCGCCCTCGGCGGTTTTCATTTCTTTAACCAAATCCATTGCGGAAGAATACGGCTCGAACTCACTGCCGAGAGATAACGCGTTCCAGACTTGTGCGTCAAGGACCACTACGCTCTTGTTAGGGGTTATCCCATCGGCGTCGGTTCCGGTGTAGAAGTATCCGCCGTCCGTATTATACATAGACTTTATAAACGCGAGCGCGCTGTCGGCGGCATTTTTATATTTTTCTTTGCCGGTCACGCTGTAAAGCTGACAGAAAACGGGATATAGATCAACTTGGTGCTCCGTTGCTTTGTAAGTCAAGCGAGTAACCGAATCCTCGCCGTTCTCAGGCCAGCCGATAAATCCGGCGGTAAATCCGAGCCCGCCGTCGGTGCAATCTTCGAGCACCCAATCCATAAGTGTCTCGGTGGTCTCGAGGTAGCGGTCTGTATTATTTATCTTGTCGTATTGGAGCATCGCGAGTACCGCGAACGCTGTATTTCCGGTGTTGCAGCCAACCTGGGTAGGATCCTCGCACCAACC
>CACYQK010000189.1:0-2452 GCA_902776495.1 uncultured Ruminococcus sp. | reverse complement strand
CGGGATTATTCGCGGCGCTTATCCTCGCGCAGAGCGGCGCGAAGCCTATCGTTATTGAGCGCGGCAGAGACGTTGACAGCAGGACCGCCGATGTTGATAAGTTCTGGAACAGCGGAAAGCTGAACTGTGAGTCAAACGTACAGTTCGGCGAGGGCGGCGCGGGCACGTTTTCTGACGGAAAGCTGAACACGGGTACAAAGGACAACCGCCAGCGCAAGGTGCTTAATGAATTTGTAAACCACGGCGCTCCGGAGGAGATTCTTTACAACGCAAAGCCGCATATCGGCACGGACAAGCTGAAAATCACGGTCAAGAGCATAAGAGAAGAAATCATCAGCCTCGGCGGCAAGGTGATGTTTGAAACAAAACTTACCGGCATTAAGGATAAGGACGGAAAGATAAGCGGCGCTTCAGTTGAGAGCGGCGGCAAGGAGTACGTCATCGAAACCGACAGCATTATTTTGGCGATAGGCCACAGCGCGAGGGATACCTTTGAGATGCTCTACGGCAAAAAGCTGCCGATAGAAGCAAAGGCGTTTTCCGTCGGCGCGAGGATAGAGCATCTGCGCGAGGAGATCGACAAAAGCCAGTACGGCAAATTTGCCGGGAACAAAGCACTCGGCGCGGCTTATTACAAGATGAACGTCCGCACCAAGGACAAGCGCGGAGCGTATACCTTTTGTATGTGCCCGGGCGGCAAGGTGGTCAACGCTTCGAGCGAAGAAGATATGCTCTGCACCAACGGTATGAGCGAATTCAGTCGCGACAGTGTAAACTCAAACGCCGCTTTGCTTGTCGGCGTAACTCCCGGAGATTTTGAAAGCGACAACCCGCTCGGCGGAATGTACTTTCAGCGAAAGCTTGAAAAGGCCGCGTTCACACTCGGAGGCGGGGGCTACTGCGCGCCCGTTCAGAGGGTCGAGGATTTTTTAAACGGCTGCAAAACAAGCAAAATCGGCTCGGTAAAGCCGAGCATTATGCCGAATTACGAGCTGAGCGACCTCAACCGTATTTTGCCCGAATACGTCAGTAATAATATGAAAACCGCTATCCGAGATATGGGCAAAAAACTGCGCGGCTTTGACTGCGGCGACGCTGTTTTGACCGGACTTGAAACAAGGAGCTCGTCACCCATACGGATAATCAGGGATAATAAAACGCTGCAAAGCATAGCTCTCGGCGGACTTTACCCGTGCGGCGAGGGCGCGGGCTATGCCGGCGGAATAATCTCAGCCGCTGTTGACGGAATAAAATGTGCCGAGGCGGTAATTAATTCAAATCATTGTTGATTTACTCATTGTATTCTGGTACAATAACTGTAGGGTCGAGCATTGCTCGCCCGCAAAAACAAGGAATACTTTGCAATATACCGCGGGCGGGCAATGCCCGCCCCTACAAATAAAACAATAGGGGGTTTAATATGTATAACAAAAACCTTATCGACCTTGAATCTATGTCGACACAGCAGATCGATAAGCTTGTAAGAAAGGCGCAAAAAATAATGCAGAGCCCTGCCGACTACCGCCACGCCTGTGACGGAAAAATATTGGCGACTCTGTTTTATGAGCCGAGTACGAGGACTCAGATGTCGTTCCAGACCGCTATGCTGAAGCTCGGCGGACGAACGATCGGCTTTGACAACCCGATGAATTCATCGGTTGCAAAGGGTGAGAACCTGAAAGATACGGTCAGCGTTATCAGCGGATACGCGGACATCATCGCTATGCGCCACCCTGTTGAGGGTACGGCGATGGCGGCGTCACTGTACTCTGACATTCCGTTTATCAACTGCGGAGACGGCGGTCACCTCCACCCCACCCAGACGCTTACCGACATCGTTACACTTAGCTGCGAAAAAGGCAGGCTCGATAACCTTAAAATCGGCGTTTGCGGCGATTTGCTCAACGGCAGAACAGTCCACTCGCTGATAAAGGCTCTGGTAAAGTACGAGAACAACTCGTTTACGCTTATCTCTACGCCCGAGCTCGGCGTGCCGCTTTATATCATTGATATTCTTGAAAATCACAACTGCAAATACACAATCTGCCACAGCCTTGCCGACGCGATAACCGACCTCGATATGCTCTATATGACGCGGATCCAGCGCGAGAGGTTCAAGAGCGAGGAGGATTACCTTGCGCAAAAGGATGTTTTTGTGCTCGACAAGCCGAAGCTCGAGCTTGCACGCGAGGATATGATAGTTCTTCATCCACTCCCCAGAGTAAACGAGATCACCGTTGATATCGACGACGACCCCAGAGCGCTCTACTTTAAGCAGGCGCAGTACGGAATGTACGGAAGGATGGCTTTGATCCTTCTGCTTTTGCAGGACGAGGATTTTATGCTGAAGGCAAGGGACAAGAAACTCAGCGAACACAGGTGCAGCAATCCGAAGTGCGTTACACAGGTCGAGGAATACCTGCCGAATTACTGCTATGAAAAGCTCGGTATG
>CACYQK010000188.1:0-4876 GCA_902776495.1 uncultured Ruminococcus sp. | reverse complement strand
CTCGTCGGACAGGATCTCGGCGAGGATATTTCTGTTTATGTCGATTCCCTCGATAGTCAGCTCAGAGAGAGCCATCTTCATCTTTCTGATAGCCTCGGGTCTGGTGCGCGCCTGAACTATCAGCTTGCCAATCATTGAATCGTAATACGGCGGGACCGTATAGTCCTGATAGATCGCGGTGTCAAAGCGCACGAACGATCCGCCGGGTGTGTGCAGACGATTGATTTTGCCGCAGCTGGGGCGGTAGTTTTTATCGGGATTTTCCGCGTTAATACGACATTCTATTACGTTTCCGTGTGTAAAAATGCTGTCCTGAGTGCGGTTAAGCCTCGCGCCCGCGGCGATCCTGATCTGCCACTGGACGATGTCGAGTCCCGTTACCATCTCGGTAACGCCGTGCTCGACCTGGAGTCGGGTGTTCATCTCCATAAAGTAAAAGTCGTTGTTTTTGTCGAGCAAAAATTCGACCGTACCGGCGTTGACATAGTTGACCGCCTTTGCCGCCTTGACCGCGGCGATCATCATCTGTTTTCTGGTCTTTTCGTCAAGCGCCGGGCTGGGGCTCTCCTCGATCATCTTCTGGTTTTTGCGCTGGACTGAGCACTCGCGCTCGCCGAGACAGATGATATTGTTGTATTTGTCGCAGAGGAGCTGCATTTCTATATGCTTAACGGGGAAAATGAATTTTTCAAGATAGCACGCGCCGTCGCCGAACGCCGCCTCTGCCTCTGATGAAGCCGAGAGGAAAGCGTCCTCGAACTGCTCGGGAAAATCGACCTTGCGTATGCCCTTTCCGCCGCCGCCCGAACGCGCCTTTATCAAGAGCGGGAAGCCGATTTTGTCCGCCTCCTGCTTGGCTTGCTCAAGATCCTCGACTATATCGCAGCCGGGGGTCACGGGAACGCCGGCTGCTCGCATGGTTTTGCGCGCGTTGTCCTTGTCGCCGAGCATAGCGATCATTCCCGAGGTGGGTCCGATAAAGTTGATGTTGCACTGCTCGCAAAGCGACACGAACTTGGCGTTTTCGCTGAGAAGTCCGTAGCCCGGGTGGATAGCCTGGGCTCCGCTTTCTACCGCGACGGTGAGGATTGCGGGGATATTAAGGTAGCTTTCATACACACGGCTGCCGCCGACACAATAGCTCTCGTCGGCAAGCTGGACGTGCATGGCGTTTTTATCCGCCTCGGAATAGATCGCAACGGTCGCGATACCCATCTCGCGGCAGGCGCGGATGATGCGGACAGCGATCTCTCCGCGGTTAGCTATAAGTATTTTAGAAAACATTTTAAATTACCTCAGCTCTCAAGTGTCATTCCTGCTTACAAGCCGATTTGACACAATTAAGTATTGTAATCTCAAAAATTTTGATTATCTCTTTTATTCTTTATTTTCGATGAGCGCGAACGATAATTCCGCGCTTACGCAGAGCTTGCCGTCAACATAACCCTTGGCGTCGATAAAGTAGAACGGCCCTCTGTTTTTGGTGAGGGTGCAGACGCTCTCGAGGGTATCGCCCGGCTTTACGGGGTTTTTGAACTTTACGTTGTTCATCTTTGTAAAGTACGGCGTGCAGTTACTCACCTTGTCGGCGAGCAAGCAGCAGCTTGCCTGACCCATCATCTCGCAGAGGATAACGCCCGGAACAACGGGGTTGCCCGGAAAATGACCCTGCAAAAAGAATTCGTCGCCTTTGATAGTGTAGCGTCCCTTTGCGGTGACGTCGTCAACGACCTCGGACTCCTCAACAAGGAGCATATTGTCGCGGTGGGGCAGTATCTTTTTGATTTCTTCCTGATTCATAATTACCTCAGCATTTACTGTGTAGGGGCGGACCCGTGTGTCCGCCCGTAGATTACCGCAAAGAGTGGTTCTCAGGCGGGCGGACACATAGGTCCGCCCCTACAATATTTTTATTCTTATTTAATCGCGAACAGCGGCTGGTTGTACTCTACGAGCTCTCCGTTTGTAGCGAGGACAGCTGTGATCTCGCCGTCCTCCTCGGCCTGGATCTCGTTCATACACTTCATCGCCTCGATTATGCAGACAACGTCGCCCTTTTTGACCTTTTTGCCGACGTAGACATACGGGTCGCTCTCGGGTGAAGGAGCTGCGTAGAAAACGCCTACGATGGGCGCGGAGATAGTCTTTCCGTCGTCGTCCGACTCTGCCGCGGGAGCGGGAGCTGCCTGGACGGGAGCGGCGTTGACTGTGACCGCTGCGGGAGCAGTTGCAACCGAATGCGGTTTTTCAAGGCTTATCGTATCGTTTCCGTCGGAAATCTCGATTTTTTCAAGCGAGCATTCCTCAAGAACCTTTATGTATTCTTTTAAAGTGGAAATATCGATCATTAATTATTCCTCCTTAAATCTTCTTAAATACCACGCAGGCGTCGTGTCCGCCAAAGCATCTTCTTAAATACCACGCAGGCGTCGTGTCCGCCAAAGCCGAGGTTTGTTGAAGCCGCAACGTTTACATCGCGCTTTTTGGCTGTCTTGGGTGTGTAGTCAAGGTCGAGTCCCTCGTCGGGCTCGTCGAGGTTTATCGTCGGCGGAATCATTCCGTCGTCGATCGCCTTTACCGCGGCGATAGCCTCGATCGCGCCGGTCGCGCCGAGCATATGACCGGTCATCGACTTGGTCGAGCTTATGCTCGCGTCGTAAGCCTTGTCGCCGAGAGCCGATTTGAACGCCATAGTCTCGGTAAGGTCGTTGAGGTGTGTGCTTGTACCGTGGGCGTTGATGTAGATCTGAGCGTCTTCGGGGACATTTGCCTCGTCAAACGCGATCTTTATCGCCCTTGCAAGCCCCGCGCCCTCGGGGTCGGGAGCTGTAACGTGGTGAGCGTCACAGGTGTTGCCGTAGCCCGCGAACTCAGCGTATATCTTGGCGCCGCGAGCCTTGGCGTGCTCGTATTCCTCAAGGATAAGGATTCCCGCGCCCTCGCCCATTACAAAACCGTCGCGATCTTTGTCGAACGGACGCGAAGCCTTTTTGGGATCGGGATTGGTGGAGAGAGCCTTCATATTCTGGAAGCCCGCGATAGTCAGCGGAGCTACCACCGCCTCGGCTCCGCCCGCGATGACAGCGTCGGCGTAACCGTCCTTGACGGCGTGGAACGCCTCGCCGATAGAGTTAGTCCCGGTAGCGCACGCGCTCATTACCGAGAGGGTCACGCCCTTGGCGTTAAAGCGGATAGCCGCGTTGCCCGTGGCGATGTTGCCGATCATCATCGGGATGAAAAACGGAGAGACCTTGCGAGGTCCGCCGTGGTCGAGTCCTAAAGTATTATTTACAAAGGTTTGAAGTCCGCCGATTCCCGCGCCGATGTAAACACCGAAGCGGTTCTCGTCGATATTGCCCATAATTCCGCTGTCGTCTACCGCCTGCTGTGCCGCCGCGAGGGCGTACTGGCAGTAGATATCGAGCTTTTTGGCTTCTCTTTTTTCAAAATATTTTTCGGGCTCAAAGTCCTTTACCGTGCCCGCTATATGTACCTTTAAGTCGCTCGTGTCGAACGCGGTGATCTCCTCGATGCCGCAGACGCCGTCGAGCATATTCTTCCACATCGTTTCGATGTCGTTACCAACGGGGCTTACCGCTCCGAGTCCGGTCACTACAACTCTTCTGCTCATAATAAACCTCCGTTAAATCGCGAGTCCGCCGTCAACGCGGATGACCTCGCCCGTCACATAAGCCGCCTCGTCCGAGCAGAGGAAGGCTACTACGTTCGCTACGTCCTCGGGAGTGCCGATTCGCTTTGCCGGGATCTGCGCCTTCATAGTTTCCTTGACCTTGTCGGGGAGCACGTTTGTCATATCGGTTCCGATATATCCGGGAGCAACGGCGTTGACCGTAACGTTCCTGCCCGCGAGCTCGCGCGCAACAGACTTTGTGAGTCCGATGATGCCCGCCTTTGAAGCGGAATAGTTCGCCTGACCCGCGTTGCCGATAAGACCGACGATTGAAGATGTGCTGACGATCCTGCCGCCGCGGTTCTTCATAAAGTGCTTGTAGAAATGCTTGATCATATTGAATGTGCCCTTGAGATTGACATTGATAACAGCGTTAAAGTCGCTCTCTTCCATATTGAGCACGAGCTTGTCGCGGGTGATTCCCGCGTTGTTGATGAGGATATCGACCTTGCCGAATTCCTCGATGACCTGCTCCGATACCGCCTTTGACTTTTCAAAGTCCGATACGTCGCAGAAATACTGCTCTACCTTTGTGCCGTACTGCTCGAGCTCCGCCTTTGCAGCCGCGCCCTCGCTCTCGTCACCGACATAAAGCACAGCGATGTTAGCGCCGCCCTCGGCGAGCTTCTTTGCGATCGCGAGTCCGATTCCTCTTGAGCCGCCTGTGATGACGGCAGTCTTATTCTTAAAATCCATAACTTTTCCTCGTTTCTTTACAGCTCTAAAGCCGCAATATCTGCGGGTGTTTCTATTTTGAACGCCTTGACGTCGGCGTTTATTCTCTTGATTAGTCCGGTAAGGGTCTTGCCCACGCCGACCTCAATGAAGGTGTCGACTCCGTTTTCGACCATATTTTCTACTATGCTCTGCCAGCGCACGGGGCTTTCTACCTGCGCCTTTACAAGAGCCTTGAAGTCTCCCTCGTAGGGCTTTGCGGTGACGTCGGAATAAATCTCGATTTGGGGCTGTTTGAACTCAACGCCCTGCATATACTCCGCAAGTCCTTCCGCCGCCGCTGCCATAAACGGAGAGTGGAACGCTCCGCTGACCGCGAGCAGCTTTGCCCTGCCGCCGGCTTCTTTTACAGCCTCGCAGAACGCCTCGGCGTTTTCGCTTGTCGTGGCAACAACCGTCTGAGCGGGAGAATTGTAGTTTACGGGATATGTTTTGTCGAATTTCTCACAA
>CACYQK010000187.1:0-2480 GCA_902776495.1 uncultured Ruminococcus sp. | reverse complement strand
AGGCTCGGATACTATCAGAGATACCTTGAACTATGATTTTGATTTGGAGAAAAGCTTTGATTACAGCGCTCTCAGCATAGACGAAAGCATCAAACACATCACCGGATTTATCGCGAATATGTGGCAGATACATCCGTTCGGCGAGGGCAATACCAGAACGACCGCAGTGTTCGCGATCAAGTATCTTCGTTCTCTCGGATTCAATGTCACAAATACACTTTTTGCCGACAACTCGTGGTATTTCAGAAACGCGCTTGTAAGGGCGAATTACGCCGATATTCAAAAGGGTGTTTATGAGGATAAATCTTTCCTTGAAAAGTTTTTCCGAAATCTGATCCTCGGTGAAAATAACGAGCTTAAAAACCGTTATCTTTTGATCGGAGCGGATTTATCGACGACTGAAAAAATCGGCGATAACGGAAAAATCGGCGATAAAAAATCGGCGATAAACACTCGTACGAAACAGGCGATACTTGATTTTATGAAGGGTAAGGATTTTGTAAAAGCGAGTGATGTTGCCGAAGCGATCGATCTTAAATCTTCACGCACAAGAGATTATCTCGGCGAATTAGTAAAAGAAGGTTTAATTATAACCGAGGGCTCTAACCGAAACAGAATATATAAATTGAAAAAATAACCGCTGCATTCAGCGGTTATCTTTGTTTACGGCGTATCAGATTTATCGCCGATTTTTTGAAATTATCGGCGATAAAAAATCGGCGATAAACCCAAGGAGGCAGTTTAAATGAAAAATCAATATGTGGGAGATATCGGTGATTATGGTAAATACGGATTACTAAGATTTTTAGCAAATAAGGGAATAAAAATTGGAGTAAACTGGTATCTTACTGAAAACGACTTGACTAATGACGGAAACAAAACAGACTATTTAAAAGACGATAAAGAAAAATGCTACGACCCGGATTTATATGAAATATTAAAGCAAGTTGCGGGTGATAAAAATAAAAAAGTAACTTGGCTTGAGGAACGTGATATTATTCCAAATGCAATTTACTATAACTATATTTTAGATTTTAAAGGCAAGAATCCGCAAGAAAGGAAAGCTGAAAGATTGGCGTGGAATAAAAACGCGTGCATTAAATTAAAAAATGTGGAATTGGTTTTTGCTGATCCTGATAACGGTTCGACTGATGATGAAAAATCAACGAGAATCAATGGTGAAAAATATGTTGCTCTTAGTGAATTAGAAAAGTATTATTGCGATGGTAAAGATGTAGTGTATTATTGCCATAAAGCCAGAAGAAAACAAGCGGATTGGGAAACAAAAATGCGCGAAATGGAATCTTTTGGAGCAAAAGTAATTGTACTTACTTTTCACCGCGGTACACAGCGCTCGTACATTTTCGGTGTGCATCCTGAGAATTTCGATAAGTATGATATGCTGATTAAAGAGTTTGAAAACAGCAAGTGGGGTACTGTAAAAATCGGAAATAAAAAGGCTCCATTCTCAAGAGAGATATAAGTCTTAATCTTTGATTACGGCGCATCAGTTTTATCGTCCAATACGACTTGACCACATAACAGACCATAACCCCGTATGTGACACACGGGATAAATGTTACAAACGGCTTGAAACGGAATATTTTCCGTACTGAAAAGCACAATATGCGGTGATAAGTGAGGGATACTAAACTATTCTACGTCTTTGGGAGCAGGATGTCGGGGGTTCAAGTCCCTTCACTCCGACCATATTAATAATCGGTTACCCATAAAGGGTAGCCGATTATTAATTTAACCAAAGTAGAGGAGTGAAGGGACTTGAAGGCGAGCGAGAGTGTCCACCGGCACTTTTTACGGCTTTAAGAACTCTTCCACGTCGATGACGAGCACATTTTCCGCCTCCGACCCGATGGCGATTCTTCCGATGGCGCCGACATAGCAGATCGTCTTGTCGGGGAGCACGGCGATATAGTCGGACGGGTGTTTTGCGCTCGGCTTTTCTCTGCCGAACAGGAAGCCCTCTTTTTCTGCCTGCGAGAAAAAGCGCTTGCAGATTTCATCACTGCCCATGTGAAAATAAACCTTTTTGTTCCTGTTGATCACGCTTTCGATCGTTTTCATTTGTATTCTCCGAAAAATTATTACCTATTCGGAGCACGAAAAAACGCCCATCGTCAGACGGGCGTTTATAATCAAAGGATTACCCTCGCAAAATACAGTCGTTGCGCGTCGCAGTTAAAACCGCTCCTTCAACTCCTTATTTTGCGCAGCGCTTTTGCTCCCTTCATCCGCCACCGGCGGCGGTCGCAACGCTACCCATCATACAAGCATTACCACCTTACCGCGCGGCAGGTTGGTGTGCGGTCAACGAGCTTGTCTCTCGCGCACTCTTTATAGGTTGGTTTCAGTATAACGCAAAGGGCGGCGCTTGTCAACCCCGAAAAATGATGATAAAATATTTTCAGAAAACACTTGACTTTGACGCTGCGTAATAGGTTATCATAGAGTCCGAGGTGAGG
>CACYQK010000186.1:0-2484 GCA_902776495.1 uncultured Ruminococcus sp. | reverse complement strand
TCTACACGGGCGATCTGGGCGTTATGGACGAGGATGGCTTTCTATTTTTCAGGGGCAGACTGAAAAGGATGATCGTTTCCTCCGGATACAACATTTATCCCGCGCAGCTCGAAAACATTCTCGACGCCTGCGCCGAGGTTCATATGAGCTGCGTTATCGGCGTTCCCGATCCGCTGCGCGTCCAAAAGGTCAAGGCGTTTGTAATGCTCAAGCCGGGCGTTGAAAAAAGCGACGAAACAAAGCGGAAGATCCTCGACCGCTGCCGCCGGCACATAGCTCTGTACGCCCTGCCGCGTGAGCAGGAGTTTGTTGACAATCTTCCGAAAACGCTCGTAGGTAAGGTGGCGTACCGTCAGCTTGAGGAGCGCGAGCTGGCAAAGATCACCGACTCACAAAACCGTACATAAAAAAAATAAAGAGCAGACGCATTGCAAAGAATTCCATTCACGAGCTGTGTGCGTCCGCTCTTATTATTATTTAGTTTACGATATTTACTCCAAGATGTCTAATCCGAAAAAGCAATAACCCGATATAGGTGCGGACTATTGAAATTCTTTTTACGTTATGTGAAGCGCATATTATTGTCAAAATATTTTATTTAGATGATTTTCTGTTTGCCAATAAAAATATCATCGCCTCCGCAGCGGATTTTGAAATATCAGACCGATTAACGCGCATCAGGGTGCGCAATCGTGTAGGTTGACTTTTTTCAAGCCTTATGATAATATAATTCCTATAAAATTAATATGATATATATGTTACTATCACACGAGGCGAGATTATGACTCTGCAACAAATACTTTACGCAATCACAATATCGGAGCAGGGCTCCTTCAACAAGGCGAGCGAGGTGCTGTACATCGCTCAGCCGTCGCTGACAGAATCGATGAAGGAGCTCGAAAAGGAGCTTCAAATCACTATTTTCAACCGCAGCGGCAGAGGAGTTACGCTTACGGGCGACGGCAGGGATTTTATATCCTACGCGCGCGAGCTGTATCATCAGTATGAAAATATGATGGACAAATACGGCGATAACGGCAAACGCAAAAAGAAATTTGCCGTATCGACTCAGCACTATTCCTTCGCGGTCAAGAGCTTTGTTGAGCTCGTAAAAAAGCTCGATATGGACGAGTACGAATTTGCGATCCGCGAGGAACGCACACAACAGATCATCGACGATGTGAGCTCGCTTAACAGCGAGATCGGGATCCTGTATCTGAGCGACTTCAACTCCACTCTGCTCAGCAAGGTGCTGCGCGCAAATCATCTTGAATTTCACGAGCTGATCGAATGTGACGCTTATGTTTATATATGGAAGGGACATCCGCTCGCGCAAAACAAATCCATCCACTTTGACGAACTGGCGGAATTTCCCTGTCTGTCGTTTGAACAGGGCGGCAGCGGCTCAATGTACTTTGCCGAGGAAATCCTGACAAACTTTCAGTATCCAAGGACCATAAAGGCGACCGACCGCGCCACTATGCTCAACCTGATGATCGGTCTCAACGGCTACACGCTTTGCTCGGGAATCATCTGCGAGGAGCTCAACGGCGGCGATTATATCGCGATACCCTTCGAGCCTGACGACGAACACCCCGGCAGCAAAATGAAAATAGGTTACATCAGCAAAGCCCATATGCGACTGAGCAGCGTTGGACAGCTCTATATTGACGAGCTGAAAAAATACCTCAACGTGTTATAGGTTCACCCTATATCTGACGATAGCTTTTTGAGATTAGACAAGGAACGTGAACGGTTGTATACTGTAAACAACGCAAGCACAAACCGCTTGTTTACATAGATATTACTTCGAAAAGGAGGCAGAGCAGTGGCACTGCAATTAAAATCAATGATCAGGCGCAACTACAGATTCGGACGAATGTGTTGCTGTTGCTGCCGATACATCTGATCAAACACATTAATTTTGCTAAAAGGAGTAAACTGAAATGAGCACATTAAAGGAAAGAAACTTACATTTTGAAACCAAACAGCTTCACGTCGGTCAGGAACAGGCCGATCCCGTAACCGACGCAAGAGCGGTTCCTATATACGCAACAACATCATATGTTTTTCACAACAGCCAACACGCCGCAGACCGCTTTGGTCTGCGCGACGCCGGCAACATCTACGGCAGACTCACTAACCCCACCCAGGCCGTTTTTGAGGAAAGAATTGCCGCTCTGGAAGGCGGCTCGGCAGCCCTCGCGGTAGCTTCGGGCGCCGCGGCGATCACCTACACGATCCAGGCTCTCGCAAAAGCGGGACAGAACATCGTAGCCGCAAAGACAATTTACGGCGGCAGCTTCAATCTTCTTGAGCACACCCTCCCGAATTACGGAATCACGACGACCTTTGTCGATCCCGATGAGGAGGACGCTTTCGAGAAGGCGATCGACGAAAACACCAGAGCGATTTTTATTGAATCACTTGGTAACCCCAATTCAAATATAATCGACATCAAAAAAGTTGCGGCTGTCGCACACG
>CACYQK010000185.1:0-2489 GCA_902776495.1 uncultured Ruminococcus sp. | reverse complement strand
ATTCGGGCGCTTCCATATACGCCTTGTTGTCGAGGGCGCCGCGGTCGCAGACAATCAATACTTTTTGATTATCCATGGATTGAACTGCTTGCTCAAAAACACGTTCCTTTTCCAATTGCAGCTTCATCTGACAGGTTTGATAATCCGTGTTGCTGCCGCAAGTCCACGGAGCTACGCCGCCGGTAATCAGCTCTGTAGCGGTTTCGGGAACGAACAGCACCATGTAGCCTATTTCGGTAAAATATCGCTGGATACGGCTCATGGCCGTAGATTTTCCGGCGCAGGGACCGCCGGTAATAACGATTTTAATAACGTCCTGAGGCATAGGTTCCTCCTTACTGCGCAGCAGCTCGTCTACCGAGATATTATAGACTGCTGCCAACTTGCGTAAAATGTTGGTGCCCGGCTTAGCGGCGCCGGTTTCCCACTTGGAAACCGCTTTGTTGGTAACGCCTAAAAGGTGCGCCAATTCTGCTTGTGAATAACCCGCCTGTCGGCGATAATCATAGAGTATCTGACCAAAAGTGTAGTCGTTCATATGTTCCGCCTCCTTACAAGTTGATTATAGCATAACCAAAAAACTATGTCCACCGAACTTTATCGAATTACGGTAGATTTTGACAGAATAAAATCAAGGCTTCCCACAAAGGAAAGCCTTGATAAATAACCAAAGTATCTGATTATCTCTTTGAGAACTGTCACGGCGTTAAGAAAACAGTCCTGCGGACTGTTTTTAGCCGGGACCGCAGGAGCTGTGCTCCGAGGACACCGCAGTGATCAAAAAAAGCAAACCTCCCGAATAATCGAGAGGTTTGATAAATAACCAAAGTGTATGATTATCTTTTACTGAACTGCGGCGCACGACGGGCTCCTTTGAGACCGTATTTCTTACGCTCTTTCATTCTCGGGTCACGGGTGAGGAAGCCTGCCTTCTTGAGGGCGGGGCGAAGCGCCTCGCTGTCGTACTGAAGGAGAGCTCTTGAGATACCGTGACGGATAGCGCCCGCCTGACCGGTAACGCCGCCGCCGTTAACGCGGCATACTACGTCAAACTTCTCGTCTGTCTCTGTAAGTGCAAGAGGCTGACGAACGATGAGCTTGAGTGTTTCAAGACCGAAATAATCGTCGATATCGCGGTCGTTGATAGTGATCTTGCCTGTGCCCTGGTACAGTCTTACACGGGCAACAGAGCTTTTTCTTCTGCCTGTACCGTAAAAATAAGGTGTCTTATCGTACATTAATTTCCGCCTCCTTCTTATGCGTCTAACATCTCGGGCTTCTGAGCCTGATGGTTGTGTTCGGCACCCTCAAAGAGTCTGAGTCTGAGGAGAGCCTTTCTGCCGAGAGTGTTTTTAGGAAGCATACCCTTAACAGCGAGCTCCATAGCCTTTGTGGGTCTGGTCGCCATAAGAGTATCGTAACGTGTTTCTTTAAGATGGCCTACATAGCCGGTGTGGCGCTGCCACTTTTTCTGTGTGAGCTTGTTGCCTGTAAGAACAGCGTCCTTGCAGTTGATGATGATAACGTGATCACCACAGTCAACGTTGGGTGTAAATGTGGGCTTGTTCTTGCCTCTGAGGAGTGTAGCTGCCTGAGAAGCAACACGTCCGAGGGGCTTGCCTGCCGCGTCAATTACATACCAGCTGCGCTCAACTTCTGTCGGTTTTGCTAAATATGTTGACATTTTCTTTTCCTCCTGATTAATTAAGTGCCTTTGTATTATAGTATAGTTCGGGTATAAAGTCAACACTTTTTTGGAATTTTTTAATTTAGCTCCGCAAGAGCTTTGATTTTCTTTGATTTTCTCGTTTATACTCCTTTATACTCGCAAGCGAATTTTAAAAAACTTTCACCTTAATTTCACATTAACAATAAAAAACAAACATATTCGGGTCGTATTATATAGTCACAGCAAAGGAAGGAGGTGTCAAAATTGTTCAGCGATAAGCCGTCGGTTTTGGCATGCGTGACAGATCAGCACGAGTGCGACAGAATTATAAAAACAGCAGAGCAAATCGCACAAAGCGAAGGCTGTGACTTAAGAGTTCTCAGTGTATTGAAGCCTATGACGGATTACACGGTGATCAGCGACGAGATAGAATACCTTAACATAGTATCGCGCGAGTCAGGGGCGGATATGACCGTATTGTTCCACGACAACGCACCGAAGATCTGCGCGGAATTTGCAAAACAAAACTATGTGCAGCGAATAGTTACCGGAATGCACGACGGCGGCAAAGAGAGCTTTCTTGTAATGTTCAACAGGTACGCTCCCAAAGTATCAATAACGATGGTGTCCGAAGAAAACGTGACCTATAGTATGGACGTTGTTCATACAGCGGTACGGTGACGGACAAATTTAGAAGGTATTTTTAAATATATCAACGTGACGTTGCATCCGATCCCGCCTATTTAAACTTTGATAAACTTAAACGCTTCATTAACGGCAGGGTCAGGCGTTGCAGCTTCACAAAAATATTCGACATAAG
>CACYQK010000184.1:0-2503 GCA_902776495.1 uncultured Ruminococcus sp. | reverse complement strand
TGTACATAGCGCTTGCTATATTCTTTTTTATTCTCGTATTTGTTCCGGGAAGTAACTTTTGGACGTCTGTCCGCTCGTTCTTCTTCGGCTTGTTCGGATTGGGAATGTTACTTGTTCCGCCGTTTTTTGTATACTTGTGCGTGATG
This sequence comes from uncultured Ruminococcus sp., assembly GCA_902776495.1. GTDB lineage: Bacteria > Bacillota > Clostridia > Oscillospirales > Acutalibacteraceae > Ruminococcoides. The sequence goes on along the minus strand of CACYQK010000184.1, from coordinate 2,357 downwards.
AACGAAAAAGAAAAGCAAATTGCCCATTTCGGTGCAAAGGTAGTGCTCTGCATATTGATTTTCTTCCTTGCAGGCGCGCTGCTGTTTGCAATCAACTGGGGCAGATACAGTCATATGAATTACTTTGCCGTGCTCGGCAATCTCTACCTTGACTGCTTTAATTCCACAGGCTATATGCCTCTGTCGTGCGGCTTGATCGGCGGTATCTTAGGCTATCCCATAGCGGCTCTGTGCGGTCAGCCCGTGGCGATAATATTGACTATCCTGCTTCTCGGAGTACTGATATTCATTATCACCAATCTTTCGGTCAAGGATGTAGCAAGGGCGGCAAGCAGAACGGCGGAGAGAGTTCGCCGTGCCAACGAGGAACGCGCCCGCCGCAGAAGAGAACGCCTTGAAGAAGAGCGCAGGAGCGATTACGGCGACAGCTACACTCCGCCGAAGCGCAGAAAGCGCCGCAAAGTTAAAACTCAAAAACCGGAGGAAAAGCCCGAGAATACTAATATCGACATCCCGATCGATGTTCCGATCTACTCAAACGGTCAAAAGCTTAACAGCAGTGATATTGATATTCCGCTCGACGAGCCCAAGCGCCGCCGTAAGCGCAAAAAAGAGGTTACTGCTCCCGTCAGCGGCTTGGATATCGACTACACCGAATCTAACGAGCAAAACGCCGCCGACCTTGATAATTCAGAAGATCTGATAAATATCATCAAGCGCGCCAGCAAGCCGATGGGCGAGGACGGCGAAACCACCGTTGAGGATATAGCGGAGGAGATCACCGCCGAAAAACGCTCAAACCACGTTTCAAAGGGCGCGAAGCAGGCTGATCCCGAGACCGTTCCGGTAGAGGTCAAAAAGACCGAAACAAAGTCGAATGACGAGCCGTACTCAGAATTCAATGATTTAGGATATAAGCCGAATAATTCTCAAAAAGAAATAAAGCCCGAAAAGGTTTATCATTATCCGCCTATTCAGCTTCTCAAGCCCAACAACAGCAACAATGATAAATCCGCGATGGAGGAGCTCCAGCACAATTCCAAAAAGCTTATCGAGACCCTCAACAGCTTCGGCGTTAACGCGACGATAACAAACATCTGCCGCGGACCGTCCGTAACTCGTTACGAGCTCCAGCCCGCGCCGGGAGTAAAAATCAGCAAAATAACAAATCTGTCCGATGATATCGCCCTCAACCTCGCCGCCAACGGCGTGCGAATAGAAGCGCCTATCCCCGGCAAGGCTGCGGTCGGAATCGAAGTCCCGAACAAGGTCGTCAGTATGGTTTCTATGCGCGAGCTTATCGACTCCGATAAGTTCAGAAAGTCAAAGAGCAAGCTGACCGCCGTGCTCGGACGCGATATCTCAGGCGAGATCGTGATAACCGACATCGCAAAAATGCCTCACCTGCTCATCGCAGGTACTACCGGTTCCGGTAAGTCGGTCTGCGTAAATTCCATCCTTATCAGCATCCTCTACAAAGCTTCTCCCGATGAGGTCAAGATGCTGCTCATCGACCCCAAAATGGTCGAGTTCTCAAAATACAAGGGTATCCCGCACCTGCTCATCCCCATAGTTTCCGACGCCAAAAAAGCGGCAGCGGCTCTCGGCTGGGCAGTCAACGAAATGCTCCAGAGATATAAGATATTCTCGGAGTATGACTGTAAGGATATCGGTTCTTATAATTCTTTAGTAGAAAAAAACCTTGAATATGTAGCGAATCATCCTCCCGTTCCGAACGATGAGGGAGAGCTTATCCAGCCGGTAATGGAAGTCAACGGACTTCCCGTAGCTCAGGAGAAGATGAGCCGCGTAGTTATCGCAATCGACGAGCTCGCCGACCTTATGATGGCGGCTCCTTCTGAGGTCGAAGACAGCATTTGCCGTCTTGCTCAGATGGCACGTGCCGCGGGTATGCACCTGATCCTTGCTACCCAGCGACCGACGGTCAACGTAATCACAGGTCTTATCAAGGCTAACGTGCCCAGCCGTATCGCGCTGAAGGTAAGCTCCAATATGGACAGCCGTACTATCCTCGACACAGGCGGCGGCGAAAAGCTGATTGGTCGCGGCGATATGCTGTTCTCACCGGTAGGCGCGCCAAAGCCGATGCGTGTCCAGGGCTGTTACGCCTCCGAGGAAGAGATCGAGAGCGTTACAGGCTACATAAAAAAGAGCGCCAAGGCTGATTATAACGCCGAGATCGAAGAAAAAATCAAGCGCATCGAGGTCGAAGAGATCGCCGCGGGCAAAAAAGGCGGAGCGTCTGACGACGGTGACGGTGCAGGCGATTACGACGCCCGTATCGACGAAGCGATCCAGTGCGTGATCGACGCCGGACAAGCTTCGACCTCGCTCAT
>CACYQK010000183.1:0-2512 GCA_902776495.1 uncultured Ruminococcus sp. | reverse complement strand
CTCCTTAGCCTTGCTGCGCTCAAAGCGGACGTGAGCGCCGTCGGGCGTGAACACGTCAAAGTTGCCGAAGCACTGTACACGCAAAAGCGCGTTGCTTTTCGGCGTGATCGGAAAGCGCAGATCTGCAAGCTCCTGTTCGACCTTTTCCTTGTTGACGGGCTTCATAATATACCCAGAAGCGTGCAGGCTCATGGCGTCGCCCGTGTAATCCGAAAAACCGGTCACAAAAATGATATTCATTTTCGGGTTGACCGCCTTTAGCTCCTTGGCGAGCTCCACGCCGTTCATCCCGCGCATATGGATATCGAGAAACGCTATGTCACAGCCGCTTTGCTTTGCCGCGTCCAGCAGCTCGCGCGGCTTACGGAAAGCGGAGACCTCCGCGTCGGGCTTGGCTTTTTTGACGGATGATTCAAGCATTTGCAGAGCCAGAGGCTCGTCGTCAACACACATTATTCTCATGGCTGTCCCTCCTTGGGCAAGATCACCCTTGCGGTTGTTCCTTCACCGACCGCGCTTGTGATCTCGACATGCGCTCCGCACATATCGCGCAGGCGTTTTTTAGTGTTTTCCATTCCGATATGAGTCTTTCCGTCGTCCGGCTTCGGCGCGTCGGGGTCAAAGCCTACGCCGTCGTCCGAAACGATGACTTCATAGGCGGTATCGGTTTCTTTGGTCGCTATGGTAACGGTCCCGCCGTCCTCTTTCATCCCGACGCCGTGTTTTACGGCGTTTTCCACCAAGGGCTGGATGCTCAGCAGCGGCAACTGAAAGTCTACGGTTTGAATATCATATTCAATGTTCAGCAAATCGGCGAACCGCATTTTTTCAATATATAAATACTTTTTTAAATGGTCGAGCTCCGTTGAAAACGGAACGGGATTTGTCTGACGGAGCGAGTCCATATTCCCTCGCAGATAATCCGCAAAGGTGACGGTCGCCTCCTGTGCCGTTCCCGGGTCGATCTCGCACATCATCGCTATCGACGTCAGCGCGTTGTAGATAAAGTGCGGACGTATCTGACTGACCATTACGCTGACCTTTGCCTCGTACAGCTCCTTTTGCATCTGTTGATGTCGGATCGCTTCTTTATACTGTAACCTCAGATCGCCGATCAGCCGCACGATCTGATACGCCATCGTTATAGCCAAGCCGTAGTTGAAGAAGAAAGAACCCGCAAGATGAGTGTACTGGTCGATAATATCAAGCACAAGCGAGACAACAAGCGGACTCCAAGACAACAGGAAAATCAGCGCCTTGCGGTTTCCGTGCGTTTCAATCGACAGCAACGTTATCATCACCGCGGTACATACCGCTAATATGATGAACATATGGGGCGAGGTAGCCGTCATATCGGCGGTGTTTGAAAGGTGAAGCAAAGCAGCCGCAGCTACCGCCGCAAAGAACACAAGGATCGTAACATTGGCGATCGACCTTGTGATCGGTTTTATCATATTTGATTTCAGATACAGGAAAATCGAGGTGATAAACAGATATCCCGTCAGCTTCACCGCCAGCAAGCAAACCGTAGGGTCGAGGATCCACAGATTCATAAATTCCCGGAGCGTCTGCATTATCATATAAAGTCCCCAAAAGAAGCACATCATACCGAAGCAGAGATATCTGTAGTTGACTTTGCCGAGGATGAAGCTTGAAATGGGAAAGAAAAACAATCCGAAAAAGCAGACAAGCACAAAGAGCATTGCGCTCGGAAGAGATTTGAAAAACATATGGTTAAAAATCCCCCCGAAGAAGGTGACGTTTGCGCTGAAGCATTCGGAAAAGCTGAGCGTCGCGACACTGTACGGGTACTCGACCTCGAGGATCATATCCTGTTCTCTGCTGAGGACCGTTTCGGGAAATGATGAAGTCGCAAGTTGATCGACCTGATAACCGGGTGTAGAAGTCATTCTGTCACTCGGACCGTAGTTCTCCTCGGGAATGTCGGGCGGAGTACGGCGGTTGCTCAATTCAAATGTTCCGTCACTCGAGCGCAGCGTGTACCAGACGTCCCTCGTTGAAAAGACGAGGTTTTCAAAAGCGGGAATAAGCTCGTTGACCTTTCCGCGTATCTTTATATTATGAAAATATTCGTTGATGCTCTGTTTTGAGTCGATCGGCTTCCACTCGCCGTCATCAAGAGAATACTCTCCGTCGAGTATGACGTTCATTTTGTCGTTGGTAAAATCGGCCTCAATATACGGTATGCACTGCACCACTATAAAAACGAGCGACAAAACAACAAAGCTTGCTATGACTGCCGTCAGACCCTTGCCGCCGAGAATATTGTTTATTCTTGTTTTCATAATAATCACCTTTGTCATAGTGTTATTTTATTATAACATATCGGTTTGAGAAATAAAAGTTAAAAAATTCTTAAAAATTTTTAAAAAGCCTGATATTTGCAAAGAACTTGCAAAGGTCGGTTTGCTATACTTTAGTCACAGTCAAGGGAAACAAAAAACTTCTTGAAAAAAATTTCAAAAACCTGAAAATCTGCAAAGAAGTTGCA
>CACYQK010000182.1:0-4583 GCA_902776495.1 uncultured Ruminococcus sp. | reverse complement strand
CCGCATTATGTTCCCGCTCATCACGGCTGTCGAGGAACTCCGCGAGGGCAAGGCTCTGGTTGAAGAAGCCAAAAACGACCTGCGCGCCTCCGACATCGCGTTTGACGAGAACATTCAGGTCGGCGTTATGACAGAGACCGCCGCGTCGGGCGTTATTGCCGATCTGCTCGCCGATGAAGCTGACTTTTTCAGCATAGGCACAAACGACCTGACAGGCTACACCATGGCGGCTGACAGGGGCAACAGCGATGTTGAGTACCTCTACTCACCGTTCCAGCCCAGCGTACTCAGGATGATAAGAAGGATAATCACCTGCGCAAGGAGCACGGGCATACCCGTAGGTATGTGCGGCGAGGCGGCAGCCAACCCGCAGGCTTCACGACCGAAAAAGAGATCATCGATTACCTTAACACGGTAGTTTAAGATACACTCCGTATTATGCGGCAGATGTTTTATTCATTTTCTCTCCTATTTAATATATCCCATCACGAGGCTGATCATTTTGGTCAGCCTCGGTTTTTGTGTTTCTTCTCCTGTCATTTTGCACGAATTTGAAGTGTGGGATTTGTTAATAATAACGAAAGAAAAACTTATCAAAAAACTCTGTCCTCTGTAATCAGCGCGATGATTTTGTATAAGTTCTACAAATGGAGATTTATAAAATTCGCTTAATTTAGTAAACGGTTTATCGCGTTTTTTTGCCCGTTTGTTGAAATCGGAAAATCGTGTTAAAACGGCTCTAAAAGGGGCTTTGTTTTATTGACTTTTATAAGTATTTATAATATAATGATAATTGAATTAAAATGTAAAATTATGTAATAATCAGGCAGAGGAAAGTGATAGTATGATACCTTTTAACAAACCGCCTTTTTTAGGCACCGAATTTGACTATATCAAAAAAGCCGTTAACAACCAAAAAATCTGCGGCGACGGTGAATTTACAAAGAACTGTAACGCTTGGCTCGAGAATAAGACCGGAGCGTCAAAGGCACTGCTGACGACCTCATGCACTCATTCGCTTGAGATGGCTGCGCTGTTGCTCGGCATCAAGCCCGGCGACGAGGTGATTATGCCCTCATACACGTTTGTTTCCACCGCCGACGCTTTTGTTTTGCGCGGCGCAAAAATAAAATTTGTCGACATTCGTCCCGACACGATGAATATCGACGAAAAACTCATTGAGGACGCGATCACCGACAAGACCAAGGCAATCGTTCCCGTTCACTACGCGGGCGTAGGCTGCGAGATGGACACCATAATGGACATCGCAAAGAGGCATGACCTCAAGGTAGTTGAGGACGCGGCTCAGGGCGTTATGAGCGAATACAAGGGCAAGGCTCTCGGCTCGATTGGCGACTACGGCTGCTACTCCTTCCACGAGACAAAGAACTACAGCATGGGCGAGGGCGGCGCGCTCCTCATCAAAAACGAGGACGACATTGAGCTCGCAGAGATAATCCGCGAAAAGGGTACGAACAGAAGCCGCTTTTTGCGCGGACAGATAGACAAATACACCTGGGTAGAGGCGGGCTCGTCCTACCTTCCCAGCGATATGAACGCCGCTTTCCTCTGGGCTCAGCTCCAGGAAGCGGACAAGATAAACAACGACAGGCTTGCTGCTTGGGACAGATATTACAAGGGCTTTGAACAGCTCGAGCAAGAGGGCTTTGTTACCCGCCCGTTCATCCCCGAGGAGTGCAAGCACAACGCTCATATGTTCTACCTCAAGGCCGAAGACCTTGAAACCAGAACTAAGCTTATCTCATTCCTTAAAGAGAACGGCGTTATGGCTGTATTCCACTATGTTCCTCTCCACAGCGCTCCTGCGGGCGAGAAGTTCGGCGAGTTCGTCGGCGAGGACAAATACACAACCAAGGAAAGCGACAGGCTTGTAAGGTTGCCGATGTACTACGGCCTCAGCGAGAGCGAGACCGACAAGGTGATCGAGAAAGTAATCGAATTTTATAAGGGTTAATTTATGAACAAGAATGTTAAAATACGTCCGATGACCGAGTCGGACACCGCCAACATAGTAAGGTGGAGGAATACTCCCTCGGTTTACGAGCACTTTATTTACAGGACTCCGCTGACCGAGGAGGCTCACCTCAACTGGCTGCACAACCGCGTTGAGACCGGCGACGTGGCTCAGTTCATAATCGTCGACACCGAGGCGGGCAAAGACGTCGGCTCGGTATATCTGCGCGATATCGACAACGACAACAAAAAATGCGAGTACGGCATTTTTATCGGCGAGGACAGCTGCCGCGGCAAGGGCATAGGCTCAGCCGCCGCAAGGCTCGCGCTTGAGTACGCGTTTGAAGAGCTCAAAATGAACCGCGTGTTCCTGAGAGTTTTTGCCGACAACAAGCAGGCTGTCAGGAGCTACGAGAAAGCGGGCTTTAAGTATGAGGGAACCTTCCGCGACGACGTTATAATCGACGGCACCCCGTACGATATGGTATTTATGGCAATTCTTAAAAGCGAATGGGAAAAGGGTGAGTAACCTTATGAAAAAGTTATCTTTTGTAATTCCGTGCTACGGCTCGGAACACACTATAGGCACGGTCGTCAGCGAGGTAGTCGGCACCGTTGAGGCGGACGGCAGATACGATTACGAGATAATCCTCGTAAACGACAGCTCTCCCGACAAGGTGTTTGACGTTATTACAAAGCTCGCCGAGGAGAATCCCCACATCAAGGGCATCGACCTCGCGCGCAACTTCGGTCAACATTCAGCGATAATGACGGGCTTTTCGTTCGTAACGGGCGACATCACGGTCGCTCTTGACGACGACGGACAGACCCCCGCCAACGAGATGTTCAAGCTGATCGACTCTCGGAGTATCAGGACAAAATGCACTCGGGCTTTAGGAACTTCGGCAGCAAGGTCAACGACAAAATGGCTCAGTGGCTTATCGGCAAGCCCAAAAAACTCAAAATCATGAGCTACTTTGCCTGCAAGCGCTATGTTGTTGACGAGGTGCTCCGTTACCCCAACCCCTTCCCCTACATCAGCGGACTTTTGCTGAGAGTTACAAACAAAGTAAAGAACGTTCCCGTTCATCACCGCGAGCGTCTTGAGGGCAAGTCAGGCTATACCATAGGCAAGCTGCTTTTGCTCTGGGTCAACGGCTTCACCGCGTTTTCTGTCAAGCCGCTGCGCATCGCGACCTTCGTCGGCGTTATTGTGGCGGTGATCGGATTTATTTACGGGATCTACGTTATCATCAATAAATTCTTCATTCATCCCGACGCCCCGTTGGGCTACAGCTCGACAATGGCTGCCATGCTGTTTATCGGCGGTATGATAATGCTGCTGCTCGGTATGATCGGCGAATATGTCGGCAGGATATACATCAGTATCAACCGTTCTCCGCAGTATGTAATCAGGAGAACCGTAGGCGTTGAGGACAAGCACAATGGATAACAACAAGAAAAAATTCGATATAAAAACCTTTGCGGTGCTGCACTTCATACTTTTGCTCTACTCGTTCGTAGGCGTGTTTATGAAGCTCGCGTTCCAGACGGATGCGCAAGCAAAGGGCGAAGAATTTTCGATTTTCACTTTTTTTCTTTTCGCAGGACTTGCGGTGCTGTGTTTGGGGATTTACGCCATCGTATGGCAGCAGGTGCTAAAAAAGCTGCCGCTGACCGTGGCGTTCACCAACAAGGCTATCTGCATCGTCTGGGGAATGCTCTGGGGCGCTCTGTTCTTGAGCGACCAGATCACTTGGTATAAAATCGTCGGCTCGCTGATAGTATTGCCGGGCGTAGTATTGGTGGTGTCGAGCAATGAGTAAAGATATGTTGACCCTGATTTTTTCGGGCGTGTTTCTGTGCTCGGTGTTAATTTCCTCGATCTCGCAGATACTGCTTAAAAAAAGCGCAGACAGAACATACGACAGCAGGCTTAAAGAATACCTTAATCCGCTGGTAATAATAGCCTACGGGATGTTCTTCTGCTCAATGATGATCACTATGTACTGCTACAAATATGTAGACGTTTCGGCGGGTCCGATCTTCGAGAGCGCCGGCTACATCTTTGTCGGAGTGCTTGGATATATATTCCTGAAAGAGAAGTTCACAGCCAAAAAAATAATCGGAATGCTGCTGATTATGATAGGCATCGTGGTCTTCTCCTTCGGCGGCGATATCTATAATTCGATCGCCGGTTTATTTTCATAATTCATTGGATAGAGGTAATTTATGAAGAAAGTAGTTAACGGATTTATCACAAGGTACAAATCTGACAAGATCTTCCTTGCGGAGTGGCTGCTTGCCATCGCAACGGGAGCGTTTGTCTTTTTCACCTCGTCAACCTGGGATCTGCAAAGTCTTACCCAATGGTCGGTAAACTTTTGGCACGTTCTGTTCGGCGAGGGCGGAATCAGAAACTTCTATGAGTACACGGCTGAAAACGTATGGTCGGTTCACCACACGCATATGGGTTCCGAGCTTATGTCAGTGCTTCCGTGGTCGATCTGGAACTTCCCGCTTTTCCTTATAGAAAAGTTCACGGGACACAAGATAGTCGACTCGGCGTGGATGCTGACCTACTCAAAGTTCTTCCTTGTTATCATTTC
>CACYQK010000181.1:0-3060 GCA_902776495.1 uncultured Ruminococcus sp. | reverse complement strand
CCGCGGGGTCAAGACCGTTGATAGGCTCGTCGAGGATCATAATGTCGGGGTTGCCCAGCAGAGCTATCGCAAGCCCGAGGCGCTGACGCATACCGAGCGAAAACCTGCCTGCCTTCTTGTTGCCGACGTTGCCCAAGCCTACAAGCTCAAGCAGCTTTTGCAGGTCCTCGTCGGGAGTAGGAACAAGAATTGCAAAGCGCCTGAGGTTTTCAAGAGCGGTTTCGTTTTTGTAAAGCGCGGGTTCCTCAATTAGCGAACCGATTGTGCGGCGCGCTTTGTTGAGGTCGCTGCCTCCGTAAAGCTTTATTTCGCCCGAATTCGGGTTGGAAAGTCCGAGCAGCAATTTCATCAGCGTTGTTTTGCCGGCGCCGTTTTTGCCTATCAGACCGTAGATTTCTCCTTTGCCGACATGGAGAGAGACCTTGTCAACTGCGGCTTTATTGCCGAAGCTTTTGGTCAGGCTGTCGGTTTGAATGATATAATCCATATACACACTCCTTTTTGTTTTGTCCTCATAATAGTACGTTTTCATGAATTTTTCATTAAAAATACATTTACTTGGCACTTGTTTTTTTTACAATTGTCTGATAAGATAAGGTTTGAATATAATATCTGATAATCGGTGATAAAATGGAAAAAACGGAGAGTATATACGGCGCGCACAAGCCCGTTATCGAACAAAAATTAAAGGATATTCTTGCGCATGTGGAGGAGATCCGCAAACCAATGGAAGCCACGCTGGGAATGGATCCGGTCGAGCACTGCCTCGGGCGCGGTAAAAGCGAGGAGAGCATGCGCGAAAAGTGCAGGCGCAACAGCCTGCCCGAGACGACCGAAAGCGCGCTCGGAAAGCTTTATGACGCTATCGGTGTGCGGATCGTCTGCGCCTTTGTAGACGACGTTTATACTATCCGCGACTTTATTGTAAATTCGGGCAGATACGAGGTGCTTAAGGAAAAGGATTATATCCGCCGCTGTAAGCCCAACGGCTACAGAAGCTATCATATGATTTTGCGCGTCGACGGAAAATACCACGCCGAGATCCAGCTTCGCACTATATCGATGGATACATGGGCGGCGCTGGAGCACCATCTAAAATATAAAAAGGACATAGGCGGCAGACAGAAGCTTATCGTAAACGAGCTTAAGCGCTGCGCCGACGAGCTTGCCTCAACGGATTTGTCGATGCAGACTATCCGCGACATGATTCTTGAAGAAAATCAGGAGAAATAGAATGAAAGTATTGCTTGCAGAGGATACCAAAGATTTAAATAAAGTGCTTTGCGCGGTCTTGGAGCACGGAGGTTTTACCGTTGATCCGGTATTTGACGGCGTTGAGGTGCTTGAGCATATCGAGCGCGACAGCTACGACTGCATAGTGCTCGACATAATGATGCCGCGAAAGGACGGCATTGAGGCGCTTAAGGAGATCCGCGAAAAGAATATTTTAACTCCCGTGCTTAGGCTTACCGCCAAGTCGGAGATAGACGACAGGGTAGCAGGGCTTGACGCCGGAGCCGACGATTACCTTACAAAGCCGTTTGCCATGAAGGAGCTTATGGCACGCGTCCGCGCTCTTACCCGACGCAAAACCGAGTACAGCGGAAAAGACCTCAGCTTTAAAGACATCAGGCTGCACGCGGGCACCTTTGAGCTTGCCTGCGAGAACAGCGTCAGGCTGTCGGTAAAGGAGTTTGAGCTTATGCAGCTTTTTATGCTCAATCAAAATCACTTTGTGACCTCGGATTATATTTTAAATCAGGTTTGGAGCCGCGAGCCCGACGCTCAGACGGATACGGTGCGGCTTTATGTTTCATATCTTAACCGCAAGCTGAAGGCTATAGCCTCGGATTCACAAATAGGCGGAGATTCGGTCAGCGGTTTTCAGCTTGAATAGCAGGGAGGTGTCCGTGTGAACCAAAATGCGATAAAAAAGCTTAGGCGCAAGTTTATTGCTACGGCAATGGCTTCGTTTTTCGGTGTAATGCTGCTTATGAGCGCCACTATCTATTTTATCAACGTCCATACCACGATGCGGCAGATTTCAAAAACGCTTGATTATATCGCCGACAACGGCGGATTTATCGCGCCCGAGGAAGCTCAGATGTTTAACAACGCGGAGCCCGCTGCCGACTTTACCCATGAAAAGAAAAGCTTTTTTGAGGAATTGTTTGAGGATCTGTTCAATACGGGGATCGACTCCGAGGAGTTTTTGCATTCCGTGCGCTATTTCGCCGTGATTTATGATACCGATAACAAGCCGGTGCTTTCCATAACAAATCATATATCCAAAATAAGCGACGGGCAGGCGGAGAATTACGCGGCGGAAGCGCTTGAAAGCGGCAGCGAATCCGGCAGCGTTGAGGGCTTTAAGTATAAGGTGCAGCGCAGCGATACAAATACCGTCGTGGTTTGCATGGACGTTACCAGCCAGATGGCTAACGTGCGCCGCGTAGGAAACATAGCCCTGTTTATTGTACTTGCCGGCACGCTGCTTTCGTATATCTTTATCCGCCTTATTTCGGGACATATGATAAAACCCGAGATAAAAGCCGCCGAACAGCAGAAGCAGTTTATCACAAACGCGGGGCATGAGCTTAAAACGCCTCTTTCGGTGATAAGGGCGAACACCGAGCTTGAGATGATGATGCACGGCGAGGACGAGTGGAACAATTCTACCATGAATCAGGTCGACCGCATGACCGGGCTTATAAATGATTTGGTGCTTATAGCGCGCTCCGAGGAAAAAGAGGACGTCAAGGAGCTTGGCGATATCGACGTTTCAAAAACCGTGACCGACGTTGCCGACACCTTTTCGTCCGTTGCGGAAAAGAACGGTATCGCTCTTAAAAAGGATATTCCCGACGGAGTTGTTATGCGCGCAATGGAGGAGCACATAAGACAGCTTGCGTCTTTGCTTGCAGACAACGCCATCAAGTACTGCGACGATGGCGGAGCGGTTTTGATCCAGCTTTCGCAAAAGGGCAAAGGAGCAAGGATCTGCGTTTCAAATAACTACGCTCAGGGCGACCATGAGGACTACAGCAGGTTTTTTGAGCG
>CACYQK010000180.1:0-2541 GCA_902776495.1 uncultured Ruminococcus sp. | reverse complement strand
ATAAACATAACGTTTGATTCAGCACACAAAAATACATCTGAAATTGTATGTTTTGATCCTGTCCCGCGGGCGTGCAATGTGATTCCCCTAACAAGCAATGTCGTCAACTTAAGAAATAATCGCATATTTTTCCTTGACATTGTAGGGGAGCACCCGCGTGTGCTCCCGAGGGCGTTCAATCAAACTTTGATGTCCTATTAAGTTTTTCTGCGTGAACATTCGTCCGGTTCTCGCGGGCGGACACACGGGTCCGCCCCTACGATCGTTACGGAAAAATTGCGCTGACGGAAAGCGAGACCCCTCCGTCAGCAGAGCTGACACCTCCCCTAAAGTGCTAACGCACATCAGGGGAGGCTTTAAAAAACGCGTGACCGCAAAAGCAGCCACGCGCCTTAAATTATACTTTGTCAGTCGTCAAATTCCGCTGAGATTTTTTGGAGCTTTGTCGCGTCACCGATCGAAACCGTGCCGTCGGTATTTACATCATAGAAATCGTTGATGTCAAAGGTAATATGACCACCGTTAGGGTCACCTGCTACCTTTTGATCTATGAACATTTGCAGCTCGGGAGTAACAGGATAATCTTCAAGCCCTGCCAAACATTTTTGCAGATAGGTCGCGTCCGATACCGTGATAAACCCATCATAGTTCATATCGCCTATGACAAGACTTGTGTTATATTCAACAAATCCATTATCGCAAACCTGTTCAAACAGCTCAGCAATACCTTCATATTTTTCATTCTTACAAACCTTTGTGATGTCGTAAAATCTGTCATCCGCAACATCATATACACCGTAGCCTAACGAAAACGGCACAAACGCTTCAGCTGAGAAAATCAGGCGGTTGCCGATGTGAAAATATCCCAACGTAGGATTGTACCAGTCGGTATGGCAATAGACAAACACCCAGTCAACTTCTCTGTTTTCATCATAATGATAATAAAGCTCCTTGTAGTACTGCTCCTTTTCGGCGTCGGTCATTGCGTCGTTTTCACAATAATCACAAATCTCATAGCCGAAGCTCGCATAATACTTATCCATAAACAGATAATTGCTTTTTCCGTTATCATCGACCGCGCTGACAGGCACAGCGAATACACACGCTAATATCGTGACCGATAAAATAACTGCCAATAATTTTTTCATAAGTGTCACCCTTTCTTTATTTAATTTATTTTTCAGAGTATTATCGCCAATACTCAGATTTACAAGATTAATATAATCTTACGTCTGTATAATTAAAAACAGTGACCGTTCCCTGTTTTATTATTTCGTTAGAGTTATAAAAGGTCACGGTAAACTGCTTTGGAGCGCTTACTATCATAGAAACGCTGTATGATAACTGCATTTTGCCGCCGTAAGGGTTTTTTGCAGCCAAGCCGCTGCTCACCACAGTCCCGCTGCTGTCCTCAACCTTGCAATAAACATCGCCTTTTGCCTGACCGTTGAATACGACTATATAAAATATAAATGTCCTGTTGTCGTTATAGTTTGGCTCAGTCGGGATAATCCATTGCGTCAATGTAGTGTACTCAATACCGGTATCACCCTCAACATCCGTAAAAGGCTCATCTTCATTGGGAGCCGTATCGCCGGGATCGGTGTTGTAGGGATCGTTCGGCTTTTGAGGGGAGCTGCCGTTATTGGATTTTGACTTGGTCGGCGCTTGCGCCTTATTGTTTCCGCTTGCCGTTGAAGCGGACTTCTGTTTTGGATTTTTAGTGCCGTTAGCTCCGCTGCCGTTTGCACTGCTTTCCGCAGGCTCGGTAACGGCTGTTGAGCTTTGAGAATCCGCGTCAAACAGCAGCGGCGGTGTTTTTGAGGGGGAGCTGACGCCATCTACGGAGGACGGGTCGGTTTCGTTGTAGACAAGCTCCGAACGCGAGGGGTTTTCGGGATCGGGAGCTGTCATATCAACATCCTTATTAATTCCGGTCATCAGCGATAACGTCACCGCCGCCGCTATGACAACGCACGCCGCTATACCCGCGGCGAAGCGGTAAAGCATTACGGGCGACGCCGATTTTTTTGATTCGGCGGGTATTTTGAGCGCTTTTTCGATACAGCTTTGGGGAACCTCGATATTTTTCAGTTGTTCAAAATTGAATTCTTCCACGCTCAATCACCTCCGTAAATCGACTTTAGAATGACTCTGCCGCGTTTTAGGCGTGTTTTGACCGTGTTCTCGTTTACCTTGAGAATAGCGGCGATCTCACTGACCTTGTACTGCTCACAGTAGTAGAGATACAGCACTTCGCGGTATTTTTGAGGGGTCCTCATCAGCGCCCACGAAATATCGGCGCTGTCATCGGTAAATGCGGGACGGTCTTGCTGTATCCTCTCCATCGGAACGTCGCGGCGGTTTGCTTTTATGTAGCTGCCGCATTCGTTGATCGCGACGCGGATAAGCCATGCCTTGATGTGTTCTTCCTCGTTGAACCGGGGTGAATTTTTGAAGAGCTTTACAAAAACATTCTGAAAACAGTCCTCGGCGTCCGCGTAATTGTCCAAACGCATTACGCATACTCTGAAAACAGTT
>CACYQK010000179.1:0-3395 GCA_902776495.1 uncultured Ruminococcus sp. | reverse complement strand
TCGAGGGTTTTGGTGAGCTCCTCTACCCTGGGTTTTGCTTGTTTTATATCCATAATATCACCGTATCAAAATAAAAGTAGGGGCGAGCATTGCTCGCCCGCAAGATTCACACAACGTTTGCGGTTACCCGCGGGCGAGCACTGTGATTCCCCTATCAGGGGAAATGGGCGAAGCCCAAAAGGGTTGCCGACGTGCTAAGGTCGCCCCTACAATAATATCAGCGTCTAACTGCCGAGGTTCCCTTTTCTTTTAGATAAGTCGACTCCAGATCGGCGAGGTGGAGCTTTACCGCCAGCGGATACATATCATATGCCTGGCTGATGGCGTTGCTGTTTTTGTCGCCGAACTCGCCCATATGCCAGCGGATAGCCATTGCCTCGTCGAGCTTAAGGCGCATTTTGCGCTCTATCAGGAAAACCGACTTTTCGCCGTGGCCGTAGGGAAACTGGTCGTCAATGGAGTAATACGGAACCTTTTCCCACTGACCTGTCTCCTCGTTTTTGACGTTGCGGCTTGAAATTTTATAGAACTGCGCCTTGCAGAGGTCGTGGAGCAGCGCGCAGATCGCGAAGCTCTCGATATTATCGTTTTCCTCGTCAAAGTGCTTTTCCATCATTGTGTTAAAAACGCTGACGGAGTGCATTACCAGACCGCCCTCGCAGGAACAGTGATAGCGCGTGCTCGCCGGCGCGGTAAAAAAGTCCGTGCGCTCGATCCACTCAAGCAGCTCGTCGGCGCCCTTGCGGTTGATGTACTGATTATATATCTCGATAAATTCTTCCTTAGCGGTCATATTAATACCTCCTGTCCGCCTATTTACAAAAAGGCCCCGTATGTAACTAAATTATTCTGCTTCCTCTGTTGCGGGAGCGGCTTCTTCAACTGCTTCCTCTGCTGCGGGAGCGGCTTCTTCTGCTGCCTCCTCAACTGCGGGAGCGGCTTCTTCTGCTGCTTCCTCTACTGCGGGAGCGGCTTCTTCTGCTACTTCCTCAACCGCGGGAGCTGCTTCTTCTGTTGCTTCCTCTACTGCGGGAACTTCCTTTTCGGGAGCCTGCTCGTCCTCGGGAAGGAGAGCTCTCATAGAAAGGCTGACGCGCTTTTTGTCAAAGTCGATAGCTGTGATCTTAGCCTGAACTACCTCGCCCATCGAAAGAACGTCAGCGGGCTTCTCGATTCTCTTGTTAGCGATCTGTGAGATGTGGATAAGTCCGTCGATACCGGGGATGATGTTAGCGAAAGCGCCGAAGGTGGTAAGGCCGACGATCTTGGCGTCAACAACTGTGCCCTCGGGATAATCTCTCTTGAGGATCTCCCAGGGATTGTCCTCTGCGTTTTTGAAGCCGAGCGAGATCTTCTTTGTCTCCTCGTTGATATCCTTAACGTATACGTCAACTGTGTCGCCGATGTTAACAACCTCTGAGGGATGCTTGATGTGAGTCCATGAAAGCTCTGAGATGTGGATCATACCGAATACGCCGCCGAGGTCAACAAAAGCGCCGTAGCTTGTGAGCGACTTAACAACGCCCTTGTAACGCTTGCCGACCTCGCAGTTCTTCCAGAACTCCTCGCGCTGAGCAGCTCTCTGCTCCTTGAGCACGCTGCGGATAGAGCCGATAGCTCTCTTAAATCTTCCGCGCTGAGAAACCTCGATAAGTCTGAAGTCTACATCCTGTCCAACGAGGTCTTCGAGCTTGTCGTCACGCGAAGCTGTTGCCTGTGACGCAGGGATAAATACTCTTACGCCGTTTAATACTGTGATAACGCCGCCTTTGACTGCCTCTGTGATCTTGCTTGTGAGGATCTCGCCGGAATCTACCTTATCCTGCAGCTCCTCCCAGCCCTTCTGAGCGTCTACTCTGCGCTTGGAAAGCATGATAGTGCCTTCCTGGTCGTTTGTCTTCATGATCAGCAGTTCAATTTCGTCACCAATTTTTACTACATCTTCAGGTTTTACGTTCGGATCGTTGGAAAGCTCATTAACAGGAATAAAGCCTGTCTGTTTTCTGCCGACGTCGACCTGTACTTCATTAGGCGCGATGCTGATGACTGTACCCATTACCCTCTCATTTGTATTTAAGTTTTTGAGGGATTCCTCAAGCAACTCCTCAAAAGATTCTTCAAAATTTGTTGTTTCACCGGATTTGATTTCTTCACTCATTGTATCCAGTACCTCCTTTATTATCCTTGCAGGTGTTGAAGCGCCTGCAGTTACGCCTATTTGTTTTGCAGATCGAACCTTGCTTAGATCGAGCTCGCTTGCGGTTTCGATCAAAACCGTGTCGGGGCAGCGCCTTTTGCATATGTTAAAAAGCTTGCCTGTGTTGGAGCTGTGACGATCTCCTATAACTATCATAAAGTCCGACTGAGCCGCGATCAAGTCCGCTTCGCTCTGCCTAACTGACGTAGCACTACATATTGTATCAAATATTTTTGCATTTGTACATACTTTTTTTATTTTTTTTACAGATTTTTTCCATTCTTTTGTGTCAAAAGTTGTCTGAGCCGCGACAATTACCTGATTATAATTCTTTTGTGGAATAATTTCCAAAATTTTGTCGAGTTCCGCCTCGTTGTTGAAGGTGTAGCAGTCGCCCTCGCAGTTGCTGATTATACCCTCGACCTCGGGGTGCTCGTGGTTGCCGGCTACCAAAACCACATCTTTTTCGGGGTCTGCCTCCGACACAATGCGGTGGATTTTTTTGACGAACGGACAGGTCGCGTCCTTGTAGTCGATATTTTTTGAATCGAGCTCGTCGATTATCGACTTTTTGACTCCGTGCGAGCGGATGACGAGCGTTTCGCCGTCTGTCAGCTCGTCGATGCTGTCGATCGGACGGCATCCGCGCTGTTTCAGCTCGTTTACGACCTCCATATTGTGGATGATGGGACCCAAGGTGCAGACCTTTTTGCCCTCGTCGATCAGATCGTTTACTATTGTTATGGCTCTGTTTACGCCAAAACAGAAGCCTGCGGATTTAGCTACGCTTATATTTGGCAAGGTCTTCCTCCCTCATCTTTTTGATTTCGTCCATTATTCTTGTCGTGCCCTTTTTGAGTTCGCGCCTGTCGCCGACAGTAGTGAGTCCGAGCTTCTCGGAAGTAAGCGGCTTGCCGAAGTGGATGACCCTCTTTGAGAAAGTGTGCTTAGGGTTGCCGACTATCGTGATACACGCAGGCACAACAGGAACCTGAGTTTGCTGGGCTACGAGCGCGCAGCCGCTGCGCGGACGCATAAGCTCGCCTGTTTTGCTCCTGCCGCCCTCGAGGAAAATCGTCATGGGGTTGCCCTCTTCGATGATGTCCATACCCGTCTTGATAGCCTTGCCGTCGCCGGCTCCCCTGTCTACAGGGAACGCGCCGAGCGCGCGGATTACGGCTGAGAAAAATTTATTCTC
>CACYQK010000178.1:0-2575 GCA_902776495.1 uncultured Ruminococcus sp. | reverse complement strand
GTCGGCGGACAGATGGTTAAAAAGATGATCGAGTCTTACGAAAACAGCATGAAGTAATCACGCAACAGCGTAGTTACTAAACTAAAAAACGGTTGTATCAGAGCCACTTTGATACAACCGTTTTGCTTTTGAAAAATAATCGGCGTTCCGAAAATAACCGGAACGCCGCTGTTGTTTTAACAGTTAATTATTTTACGCTTCTGCTCTGTTGATCGCGTTCAATACGCCAAGCACAGACGCCACGTTGACATTTGAATCAATGCCGATGCCGAAGATATTATCACCGTCGGGCTTTTTGAGCTCGATATACGATACCGCCTTTGAGTCCGAGCCGTGAGAGATAGCGTGCTGGCTGTAGTTGATGAACTCGTATTTGTCGAGTCCGACCTTTTTCAGCGCGTTAAAGAAAGCGTCGATCGGGCCGTTGCCCGTGCCTTTGAGCTTGACCTCAACATCGTTGCCGATCTTCATAATGCCTTTGAAGTGAACATAGTCGACGCCGTTTTCGCTCTCCTCATAGATCTTCCTGCTCTTGAGCCTGTATTTCATCGGGTTGGTGATGTAATTCTTCTCAAACACCTCGTACAGCTCCTTGGGAACAAGCTCGCGGCCGAGCTCCTCGCACTTTGCCTGAACAAGCGCGGAGAATTCGGGGTGCATACGCTTGGGCAGATCAAAGCCGAAGGTGTTGCTCATAACGAACGCCGCGCCGCCCTTGCCGGACTGCGAATTGATCCTGATGATCGGCTCGTATTCTCTGCCGACGTCCGCGGGGTCGATGGGGAGGTAGGGGATCTCCCAGTACTCGGTACCGCTGTCCTTCATATACTGATGACCCTTGTTGATAGCGTCCTGGTGCGAGCCCGAGAAAGCGGTGAATACCAGCTCGCCGATATACGGCTGGCGCGGGTCGATCTTCATACCCGTGCAGCGCTCATAAATATCCCTGAGCTTCGGCAGATTCGAGAAGTCGAGCTCGGGGTCAACCCCTTGGGTGTACATATTAAGTCCCATTGTGACGATGTCCATATTTCCGGTTCTCTCGCCGTTGCCGAACAATGTGCCCTCAACTCTCTCGGCTCCCGCGAGCATAGCAAGCTCGCCTGCAGCCACGCCGCAGCCGCGGTCATTGTGGGGATGAACGCTGATGATTGCCGCATCGCGGTGGTTCAAATGGCGGATAAAGTATTCGATCTGATCCGCAAAGGTGTTCGGTGTGCACATCTCAACGGTGTTGGGCAGGTTGAGGATAACGGGATTTTCCTTGGTAGAGCCGAGCGCCTCGATGACCCTGTCGCAGATTTCAACGGCGTTGTCCATTTCGGTGCCGCTGAAGCTCTCGGGCGAATACTCAAAGCGGATGTTCGTGTCGCCCTCGTATTCGTCGGTGAGCTTTTTGATGAGCTTGGCGCCGTCAACGGCGATGTCGATAACGCCCTGCATATCGGTCTTGAAAACGACCTTTCTCTGCAAGGTCGAGGTCGAATTGTAGAAGTGTACGATAACATTCTTAGCGCCCTTGATCGCCTCAAAGGTCTTTTTGATAAGGTGCTCGCGCGCCTGGACAAGGACTTGGATCGTCACGTCGTCGGGGATATGGTTGTTTTCGATCAGCTCGCGGCAGATCTCATACTCGGTCTCCGACGCGCTCGGGAATCCGATCTCGATCTCCTTAAAGCCCATATCGCAAAGCGCGTGGAAGAACTCTAACTTTTCCTCGAGATTCATCGGATCAACAAGAGCTTGGTTGCCGTCGCGGAGATCAACGCTGCACCAGATCGGAGCGTGGTCGATAACGTTGTTCGGCCAAGTCCTGTCGGGGATGTCGATTTGCTTGAACGGAATGTACTTTTGATAAGACGGTTTCATTTTTATTGCCTCCATATATAATACATATATAACAAAAAAAGCCCCCAAAACAACATAGTTGATTAAGGGACGAAATAATTCCGTGATACCACCCAAATTCAGCCGCACGTCGCCGTACAGCCCTCACAGACTTCCAACAAAGTCCTGACCGGTAACGCAGTCACGCGTTCCGCGCTAAAGGATTCACGCGGAAAACTCAGGGATGAGCTATCCATATAAGCCCTCACGCCGGTCTTACACCACCCGCCGGCTCTCTTTGCTTGCAAGCTTATATCTTATTCCCGTCACAGTTTTTCAGGGGTTATTTTGTTATTATACATATTATATATATAAGCATTGATTATGTCAAGTCTATAATTAAAATTTATTTTAAAAATTTCAAAAAAAGGTGTTGACAAAGGGAGTTGGTTGATGTATAATATTATTCGCACTATTAAGGCACGGGTGCGAAAACACCCGTTATTTTTTGCCCCAAAATGTGCACAGAACCTTGAAAATTGAACAATAAGGAAAGAAAGAAACCCGTAATGACTTTGAGTTGAGAAATACTCAAATCTTACAGTGAGATGTACACTAAAATACATCAGTAAATTCACGAACGTGTCAGTGAGACGGTTCTGAATAAAAGAGATTAAAGCTCTGAAAAAGGTTTTAACGCTCAAATGAGTGTTGAGATACAAATTTTAGAGAGTTTGATCCTGGCTCA
>CACYQK010000177.1:0-2621 GCA_902776495.1 uncultured Ruminococcus sp. | reverse complement strand
CGCGCAGAGTATTCCCTGCTGGATTTTATTTTTCAGCTCATATTCGGCAAACATAGGAATAGCGTTAATATAAACCAGTAACAGCAAAAACCAAATTATAAAGAAAAATACCGTTACGATTTTAGGGAATACATGCTTGCTCCTGAACCCCGGAAGCGGCTGAAAGGTTCTGCGCTTATTTATCCTTTTGCCCTGCAATATCATTTTCAGTTCCTCAACTGAGTCAAAGCGCTTGTTTTCGTCAATTTCTATGCACTGCTCAATAGCCGCGGTCAGCGCGCCCTGATACATCTGCTCGTTCGGCAGCTTACCTGTCAAAAGCACATTGAGCAGCACCCCGCAGGCGTAAATATCCGCCTTGGCTCCGGTCTGCTTGAACCCGAACTGCTCGGGAGAAGCGTAGCCCGCGGTTCCGAGCACCTCGGTATCTTTACTCATATTTGGTTTTATTGAGCGGGTAATGCTGTAGTCAATTATCTTTACCTCGCCGCTGTTACTTATCATAATGTTTTCGGGCTTGATATCGCGGTGAACCAAATCATATTGGTGAAGCGCCGAAAGCCCATCGCACACCTGTACAAGGATATTCTTTGCCGCGGTCACGGAAAACAAGCCTTGGGTTTCCAAATAATAGTCAAGCGTGTTGCCGTTGATAAACTCACAAAGGCTGATACATAATCCGTCGCTGATAGCGCAGTCGTAAACCGCCATAAGGTTCGGGTGGCGGATATCCGCAATCGCACGCATAACAAAATAACTGTCAGCCGCGGAGATACG
Source organism: uncultured Ruminococcus sp. (assembly GCA_902776495.1). Taxonomy (GTDB): domain Bacteria; phylum Bacillota; class Clostridia; order Oscillospirales; family Acutalibacteraceae; genus Ruminococcoides. The sequence continues at coordinate 1,844 of CACYQK010000177.1, read as the reverse complement.
CCTTATCATAAGCTGACCGTTGTGATTATTACGCACTAAATCGACGTTTTTATGTATTGAGCTTAAAACGGTATAATTCCAGAGCCAAGTATTATCCGACTGCATATTGACCTCTTGATAAATAATTGATAAACTATATGTATAATACCATTAAATTCTAAAAAAAGGAAGATGAAAATGAAAAAGAGCACAGACGATTTACTAAAAGTATTGAAAAGCAGCGATACTGTCGATGATTATTTTGAAAAATGCGACAGCGAGATCTTCTTTGGCGATATGCGCGATATAATAAACTATTTTATGGTGAAAAAGAAGGTCGAGAAAAAGGATGTTGTAAAAAGATCGGGGCTCAGCCGAACCTACGCCTATGAGATAATAAACGGTACGACTAAACATATCTCTCGCGACAAGGTCATAATGGTTTGCTTCGGGCTCGGGCTAAACGTTGACGAGGCTCAGCAAATGCTCAAAAAAAGCGGCTATGCGCCGCTGTACGCGAGGGACACCCGCGATTCGATCATCCTGTTTTCGCTTGAAAACAAAATCCCGATCATTAAAACGAACTTCAAGCTCGAGGAATTTAACCATACTCCTTTGGAATGACAGAAAACAGCGCCTGCGGTTACGCAAGCGCTGATTTTTTTGTGACTGTGTTACTATTTTTTCGGTTTTCTCGGGTACTTTACAAACAGCTCCTTAAGGTCGTAAGGCGTTGCCTGATATACGAAATAGTTGAGCCAGTTTGTGTAAAGCAGGGTCGCGTTGCTGCGCCATACCATCGGCGGGGTGAGCGACGCGTCGTCGTTCGGAAAGTAGTTGAACGGGATCTTGGGGTCGATACCCTTGTTCTCGTCGCGGTAATACTCGTTGGCGAGCGTTTCTCGGTCGTACTCAGCGTGACCGGTGATGAACACCTGTCTGCCGGTCTTGTTACAGATGACCGAGGGGCCTGCCATCCGGCTGACCGCAAGGAGCTCGAGCCCGGGATTCTTTTTGATATCGTCGAGGCTGATCGTTGTATAGCGCGAATGAGGGATCAAAAACTCGTCGTCAAAGCCGCGCATCAGCGGATGAAACGGGTTGAGCACCTTGTGCTTATAAACGCCGCTGAGCTTTTCTCCGAGCGGGAGCTTTTTTATTCCGTAGTGATAGTAGAGCGCCGCCTGAGCGCCCCAGCAGATGTGAAAGGTCGAATAGACGTTGTGCTTTGACCACTCCATGATCTCGCACAGCTCGTCCCAGTAGTCGACCTCCTCAAATTCGAGCTGTTCAACGGGCGCGCCGGTGATTATCATACCGTCAAAGGTATCCTCGCTGATCTCGTCAAACGTCTTGTAAAAGGTGGTAAGATGATGAGGAGAGGTGTTTTTTGAGGTATGCGACGCCGTCTGCAAAAGCGTGATGTCAATTTGCAGCGGTGTATTGCCGAGCAGCCTGAGAAGCTGGGTCTCGGTCGTGATTTTTGTAGGCATTAGGTTGAGTATCAAAATTTTAAGCGGACGGATGTCCTGCTTCAGCGCGACCTCGTCGGGCATGACAAAGATGTTCTCGCTTTCAAGAACTTTTATCGCGGGTAAATTACTCTGTACCTTGATCGGCATACCGCTCTCTCCTTTCTGAAATATTATTGTAGGGGCGTGCATTGCACGCCCGCGGGCGACCACTGGTCGCCCCTACAAAAAATTAATATTGTTTTCCCCAGAATACCATATGCTTGGCGGGCTTGCCGCAGCATACGCAGGTGTCGGCAAGGTGCTCCTCCTCAAAGGGGATGCATCTGCTCTTTACGCCGCCTGTTTCGTCCTTGATCTTGTCCTCGCACTCGCTGTCGCCGCACCACATAG
>CACYQK010000176.1:0-2623 GCA_902776495.1 uncultured Ruminococcus sp. | reverse complement strand
TCGGCACGGTTCAAACTTATTAACGTTATCATAGCAGATTCGACACCGCCTCGGTGATTTTTCGGGCGATGTACGGGTTATTCATAGTGTAAAGATGGATACCATCGACTCCGTTGGCGACCAGGTCGACGATCTGCTCAACGGCGTAGGCGATCCCCGCGTCACGAAGCGCGTCGGGTCTGCTCTCGTACTTCTGCATAATTTTAACGAACTTCGCAGGCAAGCTCGCGCCGCACAACGACACCATTCGCTCGATCTGGTTTTTGTTGGTGACGGGCATAATTCCCGCCTCTATCGGCACGCTGATACCCGCGATCTTTGTCCTCTCCAAAAACCTGTAAAAGACAGCGTTATCAAAAAAGAGCTGGCTTATCAGGTGATCCGCTCCCGAATCGACCTTTTTTTTGAGGTTGAGCACGTCCTCTACCTCGTTTTTTGCGTCGAGGTGGACTTCCGGATAACACGCGCCGGCGATATCAAAATCGCCCTTTGACCTGATGTATTCGCAGAGCTCGCTCGCGTATTTAAAATCCTTTTGAGGCTCAACGCCGTCGACATAATCTCCGCGCAGAGCGAGGATATTTTCGATATTATGCTCTTTAAAATCCTTCAAAGTTTCATCGATCATCGCCTTTGTGCTGTTGACGCAGGTGAGGTGCGCCATTGACTCAACGCCGAGGTCGTTTTTGATTTTTGAAGCGATCTCACAGGTTCGGCTGTGTCCTCCCGTTCCTCCCGCGCCGTAGGTTACGCTGACAAAATCGGGCTTTAGGTCGCAAATCTCCTCAAGCTTGCCGTACACCGACTCGATCGGCGAGGTTTTCTTCGGCGGGAACACCTCAAATGAAAGTATAGTTTTGTTGTTGTTTTCAAAAAGCTCTCTGATTCTCATAATTCATACCGCTTTCATTTTTATATAGATAACATTATATCATAAAAAAACAGCACTTTCAATAAGCAGGTTTATTTTTGGGCTTGACTGCATATATTTTGGTAAGCATTATTATTTTGGAGGAATTATGTGAACCTGTCACTAAACGACCGCGCGGTAATGCTCGGCAAATACATAATAGAAAGCAAGGCGACGGTCAGAGACGCCGCAAAAAAATACGGAGTGAGCAAAAGCACCGTGCACAAGGACGTTACCTACCGCCTAAAATCGGTCAATCCGTCAATTTACCGAAGTGTCCGTCGTATTTTGGATCAAAACAAGAGCGAACGGCATATCCGCGGCGGCCTTGCCACAAAGCACAAATACGAAAATATGTGCGGTAATCAGTAAAAAATCCGCTTGGATTAGTTCCAAGCGGATTTTTTTACTTCTTGATATCCTCGAGGACTTCAGCCATAAACTGATTGATCGAGGTGATCGGCAACGTGTTGCTGCACAAAAAGATTTTTGTGTTATCGTCGCTGTTGATATAATCGTATGCTGTGTAGACTCCCAAGGAGCCGGGGTGACCGATACCGCCGCCGACGTTTGTAAATAAGCCGTAGCCGTAGCCCGTGCCCTCGGAATAGTTCGTCGTCATCTGAGCAAAGCTGTCCTCATTAACTACCCCGCCGCTGCCGAACGCGGTTATCCATTTTATTATATCCTCCGCATTCGATACCAGATCCGCGCAGCCGTTGGCATAGGACGGGTGCATACCTAAATCGGGAAAATCAACGCCGGATTCAGCGACCGAGCTTGTGTGGGTCATACCGAGCGGTTCAAAGAAGTATTCGCGCAAAAAATCGATGTACCTTTCTCCCGAGACCTGCTCGACTATCTGACTGAGCAAAAAGAAATTGACGTTAGTATAGGCAAAGGTGCTATCGGGTTCGGCAACAAGCGGTTGGCTGAACACCCAATTTTTCAGCGCCGATTTGTTTTCCGCGTCGGTTTTGTCGCCGCTCAAAAGTCCCGGGTTGTTTTCTTCATAAAAATCGGGAATACCCGAGCGCATTGACATCAGGTTTTTGAGCTTTATCCTTTTGCCTTCGGCGTACTCGGGGAAGTATTTATCGAGAGTATCGTCTATGCTGAGCAGTCCGTCCTCCTGAAGTATCATGATCGCCGCCGCGCAGAACTGTTTTGACACCGAGCAAACCGGCATTGATGTGCCGATATTTATCTCCGCTCCGTTACAGAGCACGCCGTTAGCATACTGAAAAACAGGAGCCGAATCTTTTACTATATATACCACGCCCTCAAATCCGTAGTCCGATATCGTTTGGTTTAGCGCGGCCTCGGCTTCACTGCTCAGGGCTTGGGGCTCAGCTTCCTGCTTTGCGGTCGTCGCTTCCGCAGATTTGGTATTTTTTTCAACGGTCTTGGTTGTTGCGGGTGTCGTAGTCTCGGTTTTTACTGTTCCCGAAGCGGTAGTTTCCGATTGGGATTCACTCTCGTCATTTTCAGACGAACACGCTGCCGCCGTGCATATCATTAACAGCGACAGTATCATCGCCAAAAATCTTTTCAATTCAATTCCTCCAATAAAAGCAAATTGCTTACGGGTATATTTTATCAAAAAGTGCTTTGTTTGTCTATACATCACAGAGTGAACATTTTGTTTTTTTTACTTGCTTATTTTTTACCGTGTGTTATAATTTATATATCACATATCCGGAGGGTTTGTTT
>CACYQK010000175.1:0-2981 GCA_902776495.1 uncultured Ruminococcus sp. | reverse complement strand
ACCTCCATACCCTGTACTAATTTACCGATGCCCTGTAAATTGCCGTTACAGCCGCCTAAAAAGCGACAGCTTTTGATGACGTCGTCCTCAATATCCAGTTCGATCATACGCGAGCAAACGCCGCGCGGAATGTAAGAATATTTCATATTGAACTCCTTGAATAAATTTTTAAAGAAAAAGGCTCGCCTAAGCAAGCCTTGGAGCGGATAACGGGGCTCGAACCCGCAACATCAACCTTGGGAAGGTTGCGCTCTACCATTGAACTACATCCGCGTTTCTGTAGCTCAGTATAATACGAATCGCGAGTGAAGTCAAGCGAGCCGACAAAAGTTCATGAAATTTTTCAATACGAGTAGAAATTCATCAAATTTTGTGATATACTGATATTCCACATTTTACAAAGGATGTATCTTATGCCTTATCAAATCAATCTCGGACAGTGGAAGAGCGTTTTTGCCGTGCCTTCCTCTGTTGTTGATCAACATATCAAGATCGCTTCGGAATCACAGTTGAAGGTGTTGCTGTATCTGCTTCGCCATTCAGATAAAGACCTGTCGGATGAACAGCTCTCTTCCGCTCTTCGCTTATCTGAGGAAGAGATCAGAAATGCTGTCGATTTCTGGATTGAGCGCGACCTGCTCGCAAGGCATGATAATGTGCTTGTTCCTTCCGATACCGCTCAGGAACAGACAGTAAAGCCGCAAGCTCAGCACATAGCTGAAACGGAACCTGCTCCAAAATCGCATACCGCTGTATCCCGCCCACGCCGTCCCGATCCCGCGTTTGTCGCAAAGCTGCTTCAAGAAGATAAAAACCTTGCGGGATTGATGGAGGAAGCGCAGACAGTCCTGCAAAAGCCGTTATCCCCGGGCGATACTTCGACCTTGGTCATGCTGTATGATTCGTTCGGTATCCCGTGCTCCGTGATCGCCCTGCTGCTGCATTACCTCTCATCGATCGGCCGCGCCAATATGCGCGATCTCGAGCGTTTCGCTACCCGCTGGGCAGATGAAGGCATCAAAACCGATCAGGACGCCGAGCGTGAGATCGAACGCTTGTCACAGTCCCGTGAGTCTTGGAAGACAGTGTCCAAGCTTTTGGGTATCCGCAACGTCGGCAATCCGACCCATGCTCAGCTTGATAACGCGAACCGCTGGGTCGTAACATGGAAATTCAGCGATGAAATGATCGTCGAAGCCTATGAACGATGCGTCAACATCAAGGGCGAGTATAATATCAGCTATATCAACGCGATCTTGAAGCGCTGGTATGAAAAGGGTATCAAATCCCTTGACGCGCTGCGGCAGATGGAAGCGTCAACAAAAAGCAAACCGAAGTCAAAACCCAAGACCAATAAAGGAAAAGGTTCGGTATTTTCAACAGACGGCGCTTCATTTGACGTCGAAAAATACAAGAAGACATCTTTGTTTGATGATTGATATGAAATATGTTTCGAAAATGAGTGAAAACGCTCAAAACACGAGGAGTGAATTATGGCTTACTCACAAGAGATATTTTTAGAAGCGACAAACCGTTTGTCCGAACGCCGACAGAGCGCGATCAGAAATGCCGAATACACCCGCGAACAGCTCTTTCAGGAGATCCCGCGGTTACAGGAGATCGACTTTGAATTACAGTCGATCGGCGCGTCTATCGCTAAATCCGTCATCAAAGCGCCGTCAGGCGGTCAGGAGAGTATTGAGCAGCTCAGCGAACGCAGTATCAGCCTGCAGGAAGAACAGGACAGGATACTGGAAGAACATCATATCCGCAAGAATGTGTTCGAGCCGCGTTATCACTGTGAAAAATGCAAGGACACAGGCTATATCGAACACGACAACCGCACGGATATCTGCGAATGTCTGACGAAGCTGATGTCGGATATAGCAGGGGAGAGGCTCTCTGATAATCTTTCTCTCAAGGATTACACCTTTGACAGCTTTGATCTGAAATACTATAGCCAATCGCCTGACAGCGAAGGCAGGATCCCGTTCAACAGAATGTCGAAGATCTACCGCTATTGCGTCGATTACGCCGATCATTTCACGCCGCACAGCAAGAGTCTGCTCTTTATGGGCGCGACGGGACTGGGCAAGACCCATCTGAGTCTTGCGATCGCCAACGCGGTGATCAGAAAGGGCATGTCCGTCATCTATACGACCGCTCCCGATATCCTTTTCAAACTGGAAAAGGAGCATTTCAGTTATAAATATGCCGATCAGGAGGACACCTATCAATCACTGCTCAAATGCGACCTGCTTGTGCTGGACGACTTAGGAACAGAGTTCTCGACAGAATTTACGCGTTCCACCGTATATAACCTGTTCAATTCACGTTTGATGGCGGGCAAGCCGATGATCATCAGTACCAACATGACGATCGACGAAATAATCAATGCTTACTCTCAGCGCTTCTTCTCGCGCGTGATCGGCTCATGCGACAGGCTCGACTTTATCGGCGAGGATGTCAGACAGTTGAAGAATACATAAATATTTGTTTTAAAAATATTGTAAAAAGCACTTGACAGATTGCATTTTTTGTTTGATTATAATAGTAGAAGTGCAATGCGGAATTGTGTAAGGGTAGCACAGCAGACTCTGACTCTGTATGTCTGGGTTCGAATCCTAGTTCCGCAGCCAATGGCCCCGATTCTTTCGGGGCTGTGTTTTTCGAGGTGTGGCGCAGTTTGGTAGCGCGCTTCGTTCGGGACGAAGAGGTCGCAGGTTCAAATCCTGTCACCTCGACCACAATCTTTGCTCAGAAATGGCTTGAATAAGCTGTTTCTGAGCTTTTCTCTTTTTCAAGCAATCGTTTTGTCAAGTTTTTTGTCAACTGACTAAGATTTGTTCATATACTTAAAATGCTTTTGATACAGGCTTTTTATTTCGATGTACATGTATTCAGAGTCCGATAGAATAGAAAGATTATGTGGATCAGAATTGATACTATGAAAATGATCAAGACCTTTTGAAGAATACACC
>CACYQK010000174.1:0-2653 GCA_902776495.1 uncultured Ruminococcus sp. | reverse complement strand
GAAGTGACAAAAGGTTTGCCGACGTGCTAAGGTTGCCGTTTTCGCCAGAAAAAGCTGTCTGCGTTTAGCAGACTGAGGGGGTCAACATTTGATTTACAGCCATGTTATAAAAGGAAAACTTGCGTTATCCGCAACGCAGCCCCCTCCGTCATTTTGCAAGCAAAATGCCACCTCCCCCGAAGTGCTCTGCACGTCGGGGGAGGCTTTAAAGTAGGGCGGGTCGACATTTAAAATTAAAAAAGAGTCAAGGATAGATTAACTCTTGATCCTCAACTCTATAATTTAATAACAAACATTATTGTCGGGCGACCGTATTTTCCGTTATCACCGGGATGTCTTCTCGAATTGGGTGAAGCGTCACGCTTCTTCCCAGTTGTGCCAGATGTTTTGGATATCGTCGTTGTCCTCGAACATATCGAGCATCTTCTGCATCTTTGCCGCGGTATCCTCGTCCTCGAGCTTGACGTAGGTATCGGGAACCATCTCGACCTCGGCGGAGGCGAACTCATATCCGAGCTTTTCAAGCTCCTCGCGTACCGCGCTGAAATCCTCGGGTTCGGTGTAGATGGTAAAGATATCGTCGTCTGCCTCAAAGTCAGCCGCGCCGACCTCGAGTGCGTCGGTCATAACAGCGTCCTCGTCCTTTTCGAGCTCCTCGCGCTCGATGATGATAACGCCCTTTTTGTTGAACATAAAGCTGACGCAGCCCTGCGCGCCCATATTACCGCCGAACTTGTCAAAGTAATGACGTACCTCGCCGGCAGTCCTGTTGCGGTTGTCTGTAAGCGCTTCTACGATAACGGCAACGCCGCTGGGGCCGTAGCCCTCGTATGTAACAGCCTCGTAGTTTGTGGAATCGCTCTCGTTAGCCGCCTTTTTGATAATACGCTCAATATTGTCGTTGGGAACGTTCGCAGCCTTAGCCTTGGCGATCGTATCCCTGAGCTTTGAGTTTACGTTGGGGTCGGCGCTGCCGCCGGTCTTGATAGCAACGATCAGCTCTCTGCCGATCTTAGTGAACACCTTCGCGCGCGCCGCGTCGTTTTTACCCTTTTTCTGTTTGATAGTACTCCATTTGTTATGTCCTGACATATAATCATCCCTTTGCTTTTATATTCTACGTTAGAAGTATATCACAAGAACTTTTTTGAGTCAAGAAAAAGCTCCCTTTTTACGGGGAGCTTTTGTGCTTATTGAGCCTGTGTTACAGGTTGTGTGGCTTGTTTTGTTGCTTGCTGAGTAGCCTGCTGAGTAGCCTGCTGCTGTCCTTGCTGAGTAGCCTGCTGTTGAGCCTGCTGCTGAGCCTGCTGTTGTTGAGCCTGCATCCTTGCCGCCTGATCAACAGTTGCCGAGCCATCCTTTGTAAACGGCAGGTATCCTTGTCCTAATGCGGGATCGTTGATATAAAGAATATCGCCGTCGCGCTTAAATAAGATTTGTCTGCTGTTTTGCTCAAAGAAGAAAGAGTCGATCGTAATGGTGTTTTCATTTGAGCTGTAGAGACCGTCTATGTCGATCTCATAGATCTTAGGCTCGGAGTTTTCATCTTCACCTAACTGTAAGCCCATATAAGTGTTGCCGTTCGTTTGAAGCTTTTGAGTGTTGCGGATCGTTCCGTCGTCGTTGAACTGATAAGTAAACGAATACTCGTCTTCGTTGTATTTCCACTCGCCAATGAGGTCTTCGTCCTTTTCAAATTCTCCGGTGCGTTTGATCTCGGGAGCTTCAATAGACGCGGATTTAAGGTCTAACTCCTCGGTATCTGTTTGTCCGGTATAAGATGTGACGCTTCTTGACAGGGTCAATGATTTACCTGTAAAGATATTACCGTTGACTTTATAATCAAATTCAAGGTTCATTATTCTTGAAGACGGAGTAAAATAGAGATCAAGAGTTACCGTTTGTTTGCCTTCATCGTTCGTACCGATCTCATAAGTACCTACGCTCGAGATAGAGCCGATCGTCAATGTAACGGTTTTATCCCTTTTAAATGTAAAGTACCAGTCATATTCGGTAGTAGCAGCTTCGTCGCTTGAAGCGCTCATAGTATTAGCCGGCATCTCTATTGTGTATTTCCACGTACCGGTAACATCATTGTCAAAGAACAACTTGATAACCAGCGCGGCCAGTACCGCAATGATCACGATCACAAGTGAGATAATGATAGTCTTTTGGATAAGCGGCTTTTTCTTTGCGGGCTCGTCCTCATATTCAGAGTCTTCCAGTTCTTCCAATTCATCCAACTCGTCATCTTCTTCATCGTCCGACTCGTCATCTTCCTCGGCGTCGCTGTCATCGTCAAAGTCATCCAACGAATAGTCTTTTTCGGAATCAGAATCCTCGGCGGTGTCTTCCGCTTCCTCCGCTAAGGGCTTTGTATCTTCTGTATCAGGATCCGAAACCTCGGGATCCACAGGGGTCTTTAGATCTTTATTATCGTCCAAGACATATACCTCCTTTTTTATACTATCCTATATAATACTACTTTTAAAAGAATAAATCAAGCGAAAAAAGTGACATTATTATTCTGATACCGAATTATCACATAAATTTCAGGTTTATTTGATTACAGTTTTGTAACAACTCCATTGTCAAAGCGCGCTTATAGTGGTATAATTATCCGGAACTAAAACAATATAAAAACAATATACGA
>CACYQK010000173.1:0-3773 GCA_902776495.1 uncultured Ruminococcus sp. | reverse complement strand
CACGGCACTGCGATCGGCGGCGTTATTATCGAGAGCGGCAAATTCGACTGGGCTCAGAGCGGCAAGTTCCCGCAGTTCTCAGAGCCGAACCCCTCGTATCACGGCGCGGTATTTACACAGGCTGCGCCCGGCGCGTCATTTGTGACATACATCAGAGCTATCCTGCTCCGCGACACAGGCGCGACGCTCTCGCCGTTCCACGCGTTCATCTTCCTGCAGGGACTTGAGACCCTGTCGCTCAGGGTCGAGCGCCACGCAGAGAACACCAAAAAGGTAATCGAATTTCTCGTAAACCACCCCAAGGTAGAGCGCGTCAATCATCCCTCTACCGACGATTCGCCCTACAAGGCTCTATATGAAAAATACTTCCCCAACGGCGGCGGTTCGATCTTCACCTTTGACGTAAAGGGCGGGGAAGAGGAAGCGAAGAAATTCAGCGACAATCTTCAGATCTTCTCGCTCCTCGCTAATGTCGCGGACGTCAAATCGCTCGCTATCCATCCTGCCTCAACGACTCACTCTCAGCTTTCCGAAGCGGAGCTTGAGGAGCAGGGCATCCGCCCGAACACCGTCCGCCTTTCGATCGGCACAGAGCATATCGACGATATAATTGAGGATTTGGCGGAAGCATTTGATTCGATTTAATCAGTCCATTTTATTACTCATCTTTCCCCAAAAAAGGGCAGTCCAAAGCAGGACTGTCCTTTTTAATGCGTCACAGGTTATTACCGAGTGTGATGATCTCTGCCCATTCAACGGGGCCGATCGCGCCCGTCTGTTCGATCCCCAGATATTGCTGAAAGGCGATGACCGCCGCCTTTGTCTTGGGACCGAAGATACCGTCGACAGCTATCGCGGGTATCTCGGGAGTATTCTCGCCGATTTTGTTGAGGTACCCTTGAATTATCCGCACGCTCTCGCCGCGGTCGCCCTCAACGAGGAATTTGCCCGGGTACGGCTCGCCGATCGCGCTCTGATAGTTCGCCGGCAGCTCGCTGACGACCATCCTGTAAACCTGCTCTATCCTGTTAAAAACATTAGCGTCTACCACGCCCGTCACGGGCAGGCCGTAGTTGTTCTGAAAGGTAAAAACCGCGTCGCGCGTCAGCTCGCCGAAGAAGCCCGTGATCGGTATCGGCGGCAGCTCGGGATAAAAGTAGCCGATAAACGCGAGGTAATACTGCAGCGCCTCAACGTCAAGCCCCTGGCTGCCCATACTCAGCTCGCGCGTATACCGCCGCGAAACCTCAGATATAGTAAGCCCTTCGCCCGTCAGCTCGGACAGCCGCTTGACCGAGGCATAGATCTGCTTGATTTTGTACCAAGTCGCTTTGCCGACTATCCCGTCCGCGTCAAGGTTGAAAATTTCCTGGAATTTTTTGACGGCGCTCTCGGTCTCGCGGTCATAAACGCCGTTGATGTACTGAATCTTAGGTATTGCGGGATAGTTCTGCGAAATCCTGTTGAGCTCGCGCTTGATCGTCACAACGTCATCGCCGAACGAGCCTATCCGCAGCGCGGTTCCCGGGTACGACTGCGTATTGTCGCCGACCGGAGCGTTATAAACGACCGAAACATCATCGCCGTAATAATAGCGGATGATTTCGAGCGGCGACAACCCGCGCTTTGCGAGCGTAACGCTGCCCCACTGAGACAGCCCGTTGCAGCTTGTGGTGTAGCCGTCGCAGAACTGCGCGTAAAGCGGCTCAACATTCCCGCGGCGAACAAGGTAGTTGTTGAATATCTCATCCACTATCGCGCTGATGTTATCGTAGACCTCGCCGTTTTTGTTATACGCCTGGTCGATCGCGGTGTTGTTAGTGATGTCAAAATCATAACCGCGGCTGCGGTAGTATTCGGTATACACGCGGTTGAGCGCAAATGAGATCTGCGCCAAAATATTAGCCCTGATCGCGTTTTCGGGCCAGGTCGGATAAATCTCTGACGAGGCCACGTTTTTGATGTACTCGGTAAACGGAACGGTAACGTTCTCGGCGGGCTGGTTCGGTCGTCCAAGGTGCACCGTGATGTAAGAGGGGATAACAGGGGTCATATCATCGCTCCAATCCTATGCCGAGCGGGTTAAGGCTTATCGGCAGGATAGTCTCGACCCTGTCATAGATGTTCACGGGGCAGTCCACGACCGCCTCAAAACCCGGATGATAAGCCGAGATAAGGTACTGCGTGTCGCTGTCCGGAGCTGTCTGAGGGCTCTGACTTTCGGCGCTGAGCTTTGACGGCAGCACTATCTCGTTAACGATCCCCGAGGAATCCGTCGAGTCGTTGTAAAGGGAATACCGCTTTCCCTTGTATATCATCGAAACATCAACAAAAACATCTTTTATCGGGAACGCGTCCTGCGCTACGCTTGCCTGGATTTTGAGCGACCCGCGCCCCTTGTTCTCGTCAATATATTCCTGATACTCGGGCTTGAACGGAGTCTCGCCCGAGGGTTTTGGTGTATTGTCGGTCATAAAAACTCTCCTTTCGCTGCTAACATAATATGCGGCAAAAAGGAGGTTGTGACACTAATTTAACAGCTCCCCTAAAGTGCTTGCGCACGGGAGCCTTTAAACTGCATAAAAATTGAATTGTTCAAGCTCGCCGAAAGGCGAATTTAGCTTACTCTATGGGTTCAAAGTCCGCTACGCCGTGCTTGCAGAGCGGGCAGATGAAATCATCGGGGAGCTCGTCGCCCTCGTAGATATATCCGCAGACCTTGCATACCCAGCCCTTTTTGCCCTCGGTCTGGGGCTTGGGCTTGACGTTGTTTTGGTAGTAGGTGTAGGTCATAGTCTCTTTGTCAGAGATGACTCTTGCCTCTGTCACCTCGCAGATGAACATTCCGTGGCTGTCGAGGTCGATGTACTGCTCTACCTTGAGCGACATAAACGCGTTGATGTAGTGGGGGAGGAACACGAGTCCGTTGTCGGATTTGAGCGGCTCGCAGTCCTTGAACTTGTCTACATTCTGACCGCTCCGGAAGCCGAAGTTTTCAAACACGCTGAACGGAGCCTCTACCGACAAACAATTGACGTTCATAATGCCCGTCTGCTTTATAACGTGGTGAGAATAGTTCTGCTTGTTGATGCAGACCGCCACGCGGTTGGGTGAGTCGGTTACCTGGGTAACGGTGTTGACGATGAGTCCGTTGTCCTTTTTGCCGTCGTTCGAGGTAACAACATACAGACCGTAGCCGATGCGGAACAGCGCCGTCATATCGTTCTTGTCGGCGGTGTCGTCGTTTTGAGCCATATAGTCCATACACAGCTCCTCAGCCAAAGCCTCGAGCTGAGCGCTGCTCTCCTCATTAAGAGCGGACATAATTTTAACGGTCGTATCGGTAAATGTGAGGTTCTTGCAGCCCTCGAGCATTTTCTTCATAGTCTTTGCGGCGAGCGGAGCCCACGAGCCGTTCTCGATAAGACCGATAGTCTTGTTTTGGAAGTTGCGCTCGGTCAGGTGGTTGATGAACTCGCGCATAAAGGGGAAGATCTCTGCGTTATAGGTGGTGGTGGCGAGCACGATCCTGCCGTAGCGGAAGGCGTCCTCAACGCACTCTGCCATATCCTCACGTGCAAGGTCGTTTACAACAACCTTGGGGCAGCCCTTTGCTCTGAGCTTGTCGGCGAGCTGCATAACAGCCTTCTTTGTGTTGCCGTAAACCGAGGTGTAGGCGATCATAATTCCGTCGCTCTCTACCGAATAGGACGACCAGGTGTTGTACAGTCCGATGTAGTAGCCGAGGTTCTCGGTGAGGATGGGGCCGTGGA
>CACYQK010000172.1:0-2693 GCA_902776495.1 uncultured Ruminococcus sp. | reverse complement strand
TCAACCACGCAAGCCTTATCACACTAAAGCTCAACTGTGAATACGATTATGAGCGTCCCTGCGACCGCTGCTCGGCAGAGATCAAGGGCGTTGAGAAAAAGGTGTTTGAGCACAGGCTTGTTCAGACTTTGGTTGATGAGACCAATGACGATTATATTGAAACTCCCGATTACACTCTCGAGCTTGACGACGTTGTAACGACCGACATCATCCTCAGCTACCCTCAAAAGTTTTTATGCAAAGAGGATTGCAAGGGCTTGTGTCCGCAGTGCGGCAAAAACCTCAACGACGGTGATTGCTCCTGCAGCAAAACAACGGTTGACCCGAGGCTTGAGATATTAAAACAGCTTATGGAAGAATAAAGATATAAGGAGGTCTATGTCATGGCAGTACCTACAAGAAAAACATCACACGCAAGAAAGAGCTCGAGACGTTCAACAGTTTGGAAGCTCGACGCGCCCACACTCACAACTTGTCCCAACTGCGGCGAGCTTACAGCAGCGCACAAGGCTTGCACAAACTGCGGTATGTATAAGGGCAGACAGGTTGTTGCAAAGAAAGAAGATTAATCTTTATTTATGATTTAAACGGGCGACAGTATATCTGTTGCCCTTTAGTCTTATTCGGAGTAAAATTATGAATAAACCCGTTATTGCCATCGTGGGCAGACCTAATGTTGGTAAGTCCACGCTGTTTAACAAGTTGATAGGGCAGAGGATATCCATCGTTGACGATACTCCCGGCGTTACCCGCGACCGTATTTACGGCGAGACCGAATGGTGCGGCAAAAAGGCTATGGTGGTCGACACCGGCGGTATCGAGCCCAAAAGCGACGACGTTATTCTCTCTCAGATGCGCCGTCAGGCTCAGCTCGCCATCGACACGGCTAATGTAATCATCCTCGTCACCGACCTAAAGAGCGGACTTGTCGCGACCGATATGGATGTCGCGCAAATGCTCCAGAAGTCCGGCAAGCCGATAGTTCTCTGCGTAAACAAGTGCGATACGATCGGCGAGCCTTCGCCTGATTTTTACGAGTTTTATAATCTCGGACTGGGCGAGCCTTATCCCGTTTCTTCCGTTCACGGTCACGGCACGGGCGATATGCTCGACGCCGTTTTTGAGCACCTCGATTATGACGAGAGTATGGAGGAGGACGAAAGCGTTATAAACGTAGCCGTTATCGGCAAGCCCAACGCCGGCAAGTCCTCGCTTATCAATATAATAACCGATTCCGAGCGCTGCATTGTGTCAGACATCGCGGGCACAACGCGCGACACTATCGACACGCTGATAGAAAACGACTACGGCAAATTCAACTTTACCGATACCGCTGGTCTTCGCCGCAAGAGCAAGATCTATGACGATATCGAAAAGTACAGTATCATCCGCGCCAAAATGGCGATAGAGCGATCTGACGTCTGCGTTATAATGATCGACGCCACCGAGGGCATTACCGAGCAGGATACAAAGGTTGCCGGACTCGCTCACGACGCGGGCAGGGCGTGTATCCTCGCCGTCAACAAGTGGGACGCTATCGAGAAGAACGACAAGACTATGCGCGAGTTCAAAAAGAAGCTCGACTGCGACTTTGCCTTTATGTCCTACGCGCCGCAGGTGTTTATCTCGGCAAAAACAGGGCAGAGGATAGACAGGCTTTTTGAGGCGATAGTTGCCTCTAACGAGAACGCGAGCCTGCGCATAAAGACAGGTATGCTCAACGACCTTTTGGCTCAGGCGACAACGCGCGTTCAGCCTCCTTCGGACAAGGGCAGAAGGCTAAAGGTCTTTTACGCTACACAAACGGGCGTAAAGCCGCCGACCTTCGTGTTCTTCTGCAACGACGCGGAGCTGTTCCATTTTTCATATCAGCGGTATCTCGAAAACCGCATACGCGAGGCGTTCTGCTTTGACGGAACACCGATAAAGATCATCATTCGCGAAAGGGGAGAAAAGTAGTGGACGCTTATTTATCCGCATTGACTCAAAGTTTTGGCTCATATTGGTATTTAGGTGTTTTGACAATAGTTATCGCTTATCTTTTAGGCAGTATCAACCCCGCTGTGCTTATGACAAAGCTCTGGACAAAGGGCAAGGTCGACATCCGTACAGTCGGCAGCGGTAACGCCGGATTTACTAACGTTCTGCGCTCTGTCGGCAAGGTACCCGCTATCATCACCCTTGTGCTCGACGCCTTAAAATGCGTAGCGGCGGTGCTTATCGGCGGATATATTTTTTCTTTCCTCGCCTCACAATACGACTCACAGGGCGTTCTGTCTACCGAGATAGTTAATTGCGGAAAGTACCTCGCGGGAATATTCTGCATACTCGGCCACTCGTACCCGATTTACTTCCGCTTCAAGGGCGGCAAGGGAGTTGTGTCTGCGGCGGCGCTTATGCTCACCGAGGACTGGCGTGTTTTCCTGATGATTTTGGGAACCTTCCTTATCCTGTTCTTTATCTCAAGGATAATCTCGCTCGGAAGCGTTGTCAGTGCGATTATGTACGGACCGTACACGTTCCTTGCGACCTTCCTGTTTGACTATACACTTTCAGGCAACGGCTGGCACTTGAGCTATGTTATCCTGTCGACCGTGGCGGCGCTGATCATCGGCATTTTCGTCACCATAAAGCACAAGGATAACATAAAACGCCTGATCCGCGGAGAGGAAAAGAAGATCAAAGCGAAAGAC
>CACYQK010000171.1:0-2973 GCA_902776495.1 uncultured Ruminococcus sp. | reverse complement strand
ATTCGAACCCCTGACCTCTTGAATGCGAACCAAGCGCTCTCCCAACTGAGCTATACCCCCAGACACAAGAATTATTATATCATAATAAATTTGATTTGGCAAGATTTATTTGAAAAAATATTTTGTTTTTTTATCCCTAAAGACAAGATTTTCTCCTGAAAATTCCACAAATTCACTTATTATTCTAATAAGTACTTGAAAAATTTATATTATTTGATATAATTCTATTAGGAAAACTTTTTCCGAAAAAAATTTGAGGAGGAACTCTCTTTGGAAGCGATGCCATTTTCGCTGCGACGTCCATCTCTGCGGCGTTCGCTACCCTGATTATGGCTTTCTTCGCTAACTATCCCGTCGTACTCGCTTCCGGTATGGGTCTTAACGCGTACTTTGCGTTCTCGGTCGTACCTCAGCTCGCCTCTCAGGGCGTGACCGACCCGTGGAAGGTTGCCCTTACTGCGATTCTTTTTGAGGGCGTTATCTTCATCGTTCTCTCTTTCTTCAGGTTCAGAGAGACTCTGGTTAACAAGGTGCCCCAAAACCTTAAGCTCGGCATTTCGGCAGGTATCGGTTTGTTTATTGTTATCGTCGGCCTCAAAGGCGCCGGTATTGTTACCACAGACGCTTTCGCTACTGTCAGCGAGACAGGCGATGCGGTCGTTTCGTCGTCAACCCTCGTTAAGCTCGGCAATGTTGCGTCTCCCGAATTTATTCTCGCACTCGTCGGTATTATCGTCACCGCGGCTCTCTGGCACTTCAAGGTCAAGGGCTCGATTCTTATCGGTATTATCGCAACATGGGTTCTCGGTATTTTCGCTCAGCTTACCGGCTGGTATCAGGGCGTCTCCGTTATCCCGGATTTCAGCAACTATGCCGTCTTTGCTCCAGTTCAGTCCATGGCTGAAAACACCTTCTTTAAGTTCGACTTCGCTTACGTTGTTCAGAACGGCGTCAACTTCGCGGTAATCGTGTTCGCTTTCCTCTTTGTTGACCTCTTCGACACCGTCGGCACTCTTATCGGCGTTGCTCAGGAGGGCAAGCTCCTTAACGAAAAGGGCGAGCTTCCCAGAGTCGGCAGAGCGCTTATGGCTGACGCGCTCGGTACAGTTAGCGGCTCTATACTTGGTACATCAACCGTAACCTCTTACGTTGAGTCGACTACCGGCGTTGCAGAGGGCGGCAAGACCGGTCTTACCGCGCTTACCTCGGCGGTGCTCTTCATCCTGGCTTTACCACTTTATCCGGTTTTCCTCGCTATTCCTTCCTTCGCAACCACTCCTGCGCTCGTGTTTGTAGGTCTGCTGATGATAAAGAACGTGACTAAGATGGATCTCGAAAGCGATATCGCTGATACAGTCGGCGGCTTCTTTGCCATCATCTTTATGCCCTTTACCTACTCGATCGCTAACGGCATTATGTTCGGCATCATCGCGTGGGTCATCCTCAAGCTTATCACCGGCAAAATCAAGGATGTTCATCCCGTTATGTGGGTATCGTTCGTGCTGTTTGCCGTGCGAATAGTAACCATTATTTTGGGAGTATCTTCCTAAAAACGCTTTTTCACCCGTCGGTTTCGGCGGGTGTTTTTTTGCGCTGACGCTTATATGAAATAAATTTCAATATTGACAATTTTTGCTATAGTGGTATAATAAAAATAACAGGTTATATATAATTTATATATTTTTGGAGGAGATTTATAATGAAAAAACTATTTGCGATGCTTATGGCAGTAACTATGCTGGGCTCTCTCGCCGCTTGCGGACAGTCGGCGCCAGCTAATCAGTCATCAGCATCGTCCTCGTCGTCACAGGCGGCAACCGAAGCAAAAACTGAGGCTTCAAAGCTTTCGGCAAGCACGGTTCAGTTCAAGGATACTCAGTGGAACAGCACCGTAATGTATGTTTACTACTGGTCGTCGGACAACTCTAAAATGGTAGATTGGCCAGGCAAGCAGATGAAGGCGGTTACCGGAGAGACGAGCACATATACATTCGATTTGCCCGACGGCGTTGAGTTCGTCATCTTTACAAACGGCTCAACAAATCAGACAAGAGATATTAAGCTCGACGGTAAGAACCAGCAGTTCCGGAACACCTCCGAGACCGACGTTGACGGTTCCAACTACGTTGAAACTATGGACGGCAAGAGCGTTGATACCATGGAAATCGGCGGAAGCAGCGGTCAGATCGTAGACGTTGACAAGCTCAAGGAAATTGAGAACAGCGACACATTCGGCGTTAAGGTAACCAAAAAAGAGCTTGAAAAGAATTACTTTGATACTGACGGCAAATACGGCAAGGACGCGCTGACATTTGAGTTCAAGAACGATTCCGGCAAGACCGTTAACGATGTAGAAATCTTCGCGGTTGCATACGACAGCAACAACAACATTCTGCCGATCAAGACAGACGATTTCAAACCCTACAACATCAACTACCTGATTTATACCTTCAGCAGCAACGTGGAGCTTTCGATTGAGGACGGCAAGTCCGAGAAGCTTGCGCTCAGCATTACTGCCGGAGATATCGCCGGTGTCAGATGTATTGTTAAGTCCTGCACAGCAGACGGCAAAAAGGTTGAAAATGACAACGCTAACGAATGGGTAAAAAGAGCTATCAAAGGCGAAGTAATCGATTTCGACTGATCTAAATCTTTATCCGAATAATAATAGGGGAGAGACCAATGCGGTTTCTCCCTTTGCTTTTGCCTGTTATACCTTGTATTATAACGTGCAAAAACCCCCGACGTTTCCGCCGGGGGTTAACTGCCTGATTATTGAATTATTTTGTATCGAGCACGAACTTGAATACAACGCGTCTGGAAGCTTCCATGTTGATTGTACCGTCGTCGTTGTAAACGGGATCGTCAAAGGAATAACCCTTGGACTTGATGATGCTCATATAAAGGTCAAGGATCTGTTGGAAAAGTCGTAACTGTAAACATCCCTATGGTAAAGACCAGAAAATCAAGAAC
>CACYQK010000170.1:0-2713 GCA_902776495.1 uncultured Ruminococcus sp. | reverse complement strand
GAGGAATCCATAAATATCCTCGACGAAAAAATCAAGGTAGCAAACCACAGACTCAGCGATTTGGAAGGTGAATGAGAGGATAGGACAGCTGCTATTTAAATCAAATAGAGCAAAGAAATGCGGCGCAATAACGTCCGCTTGATAAGGATAAAATAAAGGCATCCCAAATGGGATGCCTTGTTCAATGGAACAATAATTCATAAATTTGCGGAAAAATATTGCAAAATCCTGAAAAATAGATTATAATGCTTACACATAGAAATAGAAAAGGAACAAAGTGAATTATGAGTAAAAATCCCGATATGTATCTGTTATATGAATATATGGACAAGCTGCCCTTTACCGTCAGGTTCAAGGTACAGCTTGACGCTCCCGTTGACGCAGAGATGCTAAATCAGGCGACACAGGAGGCGATCAAAAGATTTCCGTATTTCAGCGTAGAAGTAGGCTTGGACGAAGGGCAAAACTACACCCTGACCCATAACGATAAACCTATTGCCGTGCTTCCTGAAAAGGACGAAAGACTGGTCTTGGGCAGTGATGAGGTCAACCGTCATCTGGTTGCGCTTACCTATAAGGACGACTGCGTCTGGTTCAATTTTTCGCACTCTATCTGCGGTTCCTTCGGCGGAATGTTTTGGCTCAAGACGACGCTGTATCAATATATGGTCAAAAAGTACGGCAAACTTGCGGCGCCAAAGGATCTCAAGTTCCCCGATTCACCCGTCACTGACGCCGAACTATTCTACCCCGACGTGGATTCGCTCCCCAAGGACGAGCCGATCTACCGCTATGACGGCGGCGACTCGAACCTCGCGATAATGAGAACGCTCAAGTATTTGTTCAATCCGTTTGTCAAGGATTGCTACTACTATCAGGTTGAGATCCCGACCAAAGAATTTATGGAGTACGCGGCGCGTATCGACGGCTCTCCGAACACCATCCTCGCGGCGATGATGGTCAAGGTGGGAACAAAAATTTTCAAGGAAAAGAAAAACACCCACCTCTCCGTCAGGATCGCGGCGGATTATCGCGACGAGATCGGAGCAAGCGAGACCTACCGCGACTTTGTTCGCTTTATCCACATCCGTTACGAATGGGATATGAAGGACGAATCCATCGAAAAGCTCAATATGCGTGCCAGAGGCGCGATCATCAAGCAGAACCAGCCGGAGCTGGGCGTTGAGAGGTTTGTCAGACTCCAAAAGGTACACGACGGTATCGACGAACAGCCCGATCTTAAATCGAAGAAGAAATACGCGTTGAGCAACAGCGCCTTCCGCAGCGATCCCCGCGACAACAGCACGGTAAGCTATGTCGGAAAGATGGATTGGGGCGAGATAGATCGGCATATCAAGGGGCTGTATACCGTCACGGACGGCGATCTGATGCTCGAGCTGAACGCTCTGTCGGACAAGTTCTGCATCACCTTCCAGCTGGTCGACAAAAAGCGCGCGCCGTTAGAGCGCTTCTGCGAGATACTCGATCAGGAGGGCGTACCCTACAAGGTATCCGACCGCTGCACGCGCCGCCTGCCGAAAATCGAGCTGCCGAAAGCAAAGTAACGGCTTGCCTTTGATTTTTTTCAGATTATTAATGATATAAAATCGCAGCCCGCATCCGATTTGGATGCGGGCTGATTTTACTTTCCTTTAGTCGGCACGCTTCCTGCTTGAAATATAGCCGTTCATCAACGCGTCTAAAGCCGCCTCCTCGAACTCCCTTCATCCGCCACCGGCGGCGGTCGTTCTCGTCACCTTCAAATCCCGTTATCATCTCTGGCAGAGGTTAATAGAAAAAGGCATCCCAAATGGGATACCTTTGTCCATGGAGCTGATAACGGGATTTGAACCCGTGACCTCGTCCTTACCAAGGACGCACTCTACCTCCTGAGCTATATCAGCAGCTATTCTGTTTTTTGCAACAGCGTTATTATAACACACCTATGGTGTAATTTCAAATGTTTTTTAAACTTTTTTTAAAAATATTTGAAATAATATCCCTAAAAATCAAAAAAGCGGCTTAAAATCAGGAAAAACACTTGCATTTTCTTTTTTGTAGTGCTATAATTCTTAATGTTGAATATGTTGAAACTAAGGAGTGGGCAAGCGGCCCGCTCCTTTGCTTATGACAAAAGCGTTTAGGCATTATGAAAAACGCCTGAGTTTAAATCAACAAATCAAGCAATCGAGGAGGTCAATATGTCAAAAAGCAAGGGCGGAGTTACCGTATCCAAGGTTTGGCAGCTCTGCGAGCCTATTGTAAAGGAGCTCGGACTTTCCCTGTGGGACGTTCGCTACGTCAAGGAGGGCGCCGAGTGGTATTTGAGGGTGTTTATCGACAAGCCCGGCGGAGTTGATATAAACGACTGCGAAAAGGTGTCGAGGGCGATAAACGAGCCTCTTGATGAGCTTGATCCGATCGACGGCTCATATTGCCTTGAGGTCTGCTCGCCCGGTATCGAGCGCGAGCTTGTCAGGGATGAGCACTTTGAGCAGTATATCGGAGCCGATGTACTTGTAAAGCTTCGCCGTCCTCTCGAAGGCATCGGCAAGGAGTTCGACGGAAAGCTAAAAGCGTATTCCGACGGCAATATCACCATTGAGGATCACAGCGGCGAAAACGAGCTGACCTTTACCAAAAAGGATATGGTTTGGGTAAAGCTTGACGATTTTAATATATAAACAGTATATTAACAAGTTTCCGAAACATT
>CACYQK010000169.1:0-3116 GCA_902776495.1 uncultured Ruminococcus sp. | reverse complement strand
AGATGATATTTGATATGTCCAATGTGGATTATATCTCCTCTGCGGGGCTGAGGGTCGTTGTTGTCGCCCACCGTGAAATGAAGAAAAAGGACGGCCTTGTACTCAAAAATCTGAGCAAAAACGTTGCAAGTATCATAAATCTTACAGGCTTTAACAAAGCGCTGAATATCGAATAAGAGAGGATGAAAACAGGATGAAACGGTTCCCGTTATCAAAAACCGAGTACGGTATGTATTTGGAGCAGGTTTCCAAAGAAAATACCGCGTACAATTTACCGCTGAAAATCGAGCTCGGCAGCGAGGTAGACATCGACCGCCTTTGCGGCGCGATCAAAACCGCTGTCAACGCTCACCCCTGCCTGAAGTCCGCCTTTGCCGCAGACAAAAACGGCGAAACGTATAAGTATCTGCGCGACTGTGACGTGGATGTTGAGATCATCGAAGCGGACGATTTTGATTTGTATTCACTGGTCAAGCCCTTTGATTTACAAAATGATATCCTGTTCCGCTTTTATATAATCAAATCCTCCGCGGGCAACGCGCTGTTTTTCGATATCCACCACATCGTCTTTGACGGTACGTCGTGCAGGATCCTTGCGGAGCAGATCAGCCGCGCGTACTTCGGCGAGGAGATTGAGCCGGAGGAATTCACCGCCAACGATTACGCGCTGGAGGAAGCCCAGCTGCGCAAATCCGAAGAATATGAAAAAGCAAAGGTGTATTTTGAGGAGACCTTTGGCGGCGCTGACGTCAACTCCGCTCTTTTTACCGACAAAACCGACCGTGAGCCTGTCGCCAAGGAAATCATTTATCCCTTGACAAATGTAGACTCGGAACAGATCAAAGCGTTTTCACGTCTTTACGGAATAAGGCGCAGCACGGTATTCAACGGCGCTTTCGCCTATGTGCTGTCGCAGTACTCGGGCAGCGAGCAGGCTCTGTTTTCAACCTACCGCCACGGCAGAGATGAGCGAATGAGCGACACCGTCGGCGCGTTTGTAAAGACATATCCCGTATATGCCGACTTTTCGGAAGATGAGCCGGTCGTTGAGTTCCTGCAAAAGCTTGACGAGCATATTTCTCTGAACCGCAATAATGATTTGTATTCGTTCGCGGATTTCCGCGAGGATATGAAGCTGGACGCGAGCGTTCTGTTTGCGTATCAGGGCGACATAATTCCGCCTATGGACTTCTGCGGCTGTGAATCAGAGATAGTTTTGATGCCGATGAAGGATACAAAGGCGGCTTTTGAGCTTACCGTCAGAAGAAGAGGCAACAGCTTTGTCGCTTACACCCTTTATCAGCAGGATCTCTATGACGACGAGATAATCCGCGGACTGCTCGAGAGCTACAACAAAGTTCTGTCCGAGATGCTCGGCAAAGAAAAGCTCAGCGAGATCAATATGCTGACCGACGCCCAGCTTGAAAAGCTCGATGAAGAAAATCACTTTGAATTTGACTACGAGATCACCGATATCGTGACAATGTTCCGCCGTCAGGCAGAAAAAACTCCCGACAACACAGCGGTGGTTTACCTCGACAAAAGCTATACATACAAAGAGATCGACAGAATAACCGAGAATATCGCCGCTTTCCTCAAAAGCAAGGGTGTGGGCAAGAACAACGCGGTGTCAGTCTTGATCCCGCGCTGTGAGTATATGCCCATCGCCGCTATCGGTATCCACAAGTCGGGCGCGGGTTATCAGCCGCTCGACCCGAGCTATCCGAGCGAGCGCCTTGAATTCATGATAAAGGACGCGGACGCAAAGTATCTTATTGCAGACAGGGAGCTTATGGACAAGATCCCGAGCTACAACGGCCCTGTCCTCTATACCGATGAGATCCCGAACCTTCCCGACGCGGAAAAGATAAGCGAAAATCCCGACCCGGGCGACCTGTTCATTATGCTTTACACCTCGGGTTCAACAGGCGTGCCCAAGGGCGTTATGCTTGAGCACCATAATCTGTGCTGCTTCTGCAACTGGTACATCAATACCTATAAAATGGACGAAACAAGCCGCGCTTCGGCGTACGCGAGCTACGGCTTTGACTGCCATATGCTCGATATGTACCCCGTGCTGCTTGTCGGCGGCCAGCTGCATATAATCGACGAGAGCATCCGTCTTGACCTTGTCGAGATCAATAAATATTTTACCGAAAACAAAATCACCCACACCTTTATGACAACTCAGGTCGGCAGACAATACGCCGAGCTGTTCCCCGACGCGGAAAATCCGCATCACCTATCTGCCGCGGGAGAAAAGCTTGTTCCCGTTGAGCCTCCGCGCGGATTTAAGCTGTACAACGGCTACGGTCCCACAGAGTGCACTATCTTTACGCATATGTACCCCGTGGACAAGCTCTATGACCGCGTCCCCATCGGCAAGCCGCTGTTCAATATGAAGCAGTATGTCGTTGACAAACAGCTCAGGCGGGTACCCTTCGGCGTGCCGGGCGAGCTGATCGTCGCGGGTCATCAGGTCGGCAGAGGCTACCTCAACCGCCCCGAAAAGAACGCCGAGGTGTTTATTAAAAACCCGTTCTCCGATGAAGAGGGCTACGAGCACGCCTTATCGGCAGAAACGACGGTCAGGTCAAGATCCGCGGCTTCCGCATCGAGCTCAGCGAGGTCGAGGGCGTTATCCGCAAGTTCCCGGGAATAAAGGACGCCACCGTACAGGCGTTTGACGAGCCGGGCGGCGGCAAATATATAGCCGCGTATGTCGTTTCCGACGAGCCTGTCGATGTTGAAGCGATGGGCGAGTTCATCAAGCAGGACAAGCCCGCCTATATGGTTCCCGCGGTCACGATGCAGATCGACCGTATACCGCTCAACCAGAACCAAAAAGTTAACAGAAGAGCGCTTCCCAAGCCGGAGCCGAAGGCAAAAGCAGAAAAGAAAGATCAGCTCGCAGCTCCGCTTAACGTGCTCGAAAAAGAGATACAGAGCATCGTTGCCGAGGTCATCGGCACATCGGACTTCGGCGTTACCGATCCGTTTGTGGACTTCGGTTTGACCTCGATTTCAAGCATAAAGCTCGCTATGCTTATCTACGAGCGCTTCGGCGTACAGATCAATGTGCGCGGCTTGGTTTCGGACGGCAATATCCAGAGTAT
>CACYQK010000168.1:0-2806 GCA_902776495.1 uncultured Ruminococcus sp. | reverse complement strand
ATCAAGCTTTTTTGAAACACCCAAAAACGGACAAATTCCCAAAAAACGCGACAGCACATAGTTGTTGATGAATACCGCCGAAAGCAGTATGATGATAAGTTTAGTCATTAGCGGCAGCCTCCTTTGCAGGCGGGTTGCAGCTTACTTTTCCGCAGATTTCCGCCGAGGGACAGCCTGCGCAGCCGAATTCCTTTTTCTTGGGCTTATTTGCGGAGAACTTATTGACCGCCGCAATCAGCAGACCGAATACAAAGAAGCCTCCGGGCGCCATTGTAAGAATTGAAATGTGGTTGTCGCTGAGCACCGGAATTGACATTCCCATAAACGTGCCGTTGCCGAAAACCTCGCGGATTGTCGCCATCAGCACAAGCGCCAGCGTAAAGCCTGCGCCCATTCCGAGACCGTCAACAGCGGAATCGAACACCTTGTTTTTGTTCGCGAACATCTCGGCTCTGCCGAGGATAATGCAGTTTACAACGATGAGCGGCAGGTAAATTCCGAGCGATTTGTCGAGCGCCGGAGCAAACGCCTTTACGAGCATTTGAACCGCGGTTACGAAGCCTGCAATCAGCACGATGTAGCACGGAATACGAACCTTGTCGGGGATAATCTTGCGCAGAGCGGAGATTACGATGTTTGAGCAGAGCAGAACCACCGTTGCCGCCGCGCCCATTCCGAGTGCGTTAGTAACGCTCGTCGAGGTGGCGAGAGTAGGGCAGGTTCCCAGAACAAGCACCAGAACAGGGTTTTCCTTAATCAAACCCTTTGAAAAATTTTGCAGTGTGTTCAATTACTTCGCCTCCTTTGCAAGCTCATACGCCTCAAATGCGCCGTCAAGCGCCTTTTTGTATGCCTTTGATGAGATTGTCGCGCCCGTCACGGCGTCAACCTCCGAATAATTGTCAGCGGTTTTTCCGTAGAAGTTTTCGCGGTAGCCCGAGTTGTCCTCAACAACCTTCGAGCCGATTCCGCTCGTCTCCTTGTGCGAAAGCGTCGAAATTCCGGCAACGCTTCCGTCGGCGTTAACGCCGCAGATAAGCTTGATTTCTCCGCCGTAGCCCTTTGTGCTGAGCATAAACACATATCCGCCGTTGTCAGCGATATACGCCTCGGTCACGCCCTCGGGGAGCTCAATGCTTACGGCTTCAAAGCTTTTCGCCCCGGGCATAACCTCCATTTTTGCCTGCTCGGCAGCCGCTTCCTCAGCCGCGGAGATAATCGGCGAGGTTACGAGGTTGATGTAAGCGAGCACTGCGGTTACTACCAAACAAATTCCGGCGAGCACCGCAATCGGCTTGATTATATCCTTCACTGCTTACCACCCCCAATCAAGGGCTTTGAGCGCGTCAGCTTGGAGATGTACGGCGTCAAAATGTTCATAATCAAAATTGAGTAGCTTACGCCCTCGGGGTAGTTGCCCCAGAAGCGGATTAAAATTGTGATAAGTCCGCAGCCGATGCCGAAGATGATTTTGCCCCACTTTGTGGACGGCGTTGTCGCGTAGTCGGTCGCCATAAAGAACGCCGCGAGCATTAGTCCGCCCGAGAGAAGCTGACCGAGCACATCCTTGCCGCAGATAAGCGACATTACCGCGACGGTTCCGAGGAACGCCACGGGCGTGTGCCAGCTTATAACACGCTTAATCAGCAAATAAATTCCGCCGATGATAAGCGCCAAGGCGCAGGTTTCTCCGAGAGAGCCGCCGTGGTTGCCGAGGAACAAATCTAAGTACGACGGCATTGCCGCACCCTTTGCCTCAGCCGCCAAGGGCGTTGCCGAAGCAATCGCGTCAACGTCGGTGAAAAATCCCGACGGTGAAACCCATTTTGTCATTGTTCCGGAGAACGCCACAAGCATAATAATTCTCGCGGTGATGGCAGGGTTGGCGAAGTTCTGGCCGATTCCGCCGAAGAGCTGTTTTACGACGATAATCGCGGCAACGCTGCCGATTACCGCCTGCCAAACCGGTATAGTCACAGGCAGGTTGAACGCAAGTAAAATTCCCGTTACAACCGCCGAAAGGTCTGAAATTGTGTTTTCACGCTTGCAGAGCTTTTCAAAGAGATACTCCGAGAGCACGCAGGTGAGAACGCAAACGCCGATTACGAGCATTGAGCGCCAGCCGAAGATAATTACCGAGGCTATCGCCGCAGGGCAGAGCGCGATGATTACGTCGAGCATAATCCCTTGAGAGGTGCGCGGCGTGTGAAAATGCGGCGACACCGATGAAATCAACTTATTCATCACTTGCCCTCCTTTTTAGCCTGATTAACCCTTAACAGCGCCTTTGCAAGCTTGTTTGTCTGCACAAGCGGACGGTGAGCCGGACAGATGTACGAGCAGCAGCCGCACTCCATACACAGGTCAACGTGCAAGGTCTGCAAATCCTCGACAGAGCCGAGCTTATAGGCGCGAGCAATCTCCCTCGGGTCAAGCCTTAACGGACAGTGGTTAAGGCACGCTCCGCAGCGTATGCAGGGCGTGGTCTTTGGGGGAGTTGCTTCCTTTATATCCATCGCGGTAATTGCGTTGGTGTTTTTTAAAATAGGTGAATCGAGCGACGGCACGGCTAGTCCCATCATCGGTCCGCCGTAGAGCGCCTTTGCTACCTCGCTTTTTGTTCCGCCCGATTGCTCGAGCACATCTGCAATCGACATACCGATCGGCGCGATAACATTCTTAGGCTCTTTTACCGCCGAGCCGTCAACGGTTACGCACTTGTTTACAAGCGGCATACCCGTTTTAAGGTAATTGCCGATAAACGCGAGCGTGGTTACGTTGATAACGATAACGCCTACGTCAAGCG
>CACYQK010000167.1:0-2822 GCA_902776495.1 uncultured Ruminococcus sp. | reverse complement strand
TCCCAACAGATCTCAAACAAGGGCTGTTAAGCATAAATCCCAAAAGTTCCCTCAAAACCAAAGACCGTTGTGATTTTTCTTAAGTTGACGACATTGCCCCAACGGGGGAATTTCCCAAAGCACTATCGTGCGTTGGGGGAGCCTTTAAATGTTTAGGCAAAGTTAGGTGTTCAACCAGACTTTGGTATTCTATCAAGCCTTTATGTGTGAATATATGTTAGATAGATTTCAAATCAAGCAAAGCTATCTTCTCGAACCGGATGCAACGTCACGTTGCCGCGACGAACTATTTTTATTTTCTTATTGAAATAAAATTTAATTTGCAGTATAATAACTACATATGATATTTAATTTTATGGAGGTGGGGTATATGCTGTCCGCTTTTGCGCCGATGAATATCCTCGGCGAGCTTTCGCTTGCGGAAAAGGGCGTTTCCTCAGCAAAGGTCATCCTTACGGGCTTTTTGGTCGTATTTTCAATGCTTGTTTTTCTGATAATAATAGTCAAGATCTACAGCGTGATCGTCAGCAAGGCGCAGCGCTCGGGACTGGTGATCGGGAAAAACAAAAAGTCCAAAAAAACCAAAGAGTCAGATAAAGCTTCAAAGCCTGCTGCCGCGGAAGTGGCTGTTTTCGGAGAGGCTCCTCCCGAGCCCGAGAGCGACGAGATACCCGGGGAGGTCATCGCGGTGATCTCGGCAGCTGTTGCTGCTATGTACGGCGGCAGCGAAAAGGTGAGGATCAAAAGCGTAAAAAGATCGGGCGCTAAGCGTTCCGCGTGGGCGAACGCAGGCGTGATCGAAAACACAAGACCGTTTTAGGCAGGGAGGAAGGTAATTAATGGAAATAATCAACGGCTTCCTCAACGCAGTAAGGGGAATTTTTGAGAGCTCGGGTCTTATGAACCTGACATGGCAAAACTACGTGATGATAGCTATCTCGTGCGTTTTGCTTTATCTCGCAATAAAAAAACAGTACGAGCCGCTTTTGCTTTTGCCGATCGCTTTCGGTATGCTGCTCGTAAACCTGTATCCGCAAATTATGAGCCCGCCGTCGGTTGAGCTGCTCACTCAGGAACAGGCGGACGCCGCCGGCTTTAACACCGCCGGGCACGCCACTCAGGTGGTCAACGGCGTTACTTACTACGAAAATCCGACCTACGGCGGCCTGCTGTACTATCTGTATCAGGGCGTCAAGCTCGGTATCTATCCGCCGCTCATCTTCCTCGGCATCGGTTGTATGACCGACTTCGGTCCGCTGATCGCCAACCCCAAGAGCCTTATCCTCGGCGCGGCGGCGCAGATAGGCATTTTTGTGACCTTTACGGGCGCGATCTTCCTCGGCTTTTCCGAGAGCGAAGCCGGTGCTATCGGAATCATCGGCGGCGCGGACGGCCCCACGGCTATTTACGTCACGACCAAATTAGCGCCTCATCTGCTCGGTTCTATCGCGATCGCGGCGTACTCATATATGGCGCTTGTTCCGATAATCCAGCCGCCCATTATGAAGCTCCTCACAACAAAAAAGGAGCGCGCGGTAGTTATGGAACAGCTCAGACCCGTCTCAAAATTACAGAAGATAATGTTCCCGGTCATCGTTGTTATCGTGATCGCGATCTTCCTGCCCGACGCCGCTCCGCTTGTCGGAATGCTTATGCTCGGCAACCTGTTCAAGGAGTCGGGAGTGGTCGACCGTATCGCAAAGGCGGCGCAGAACGAGCTTATGAACATCATCACGATCTTCCTCGGACTCACCGTTGGCGCCACCGCCTCGGGCACGAATTTCCTTAAATTTGACACTATCAAGATCATCGTGCTCGGACTTATCGCGTTCTGTATGGGCACGGCGTTCGGTATTCTGTTCGGCAAGATAATGTACAAGGTAACGGGCGGCAAGATAAATCCGCTGATCGGCTCGGCGGGCGTTTCGGCTGTACCGATGGCGGCGAGAGTTTCGCAGAAGGTCGGTCAGCAGGAGAACCCCGGCAACTTCCTGCTTATGCACGCCATGGGCCCGAACGTAGCCGGAGTTATCGGTTCCGCCGTAGCCGCCGGCGTTTTGCTCAACGTTGTAGGTTAAACCAATTAATTTACCTCTCCTATTGCTTTGGCTTAGGAGAGGTTTTATTTTTTTGTAGAATTTTGCGGTCGGGAATAATAGTTTTTCTATTACTCCGGTATTTATTCTCGAATTGTGGTGTCGCCACCGCGACGGAGCTTAGGCTTTCCTTTATTTTTTTGTTGACTTTATTATGATAATTCTATAAAAGAATAAAAATAGCGAACACTTATACTATAATAGCTATTGAATGTTATAATCGCTATAAATGTGTAGCATAAAGGAGATCAAAAATGCCCGGAAACATTACGATTCAAAAAATACTCGATATCCTTTTGCACAGGATCGTGTTTATTCTCGCTGCGGCAGCTGTAATGGGACTGTTATTCTTTTTGTATTCAAGCATAATAGTCAAGCCGATGTACAGCACTTCCGCGATGATATTTGTTCAGAACTACGATAAGGCAAAGGTATCCGATCAGGATTCAACAAAGCCGACCGACGCTCAAAACGGCAACGGCACAAACAATAACTCAAGCAACAACGCGCAGGCGAAGAAAATCTTCAGCTCGGATATCAACGGTTCAAACTCGCTCGCCGGTATCTGCGTTACGCTTTTCCAGAACTCGGATGAGATCACAGCGCTTTACGACGGCTGCTCGGTGACTATGGAAGTAAACGAGAACACGTTTTACATAACGATAACCGTAAACGGCAACGACCCGCAGAAATGCGCGAATGTTGCCAACCAGATCAGCGAGAAGT
>CACYQK010000166.1:0-2832 GCA_902776495.1 uncultured Ruminococcus sp. | reverse complement strand
AGTTTTTGTTGCGATCAGCACCACGACGAGAAGAATGACTGCGAGAACTATCATCACGACGTGAATTTTCGCGTTTAGAAGCGCGCTCAGAGCGTGAACCAGCACCACGTGATGTTCTACCGTGTCCAGCCTCATCGGCGTCATTACAGCGCACTTCTCGGCCCTTATACACTGTTCCATTAAGTGCTTTCATCACTTTCTTGGCATCATCCTCAGGAACCTCGATATAAGAGAACTTCTGAAGGAGGTCAATATGTCCCACTTCCTGACGTCCACGAACATGCTTGTTGATGTATTGCATTATCTCACCTGGATAAAATCCATCAGCCTTACCCAAATTTATAAAGAGACGCTTAAAACCTGCCTCAGCCTCATGCTTGCTGCGACCTCCAGAAACCTTGTCCTTACCCATCTTACCAGTTTCCTTAGAACGACCTGTAGGTTTCTCAATAACAGGAGCATTCTTGTAGTAATCGAGAAAACGACCGAAGGTGATTGTTACCATTTTCTTGATGATGTCTTCCTTGTCGATAAACTCAAACTGGCGGTTTATCTCCTCCATATAAGGAGCAATCTGCTCATCATCAACATCAGTCTTCATGATGTCGTCCATCACCTTATAGAGCTGCTTCTTGCATATCTCTTCAGGTGCAGGCAGGTTACCATCTATAAAGTCTTTACCAATTTGCTTTTCTATCTGGCGAACCTTCCACTTTTCCTTTGTGTGGATAATGCTGATAGATGTACCATTTCGTCCTGCACGACCAGTACGTCCCGAACGGTGAGTGTAGCTCTCTATATCATCTGGCAAACCATAGTTGATGACATGTGTGAGTTCATCAACATCAAGACCACGTGCAGCCACATCAGTAGCTACAAGGAACTGCACATTATGATTGCGGAATTTCTGCATGGTGAGGTCGCGTTGCTGCTGACTCAAATCACCATGAAGAGCCTCGGCATTATATCCGTCCTTGATCAGTTTATCGGCTATCTCCTGAGTTTCTATCTTTGTGCGACAGAAGATGATTGCAAAAATACGTGGATGATAATCTACTATACGCTTCAAAGCAAGATACTTGTCCTTGCTATGAACAAGATAATAGATGTGATTAACGTGTTCGGCACCCTCATTACGGCTACCTACAACAATCTCTTTGTAGTCGTGAAGATATTTCTTGGCAACTCGCTCCACCTCCTTACTCATAGTAGCAGAGAATAGCAGAGTGTTGTGCTCCTCGGGCAACTGCTCAAAGATAGCATTGATACTATCCGAGAAACCCATATTCAGCATTTCGTCAGCCTCATCAAGCACAATATTGCGCACCTGATCGAGCTGTGCAACTCCACGCTCTATCAAATCAACCAAACGACCTGGAGTAGCAACGATAATCTGTACACCATGTTTCAGAGTACGAATCTGAGAGCTGATAGCAGTACCGCCATAAACAGCACAAATCCGAGCGTCATAAAATTCACTGAGCAAGCACCTCCTTTAATTTGCCGTACAGAGCGTCGGCAACCAAACGGTGACCGTCGGCGTTCAAATGTCCCGCGCCCATGGAAGTGTCCGAAAATCCATACGGAACGGTGTAGTTTTCGCGGTACGCTTTTTCAAATACCGAGCCTGTGTTAACAAAATCTATTCCGTTGTCGGCGCACAGCTTTTTAAATGCGTCGTCAGTCTTTTCCTTTTGGGCGGTCATGGTTCCGTCGGGATTAACTGATACGGTGGGATGGTACATGATTATCAGCGGCTTTTTCCATTCGGAACGTATCAGGGCGAGCGCTCGGTTCATTTTTTCCGAGTAATCCTTTATGTCAACGTCGCCTGTTTCGCTCTGCTCCTGTCCCTTTGCCTTGTAAGCGGTAATCTGGTTTTTGGCGATGGTGTAAAACGGAAACGCTTCTTTTACCTTGATAGTAAGCTTCTCTTTTCCGCTCATTCGCGCCGCAATGTTCGCGCCTAAATATTTTTCGTCAAATTCCTTTTGAACCATCGCTTTTTCAAGCTCGTCGGAGGAGTATTGCGTGTGACCCGTTTCAATTACTATTGCCTGCGCGTCGCGGAATTCCTCGGTGACGGCGCGGAAATTCTGAATGATTTTTGGCAAAAACAGTCCGTCCTGCGCACAGACATAGGCGGCAAGTGAGGAGCCGTCCGATAAGCGGCTGTTAAGCACGTCAGCGTAGCGTTCGCCCGCGCTTACTTCCTCGCCCTGAGTGTGAGATGCTCCAACCAGTACAGCGTACTTTTTTGCGCGCGGCAGATCGGGATTAAGATATCCGTTGCGGTCGGCGGTGTAGTAGCCGTGACCCTCAGTGCCGTGGAGCATGGTGCTGCCCGGATAAAAAATAGTGTTTGTTGACGCTTTTGTTCTGTCAATAAACGCGGTAGGGCGGTTATAGAAAAACAATACGCCGTTGCAAATCAGCACGGCAAGCATAAGCGCCGACAGCCATTGCAAAGATTGAGAAAAAAATCGCTTCATAATAAAACCTCGTCGGTTTCATGCAGAAACCGTTTTCCGTATTTAATCTGCCAATGCAGAGCAATTATTGTGATTATAGCATTTTTAATAATATATTTCAACTGCTTTTTAAAACCGCAAAGCGCTGACAACAGCCTCGGAATGGGCAAGGTGATTTTAAAAGTAAGCCGATTTTTACCCAAAACACATTGAAATGAGTTAGATTTTGTTGTATAATAAATTGATATATATATGTAAACAAAAAACGGAGTGATATTATTGGCGCTTATTACAAAGAAGATAAAAGGAACAGAGGACGTACTGCCCAAGCAGAGCTACCGCTGGCAGTTCGTTGAAAATA
>CACYQK010000165.1:0-2835 GCA_902776495.1 uncultured Ruminococcus sp. | reverse complement strand
TTGCCATCTCGTGAACTGTGTCGTGGATAGCGTCGAGTCCGGCTGCCTTTGCTCTCTTTGCAAGGTCAAACTTACCCTCGCAGGCGCCTGCTTCCGCGTCAGCGCGCATTTTGAGGTTTTTCTCTGTGCTGTCGGTGAGAACTTCGCCCAAAAGCTCAGCGAATCTTGAAGCGTGGTCAGCCTCCTCAAAGGCGTATCTCTTGAACGCCTCGGCTACCTCGGGATAGCCCTCTCTGTCGGCAACTCTCGCCATGGCAAGGTACATACCTACCTCGCTGCACTCGCCCTCAAAATTAGCTCTGAGGTCGGCGATGATGTCCTCGCTTGTGTCGTGCATTTTGCCTTCGCCGAGAAGATGGACCGTAGCGTACTCAGCCTCTTCTTCCATTTTCTTGAATTTTTCTGCGGGCTGTTTGCAAACAGGGCACTGTGCCGGAGGCTCAGGACCCTCGTAGACATAACCGCATACTGTGCATACCCATTTCATAATGCATTTCTCCTTTCATGATTTTTTAATAAAATATACAAAAGTATATACTATCGCTTATATAATATCATATATATTGTTGCGCTTAATTGCGTAAAAGAATTATAATCGCTGTTTTATAAACCTTTTTTAGCGGCAAACATATAATGTACCGATATTGTTAAGGAGGAGATCATATGCCAAAAATTTTTTTAAGCCCTTCCGCGCAGGAGTTCAACCGATATGTTGACGGCGGCACGGAGGAATACTATATGAACCTTGTCGCCGACGCTATGGAGCCCTATCTTCGCGCAAGCGGCATAGACTTTGACCGCAACGACCGCAGCAAGACCCTCTCGCAGATAATCGCCGACAGCAACGCGGGGGCTAACGACCTGCATTTGGCGATCCACAGTAACGCCTCGCCCGAATCTCAGTACGGTCAAAACACCGGCGTGCAGATATACTATTACCCCACAAGCCAAAAGGGAAAGCGCTTTGCCGAGATAATCAAGCGCAACTACGCGCCTATTTACCGCGAGCCCGGGAACATAAAGCTCGTGCCGAGCTCGTCCCTAGCGGAGCTTAAAAAGACAAAAGCCCCGGCAGTGCTCATAGAGACCGCCTTCCACGACAACCCCGACGACGCAAGGTGGATAAGGGATAATATAGATAATATAGCAAGGGCGCTTGCAAAATCCGTGGCGGAATACTTTGGAATGGAGTTTAAGGGGTAGAGTTTAATTATTTAAAGGTTTTCTTTACATTTAAAGCCTCCCCCAAAGCTAAAGCGTTGGGGGAGCCTTTAATTCTGCGGAAACTTAACTTTCTCCTTGCTTTGAAGCTTGTTTTGTATTATAATATTAATATAACCGCAAAACCTAAAACGGAGTGATATAAATGACCGACGAATTAAAGGCAAGAATCGACAAAACTATGGAGAATCTCAGGCGCAACAAGATGGAGCCGTATTTTTGCGAGACTTCACAAGAGGCGCGCGAGCTTGTCAAGACCCTGATCAACAAGGGCGACACTATCTCAAGCGGAGGTTCGGTAACGCTGAAGCAGACGGGCGTTTACGAGCTCATCGCGTCTGCAGATTACAACTATCTTGACCGCAGCCGCGAGGGCATCACCCGCGAGGAGGTCGAGGAGGTCTACCGCAAGACCTTCTGCGCCGACGCGTTCTTTACGAGCACCAATGCCCTGACCGAAAACGGCGAGCTCTATAACGTTGACGGCAACTCTAACCGCGTGGCGGCTATCCTTTACGGCCCCAAGAGCGTGGTAGTCGTCTGCGGCGTGAACAAGCTCGTGAAGAATATTAGTGAAGCGATCTACCGCGTCAAGACAAAGGCGGCGCCGCCCAACACAATCAGGCTCGGCATCGACACCTACTGCGCAAAAAAGGGACAGTGCGTGTCGCTTAACAAAGAGAACCCCGAGCTCTGCGAGGGCTGCCACGGCGACGGCAGGATCTGCTGCAACTACGTCGTCTGCGCACAGCAGCGCCACATCAACAGGATAAAGGTCATCATCATCGGCGAGGAATACGGCTATTGAGTTGAGGATCGGTTGTCAGCAGTCAGTTGTCAGTTTAAATGCGTAATTCGTAATGAGAATCAAAAAACGTAGGCTCAGATCTTGACCCGAACTTTGATTCAATATCCGCCCAAAACGCAACCATCAACTCACAACTGCCAACTGACGACCGGAAATCCGTCAGCCCTTTGCCGACTGGTTTTTCTTATTCTTTGTGTTTTTGCAGTCCTTGCAATCCTTGCAGTCGCTGCAGTTCTGCGTGCCGTTATTTGTGGTCTGATGTTTATCGCTCACGATGTTCACCTCCGTTCATCACACCCATAGTATTGACGCGGATTTTGGTATTATTCATGGAACAATTTTTAAATCGGATGAAAACGCTGCTCGGCGGCGAGTTTGACGCGTTTTTAAAAATCTATAACAGTGACCGCAGCTTTCGCGGGCTGCGCGTCAACACGCTGAAATGCAGCGCGGACAAGCTTCGCGGTCTGCTCGGCTTTCCGCTTGAGCCGACGCCGTTCTGCGCGGACGGCTTCTATATCCCGGACGGGGTCGTGTCGCTCGGAAACCATCCGCTGCACCACGCGGGCGCGTTTTATATCCAGGAGCCTTCCGCGTCCTCAGCCGTGGAAATGCTCGGGGTGGAACAGGGCGATCTTGTGCTTGACCTCTGTGCCGCGCCGGGCGGCAAAAGCACTCAGATCGGCGCGAAGCTGTGCGGCACCGGGCTGCTTTGGAGCAACGAGATCGTAAAAAGCCGCGCTAATATTCTTTTATCGAACATTGAGCGCATGGGCATCGCCAACGCGGTGGTGTCTAACTCGCAT
>CACYQK010000164.1:0-2838 GCA_902776495.1 uncultured Ruminococcus sp. | reverse complement strand
TATGTAATCGGGCGACATACAACGCAAAGCGTGCTCGATCGCCCTGTGCTTGGGGTAAAGGCTGAACACGTCGCACAAGCCGACGTCGTTTTGATTTTCTCCGTCAAGAGCCGCCGCGAGCTCTCCCCTCTCGTCGATAAGAGAAACGGATTTATTTTCGTTTATAGAAATATAACGGGCAATGTCGCGCAGGATAGTCGTCTTCCCCGAGCAGGGCTCGCCGCAGATCAGCACGCCTTTTTCGGGGCTTTTGATTGAAGCGATCAGCTCTGTACAGCAGCCGGTGACTTCCCTGCAAAGCCTGAGATTTATTGAGCTTATGTCGCGGATATTTGTAAGGCTGTCCGAATTCATAACGGCAGTTCCGCAGATACCCGCCCTGTGGCCGCCCGCGATGGTGACGAAGCCGTTAGTCAGCTCGCGCTGAACGCTGTACACCGAGTAGCGGCAGATTCTGTTGAATGTTTCGTTCAGGTCGGCTTTATTTATAACAACAGCCTTGTCCGAGGGCTTGCGCAAAAGCGTGCCGCCGCTTGAGATATAAAAATTTTCGCCCATTGATGTGAGCGCGATCGGGCGGCTCAGCCGCAGATGTATATCGGTAACGCTGTCCTCAATAAAGCCCAAATGGCGTTCAAGAGCCGCTTTTACAGGCGGGCTGAGGCAATTCAGCGCGAGAGACTTTTTGTGATTATCCTTTGTCATAACATTCCTCCGTAACTTCCAATGATACAGTCTATGCAGACAAGCATAAAAATAGACCTCCCGATTTCTCGGAAGGTCTGTGTTGACAGTTATTGGTAATTTTGGTGGCGTTGGTGGACTATTTTCAATTCCATATCTATAACTTTTCAATTTATCTCTTTATTCTTTCTCTATTACGCTGCATATTACTTTATTTTAAAAAGTTGCATAGAAGTTTAAAAAACGTCACCTACTCCACCAAAACAGCTAAAAACCGCATAGTTAAGCCATTTTTAACCGGTGGAGTTTGACTTTGCTAAATCACCCCACTCCACCTGACTCCACCGGATCAACCACCGTTCAGCGTATTATTTCAGCATATCCAAAAATTCCTGCTCGGAGATTATTGTGACGCCGAGGGTCTGCGCCTTTGTGAGCTTACTGCCCGCGTCCTCTCCGGCGAGGACGTAGTCGGTCTTTTTTGAGACGGACGAGCTTGTTTTGCCGCCGTTCGCTTCGATTATTTTTGAAGCCTCGCTGCGCTTCATTGTCGGCAGCGTGCCTGTCAGCACGAAGGTCATACCCTCAAATTTGCCGCCCTTTTGGCGCTGTTCGCTCGGCTTCATCTCGAGCCCTACGGACTTTAGCTCATTAATAAGCTCAACAGTGCTTTCAAGCGAGAAGTAATTCTCCAAGCTCTGCGCCATAATGCTTCCGAAGCCCTCGATTTTTTCAAAATCCTCTGCTTTTGCCGCCATAATGTCGTCTATGGTCACAAAATTTTCGCAGATGAGCTTTGCCGCTTTCAGCCCGATGTTCCTTATACCGAGCGCGTAGATAAGCCTGTAAAGCTCGTTGTGCTTTGACTTTTCGACAGCCGAGATAAGATTATTCGCGGATTTTTCCGCCTTGCGCTCTAAGGATGATACATCGTCCGCGCTGAGTCTGTACAGGTCGGCAGGGGATTTTATCAGCCCCTCATCTACAAGCTGTTCCAAAACAGCGGGTCCGAGGCCGTCGATGTCCATAGCGTCGCGGCTTACAAAGTGGATGAGGTGGCGCATAAGCTGCGCGGGGCAGTCGGTGTTTGTACAGCGGACAGCCGCCTCGCCCTCGTCCTGAGAAACGGGGCTGCCGCAGCTCGGGCAGAGCTTTGGGAACTCATACGGCACGGCGTTTTCCGCGTGTTCTTTGACGGACAACACCTCGGGGATTATCTCGCCCGCCTTGCGGATTATGACCGTATCGCCTACGCAGATGCCCTTTTCTTCAATAAAATCCCTGTTGTGGAGCGTCGCCCTGCTGACGGTCGTGCCTGCAAGAAGCACGGGCTCAAAGATGCCTACGGGGGTCAAAACGCCCGTTCTGCCTACGTTTATCTCGACTTCGAGCAGCTTTGTGGGCTTTTCCTCGGGCGGATATTTGTACGCCTCAGCCCACTTGGGGTACTTTGCCGTGCTGCCCATAAGCTCGCGCTGGTCAAAATCGTCGACCTTAACGACCGCGCCGTCTATCGCGTAGTCGTAATTTCCGCGGTTGTCGCCGATAGTTTTTATCTCCTCTATGACCTCGTCGATAGTTGAGCATACCTTGTAAAAGGCTGTCGGGAAGCCGAGCTGCGCAAGGTAATCAAGGCTTTGAACGTGAGATGTCAGTGTAACGCCCCGAGCCTGCTGGATATTGAACACGGCTATGTCAAGGTCGCGCTCGGCGGTGATTTTGGCGTTTTTCTGTCTGAGAGAGCCAGCCGCGGCATTGCGCGGATTTTTTGAGGGCTTTTCTTCGTTTTCTTCCTGACGCTTCACGAGGTTTTCAAAGCTCTTGAAGGACATATAGACCTCGCCTCTGACCTCCAAAAATTCTGGAGCGTCGGGTATGCGCTTGGGCAGGGATTTAATCGTCATCAAATTCTCGGTGACGTCCTCGCCCGTTACGCCGTCGCCTCGGGTTGAGCCGCGGACAAAAACGCCGTTTTGATATTCGCAGGAAACAGAAAGCCCGTCAAACTTGGGCTCTACAACATATTTGGCGTTTGGAGCGGCTTCGCGCACCTTGCGGTCAAAGTCCATAAGCTCATCAGATGAAAAGCTGTCGTGCAGGCTTTCCATAGGAACAGCGTGAACTACGGGAGAAAACTTCGCCCCCGCGCTGCCG
>CACYQK010000163.1:0-2847 GCA_902776495.1 uncultured Ruminococcus sp. | reverse complement strand
GTGATCGTGTGCTCGGACGGCGCATGGAAGCAATTTTTCAGCCGTTGCCGAATGACGCGGCAGATAAAGAACGTGCTGATACGGCAGGATTATGACGCGCTGGAAGGATTGTTGCGCGGCAAAAGCTGTGCGGACGATTACAGCTTTATCGCTATGGATTTGCGCAGCGCGTAAAGGAGTAAACTGATTATGAGACAACTGATGAACGACATCGTTCTCTGCGGAGCGGGAGAAGACGGTCATTTTACAAGGGAGTTCAAAAATATACGGTATATCGGCGAGGGTGCGTCAGTGATTTGCTACGAGGCAAATTATTCGCACAGCGGCAAGGGCATCCTAAAAGAGTTTTGGCCCAAGGATATGTACGCCTTAGAGCGCCGTCCGAACGGCCAGCTTATGTATTCGGAGGGCTTTCCCGCAGCGTGTGAGCGTTACCGCGAAAAAGCCGCGGAGTACCTTGACCAATACCGTCAGCTGCTTGAGCTAAAGCAGAACAGCGGCGGCGACCTTGCCACATTTATTCCGCATTTTGAGATTTTTCACGGAATACGCCCCGACGGAACTCCTTCCGATGCGGTTTATATCTGGTCGCCCGAGCCCGAGTTGGAATCGTTTGATAAGATTTGTCAAGACATACACAGCGCGCCGGCGGAAAAGCCCGAGCAAAAGCTTGTGACCGTGCTCGCGGGAATAAAGTCTTTGACGGAGTGTATCGAAGCGCTCCACAGCGCCGCGATGATCCACAGGGACATAAAACCGTCTAATTTCGGCTTTATAAAACGCGGCGGCAAAACGCTCACCCAAACGCTCTCGATGTTTGATATAGATACCGTGTGTTCGGTGTTCGACGTTGATGATACCGCGGTCGGTACCGAGGGATTTATGGATCCTTACGCGCTGCACACAAAAGCAGACAACCGCTCCGATATTTTTTCTATCGGCGCGACGTTGTTTTACGCTGTCGTCGTCACACAAGAAACCGCCCAAAACGGATATATATACCGCAAAGATTATTTCAACAGGCTTTCCGAGCTTGTGGATAATTCCGAGCTCATTACGGCCTCGGATACCAACTCGCATCCGCGTCTGCGCGCCGCGCTGGCAGAGATATTGAAGAAAAGCCTGTGCCCGCGTCAGCAGCGTTACCGCAGCTGCGAGGAGTTGCTTGAAGATTTGAACAAGGCGCTTTTCTATTCGCTGCCTACGGAGATCGCCCGAGGCGGATCGTTAAAAGAAAAATGGATCCTCGCGGATGTTGAGTCGTATCTCGATACAAAAAGCGAGAGGGATTCGCTGCTTGATATCCAGTGTCATCTCTTCCGTCATCCTCTGTATGAATATATGGAAAAAGACGAAAAGAGCTTGAATGTTTTGGCGATCGGACTCGGCGGTTACGGACAGCATTTTCTTGATGTTTGTCTTCAGGCGGGTCAGATACGAAACACTGATCTGAACGTTACGGTCGTCTCGGACGAGGAAAAGGATAAGGAGCTGTATTTGTCGGCTCGCCCGGGGATCAAAGAATTCTTCGCGGTCGACGGAGAAGCCTATGATGAGGAGCCTTACGGCAGCATAGAATTTAAAACAGAAAAATTCAGCGCAAAGGATCAAGACGAAAACACAAGGGTGATCCGTGATTTGATTTGCGGCGGCAGCCAACGTCCAAACTATATTTTTATAGCGATGGGGGATGACTCGCTCAATTTATCCGCCGCAAAAGCGTGCCGCGAAGCTTTTGATGAGCAGGGATTAAAGTGCAGCATAAATTATGTTGCCGAAAACCCACAAAACGCATTAGAGCAGAATGGGCTCTGCGCCGTCCGAATGGACGAAAATATCGGAAAATCCCCGTTTTACTCCGAGATTGAACGACTGGCGTTCAACGTTCATCTAATTTGGGAAAAAAGCCTGAATCTTGATTACGGCAAGGTTCGCGCCGATTTCAAGAAAAAATACAATCACAACGCCTGTGTGGCAAATGTTCTTGCGCTTAAATCAAAGCTGCACAGTATCGGCATTGAGCTTGATGATGATAACATTAACGACGCGGCGCGAAGCTTTGCAGAAAAGCTCGGCGACGGCGAGCGCGGCAAACAGTGCAGAAAGGAGCTTGTTTGGGTCGAGCATAAGCGCTGGGTGGTTGAAAAGCTGACCCGCGGTTGGACGCCGATCTATGACATTAACGAATGTGTTTCGGGAAAAACAAAGGACTTAAAGCAAAAGCGCCATGTGTGCATCATAAAAAGCCGTCCTGATTTTATGCTTAGGGAAACCTTTGGAAACGACCGCGAAAAATGGGATAACGCAACAGCGGAGGAGCTGGAGCGTTTTGACGAGCTTGACCGTTTATCGGTGGAGCTTCATCAGCTTTACGCGGAAAAAGCCGCTATCGCAAAAAAAGAGAATTTGCTGCGAGGAAGCGGCTTAACGAATATCAAAGAATCGGTTGAATCCGATCCTTTGCCCGCCGCGGCGTTTATGGAGTGGTACACCTGTATCAAGGATATATGGTACAACGACGCGCGCAAGGTGAATATGTATCGCGGGTTGAGGGACGCGTTTGTCCGTTCCGTAAAGGACTACCCCAAAATGCTCAGGAAAAATATCGAAAACAGGATAGCCGCCTTTGAAAATATGTTCTATCCCATCCTCGCGGGCAGCGCCTATGTGGACTGGAAAGAAAAAGACGAGGAATTGGTCGACAACATCCCGTTTATCCTGACTTATACCGAAAACACCTATATGAGAAGTGAAACGAATAAGTTAAAGTATTATTCTTTCCCAATGCCAAGTTATAGGGAAGAATATTATGAGTTCCACACTAGTAACCCAATCGATGTCTTTACC
>CACYQK010000162.1:0-2856 GCA_902776495.1 uncultured Ruminococcus sp. | reverse complement strand
GGTTTCCTCCTTGATTTTTGTCGGTTTATTTTCTGTTTTTATTTCTTTGAGCTTTACAAAATTGAGTCTCAGCGCGTTTGTGACTACGCAAAAGCTTGACAGGCTCATTGCCGCCGCGCCGAACATCGGGTTCATTCCCCAGCCGAGGACGGATATGAACACTCCCGCGGCGAGCGGTATGCCGATGATGTTGTAGATGAACGCCCAGAACAGGTTTTGGCGGATATTGCGCAGGACGGCGCGCCCGAGCTTTACGGCGTTCGGCACGCCGATCAGCGAGCTGTTCATCAGCACCACGTCCGCGGCGTCGATCGCGACGTCTGTTCCCGCGCCGATGGCGATACCGATATCGGCTGTCGTCAAAGCGGGGGCGTCGTTGATGCCGTCGCCGACCATAGCGGTCTTGCCGTCAGCGCTGAGTTTTTTGATAACGCTTTCCTTTTCGTTTGGCAAAATGCCCGCGAAAACCTCGCCGATGCCTGCCTGAGCCGCGATAGCGGAGGCGGTTTTTTCGTTGTCGCCGGTGAGCATTACTACCCTCATTCCCTGCGAATCAAGCAGGCTGATCGCCTCTTTGCTGTCGGGCTTTATCACGTCGGCAACGGCGATAATGCCGAGAAGTTTATTTCCTTTAGAGAAATATAACGGCGTTTTTCCCTCACCGGAAAGCCCGTCCGCAACGCTCTTAAATTCATCGGGAACATCGCAGTTTTCGCTTATATAACCTAAATTTCCGCCGCGCATAGCTTCGCCGTCAAGCTCTGCGGAGAGTCCGTTGCCGGGCAGATTTTTAAAATTCTTGACCGCTGCGCTCTTTATATTATTATCCTCCGCGTATGAATTAATCGCCTTTGAGAGCGGATGCTCGCTCATTTTCTCGAGCGAATACGCGAGGGACAAAAGCTCGTTTTCGGTTATTCCGTTCGGCTTTATGTCGGTCACGACGGGCTCGCCCTTGGTGACGGTTCCGGTTTTATCGAGCGCGATGATTTTTAGCTTTCCTGTTTCCTCAAGCGATTCGGCGGTCTTGAACAATATGCCGTGCTTTGCGCCGACTCCGCTGCCAACCATTATCGCCACGGGCGTTGCAAGCCCGAGCGCGCACGGACAGCTTATTACGAGCACAGATACCGCCCTGGTTACCGCCGTTCCGACAGGCGCGCCGACGAGCAGCCAGACTATGAATGTTATTGCCGCGATGCCGATAACCACCGGCACGAATACGCCCGATACCTTGTCGGCGATTTTCGCGATAGGCGCTTTTGTCGCCGCGGCGTCGCTGACGGTCTTTATTATCTGCGCGAGGGTCGTGTCCTCGCCAACGCGGGAAGCCTCGCATTTTATAAAGCCCGATTTATTAATCGTAGCGGCTGAGACCGCGCTGCCGACGGTTTTATCTAC
This sequence comes from uncultured Ruminococcus sp., assembly GCA_902776495.1. Taxonomy (GTDB): domain Bacteria; phylum Bacillota; class Clostridia; order Oscillospirales; family Acutalibacteraceae; genus Ruminococcoides. Next base: position 1,455 of record CACYQK010000162.1, on the reverse strand, counting down.
CGGCACGCTCTCGCCCGTAAGTGCCGATTCATCGACCGCCGCAGAGCCCTCGATTATTATTCCGTCAACCGGTACGCTGCCGCCCGGGCGGACGACGAAGATGTCTCCCCTTTTGACCCGCTCAACGGGAACGGTCGTTTCTTTTCCGTCGATGAGCACCGTCGCGGTTTTAGGCGCAAGGTTCATCAGGCTTTTCAGCGCGTCGGTCGTTCTGCCCTTTGACAGCGCTTCGAGCAGCTTGCCGACGGTTATAAGCGTCAAGATCATCGCGGCTGACTCAAAGTAGAGGTTACTCATATAGCCCATCGCTGTTGCTCTGTCCGGCGCCGCGGTCATCAAAAACAACACCACCGTGCTGTAGATGAACGAGGTGGCTGAGCCGAGCGCCACGAGTGTGTCCATATTTGGCGCGCGGTGGAGCACTCCCTTTATGCCGCTGACAAAGAATTTTTGGTTTATCACCATAACTATCGCCGCGAGCAAAAGCTGCATCAAGCCGATCGCGACGCAGTTGCCCTCAAAAAACGGCGGGAGCGGCAGCCCGAGCATCATATGCCCCATTGAAAAATACATCAACACGAGCAAAAAGCCGATCGAGGCTATCAGGCGTTTTAATATCTTGGGGCTTTCGGTATCTTTTAAATTGTCTGCGGAATTGCTTTCCGCTTTTTTACTTCCCTTTTCGGCGGCGGAATAGCCCGCGTTTTCGACCGCACGGATTATCTCGGCAGGGTCTGCGGTACCCTCGACTCCCATTGAGTTCGTGAGCAGACTGACCGAGCAGGAGCTTACGCCGTCAAGTGATGATACCGCCTTTTCTACCCGCGCGGAGCAGGCGGCGCAGCTCATTCCGCCAACGTCAAATTGCTTCATAATTCACCTCATCAGCTTTTGCAGAGTATCCATCAGTTCGTCGATCGTTTCGTCTTTGCCCTCTCTTATATCATTCGCAACACAGGTGCGGATATGATTCGAGAGCAATTCTTTGTTGAAGGCGTTGAGCGCGGCGTTTGCCGCCGCTGCCTGAACAAGGATATCGGGGCAGTAGGCGTCGTTTTCTACCATACGCTTTATGCCGCGGATCTGCCCCTCGATGCGGTTGAGGCGGTTTATCAGTTTTTTGTACTCCGCCTCATCGCGCTTTTTTGTCTTGTGACAGGCGCAGACCTCGGTTTCGATTTTTTTACTATCAGCCATAAATATACCCCCTGTAGGTATTTTTGTATGGCTTTATTATATACCCCTGTGGGGTATTTGTCAAGTCTTTCTATAGAAAACTCGCGCTGACGGAAACGCCGCCCCCTCCGTCATTTCGCACAGCGAAATGCCACCTCCCCCGTAACAAGTGACGGGAGAGGCTTTAAATTCCACGACAAAAAACCGCCCTGCATAAGCAAAGCGGTTTGATAAAACATATTTTATTAGTCTGCCGAATAAGGGAGCAGCGCGAGGTGA
>CACYQK010000161.1:0-2885 GCA_902776495.1 uncultured Ruminococcus sp. | reverse complement strand
CGATCCGGATAAATACACCTCGGTGTTGTTTTGCGGGTCGGGTACGATAAATATCGACGTGTGTATCAACTCGCTTTTACCTGCCGATAAGAAGATATTGGTGGTAAACAACGGCGCGTATAGTGCGAGGGCGGTCGAGGTCTGTCAGTACTACGGGTTGCCGCATATAGATCTGCGTTTTCCTGTTGACGAAAGACCCGATTTGGAAAAGGTCGAGGAAACACTAAAGGAGAATCCCGACATTGCTCTGGTCCATACCACCCATAACGAAACGGGTACGGGAATATTGAACCCGATCAGAGAACTCGGCGCGCTTGCTCACAAATACGGCGCGGTGTTTACGGTTGATACCACAAGTACCTACGCTATGCGACCGATCGACATCGAAAAAGACAATATAGACTTTTGTATGGCGTCCGCGCAAAAGGGGCTGACGGCGTTTACAGGTTTGAGCTTTGTTGTAGGCGACAGAAGTATAATCGAGAAGAGCAGGGAATTCCCCAAACGCTCGTACTACTGCAATCTGTATATGCAGTACGACTTCTTTGAGCGCACGGGAGAAATGCACTTTACTCCGCCCGTACAGACGATCTATGCGACCATCCAGGCGCTGAATGAGTATTGGGCAGAGGGAGAACAGGCAAAGTGGGCTCGCCACACAAGAGTATTCAACGCTATCCACGAAGGGTTGGACGAGCTTGGGTTTAAGGACGTTATCAAGCGCGATGAGCAGGCGGGACTTGTTGTCTCTGCGCTCTATCCCGATGATCCCAACTGGGATTTTAGTAAGGTCCACGACTACTGCTACGAGCGCGGGTTCACTATCTACCCGGGCAAAATAAGCAACGCAAAGACATTTAGACTCTGCGCGCTCGGAGCGATAGACGAGCAGGATATAAAAGACTTTTTCAAGGTTTTTAAAGAGGCGCTTGAATACTACGGGGTGTGCATCCCGATTCGATATAACAAATAATGAGGGGTCATATTATGAGGACTGCATATACATGCTTTTGTACGGATGTTATCCACGAGGGACATCTGAAAGTGTTAAAAGAAGCAAAAAAACACGGCAGAGTTATTATCGGAGCTCTCAGTGATGAGGAGCTTATCCGCTACAATAAATACCCGACGATACCGCTTGATGAGCGTATCAAGCTGTACCGTTCAATAAAATGCGTAGACAAGGTAGTCGTACAAAACAGTATGAACTATGACGATGTGATTGCGAGAGTAAAGCCGGATTACATTGTTCACGGCGACAACTGGAGCAAGGGCTACAAGGCAACGATCAGAAACCACGTTATAGAGCTGCTTGAAGAGTACGGCGGAAAGCTTGTTGAGGTTCCTTATACCATAAACGAGGATGTAATCAAAACCGACCTTCGATTAAAGCACAAGCTCAGTATGCCGGAATACCGCAGAAAGCGCCTGCGCGACCTTATAAAAATGTGCCCGATAGTAAAGACGATAGAGGCTCACAGCGGACTTACAGGCTTGATAGCTGAAAAAACCGTTGTTGAAAATCACGGAAAGCTCGATCAGTTCGACGCTATTTGGGTATCGTCTCTCTGCGACAGTACCGACAGGGGCAAGCCCGACATCGAGCTTGTCGATATGTCCGCGCGTCTGCGCACGATCTCAGACATTATGGAGGTAACGACCAAGCCGATCATCCTTGACGGCGATACCGGCGGACTTACCGAGCACTTTGTCTACAACATCAGAACACTCGAGAGGATCGGCGTTTCTGCCGTTATTATTGAAGATAAAACAGGCTTGAAAAAGAACTCGTTGTTTGGTACAGAGGTCGTCCAAAAGCAGGATACGATCGAGAATTTCAGCGCGAAGATCGCCGCGGGCAAAAAGGCGCAGCTCACCGATGACTTTATGATCATTGCGCGTATAGAGAGCCTTATTCTTGAAAGCGGAATGGAAGACGCGCTTGAACGCGCCCGCGCGTATGTTGAGGCGGGAGCCGACGGAATTATGATACACAGCCGTCAGACCGATCCGGTCGAGATTTTTGAGTTTTGCGATAAGTTCCGAGCCGAGGACAAAAACACAACGCTTGTTGTTGTTCCCACGAGCTTTAATTGCGTGACCGAGGATGAGCTTGAAAAGCATGGAGTCAATATAGTGATTTACGCAAACCAGCTTATGCGCGCTGCGTTCCCCGCGATGAAAAAGGCTGCCGAATCGATCCTTGTAAACCACAGAGCGCTTGAAGCGGACGAAATGCTTATGCCTTTCAAGGATATAATCACCTTGATCGACGAGCTTTAAAGAGGAAAAATGAAGATAGAAAAACTAACAGAAATAATCGGAGCGGATTTTTACACGGGCGTGCCTGACAGTCAGTTAAAGCCGCTCTGCGATTATTTGATGAATACGTACGGTATAGATAAAAAACATCATATTATAGCCGCAAACGAGGGGAACTGCGTTGCTCTCGCGGCGGGGTATAACCTGGCAACAGGGAAAATATCCGCGGTGTATATGCAAAACAGCGGCGAGGGCAATATAATAAATCCGCTCGCGTCATTATTAAATAACAAGGTTTACGCTATCCCGATGATTTTTATTATCGGCTGGAGAGGCGAGCCCGGCGTCCATGACGAGCCGCAGCATATTTATCAGGGCGAAGTCACGGTAAAACTGATGGAGGATATGGACGTCAAGTCCTTTATTATCTCAAAGGACACGACCGAAGATGAACTCAGCTTGGCGATGAATAGCTTCCGTGATCTTCTTAAAAACGGAAAACAGATTGCGTTTATCGTTCGAAAGGGAGCACTTGAATACGGTGAAAAGGTTGAATATAAAAACAGCTTCATTATGTTGCGCGAAGAAATCATCAGACACATTGTAAGGATAACAGGCGAGGA
>CACYQK010000160.1:0-3356 GCA_902776495.1 uncultured Ruminococcus sp. | reverse complement strand
GCCCATTGACGAGCCATAGAGAAGTATGCTTTTTACGTTTGGCTTTTCTTCCTCAAGCTCTATCCATTTCAGGACATCATACTGCTCGAGCAAACCCAGCCCGTGCCTTTTTCCGCCGCTTTCGCCGTGGGCGCGCTGGTTGATGAACAGCTCGTTGAAGCCCATATCGTACAAATGCCTTGCCTGCAGACAAAAGTTACTGATCGGGTTGCCGCAGAAGCCGTGGACGAATATCACGGTGTTCTCCGACCCGTTGTCAAGATAATCGCCTGTCATGATCTCGCCGTCGCGCGCCGTTATTTTTACTTTGCCTGTTATTTTGCTCCTGATGAACCTGTCCGCCGCCACAAGCTCTTGCATATACGGCTCGTAACGCGTACCGATCAGGTCTCGCTCGGTCAGCTTAGGGCTGTTATCCTTGCGTGAAAAAATGAAATGAAACAGAAATATTGCGGGGAACACCGCAAAGATAATATACAGCACGAGCAGCCCGAGCAAAATATAAAGAAATATCATAATATCAATCCTGACTGTTATCCTTGCCGTCCTTAAATAGCATACTCTGCCACATCGAGCGGATGTACTCCTCCTGCGTGCTCTTTTTGACGCCGAAAACGCACTCGTAGCAAAAATGCTCACAGTTATTGTGCAGGATATTATAGCCGCCCGTGCCGATTTTTGACCGGGCGATCTCCACGGTCTTTTCGGGAGCAAAGCGGCGTTTTTTCTCCTTGCGGTCAAGCACGGCGACCTCTACGATCTTTCCGCTTGAAAACTCGTCGATGTTTACGGCGTCAACGGTTATGCTTTGGTTTTTATCCTTGAACTCGGGCAGGGGCGGATATCCGAACTGGATGACCTCGTCCTCGCTGACAAAAATACCGTAGTGGTAGATAGAGCCGAGACGTATCCTTATCATATCTCCGCTTTTGCAGTCGTTCGGTGCCCACTTCATTTGAGCTTTCCTCCGATGTAGTCGGCAACGTCGCCTACCGTAGAGAACGAATCCACTCCCGTGTCGTCGTCAAAGCGGATCTCAAAGACCTCCTCGATCGCGATAACAAGGTAGAGCACATTGACCGAGTTGAGTCCCAAGTCCTCCAATAGCCTTGTGTTCTCGTCCGCGTTATTGATCTTCTCCGCGTTGCCGCCGTCGGCGACAAGCAAAATATCCTTTAGTTTTTCTATTATCTCAGGTTTAGTCATCAGCATTTTTTATATCTCACAATCTTCATACTCGGGCTTCTCTCAAAGTCCGTTTCTCTTATGGTGATCCTGCTCACGCGCTCAAAAGCGTTCAGCGCGGAATTGACCTTTTGAAGCTCGGCGGTAATGAATTCTCCGACATTTTCCAAATCCATTTTAGCGATAACCGTTTTTCTCGGCACGACCTCGAGCGCTAAAATATGCTTTCCGCCGTCGTCGATATCCTCAAACACCTGCGAATCCTGAATGAACGGAAGCGCGTTGAACTTTGTCTCGAGCTCCGCGGGAGATACGTTCTCGCCGCTGGGCAGCACGATTATCTCCTTGATCCTGCCGGTGATATAAAGCAGACCGTTTTCGTCGATACGGACAAGGTCGCCTGTCTTGAACCAGCCGTCCTCATAAGCGTCCGCTTCTTCCTCGCCGACATAGCCGTCCATCATATTTTTGCCCTTAAGCCACAGCTCGCCGTCTACGATTTTAAGCTCCTGATTCGGGAATGGGTAGCCGACCGACTCGGGGAATTTAAGGCTTTCGGGATTGCCCGACACCAAATTTGCCGACTCGGTAAGTCCGTAGCCCGGCAAAAGCTTGATTCCGAGCTTGTCGTACTCCTGAACGAGATACGGCGGAACAGCCGCCGCTCCTGCTATTATGGTTTTCATATCGTCTCCGAGCATATTTTTGCCGAACTGCTTTGACAGCGTAAGCGCCATTTCGGCAAGTGCCGGAACCATAACCATAATCGTCGGCTTAAACACCGCGGTATCGCGGAACATATCCTTGTTGTTTTTGCAGATAAACAGCGTGCTGCCGGTGTAGAGCGAGGTCATCAGGTTGCGGATAAGTCCGAACACGTGCGACAGGGGAAGCACGAGCAGATACCTCTGGTTGAATACATCGTGAACGCCGTAGCAGCCGTTGACCGTGCCCTGCATAACCGCGCCGTTTGAAAGCATAGCGCACTTGCTCTTGCCTGTCGTGCCGCCTGTGAACATCATAACGCAGGGCGTTTTCGCCTCGCACTTAACCATAGGCGACGGCACATCCGAAGTCTCGGTAATCTCAATAAAGCCGATGTGACCGAGCTTATCCTTTGCAAGCGAAACGCTCTCCTCAAGCGAGCCCTGATATACAACTGCGGAAATTCCGAACTTCATACAGCAGCCGAAAACCGCGGTTTTGTCGAGGTGGGCAGGCATAATTACCGCCGTCAGTCCGAGGGTTGTAACCGCGATAAACGCCTTTACAAAGTCGTAGGAGTTCTGAGCGAGGATTGCTACCCTTTTGTGTTCATCATCTGTTTTTTCGAGCAGCAGAGTTCTGAACTTTGCCGCATCATCTTCAAGCTCCGAATATGTATGGGAAGTTTCATTGTCCTGAATTGCGACCAAATCCGCGAATTCTTTAACACAGCTTTCCCACATTTCGCTTACGCTTTCGCGCTCGATAATCCGCGCAAAATCCTCGGGCTTTGTGTAAGGTCTGAATTTTTCTCTTGTATCGGTAATCATAATTATCTCCTTAATCATCCAAATTCTTAAGCTGTTCTTCTCTTTTACGCTTACCCTCTCGCCCACAACCACGTGAAGCCTGCTGAAAAAGCTCTTTTTCGGCTTGATGTAAACAGGCACAATCGGCGCTCCGCTTCGGATTGCCATAAGCACCATGCCCGACTTAAACGACGCGCCCTCGTCGCCGCCTGAGCTGATTCTGCCCTGCGGAAACATCGACACAATCTCGCCCTGCTTTAGCTTACCCGTAATCTCGCGAAGGGTGTTCATCGTCACGTTGTTTCGGTCAATTCTGATACAGCCGCACGCACGTAAAAATCCGCCTGCCTTGCTGTCCATAACCTCCTCGCTTGCGATAAAATGATGCCGCCTGTACCAAAATGCGGACATCAAATATACGGGATCGACAAAATCGGTGTGATTTGCGATAATCAGCGCGCCGCCGCGAAGCTTTTGCTTAGCCTTTTCGGAAGCAAAACGCTTTTTCGGCCTTAGTATCAAAAGCACGGGAAGTCCGCCGGTTATCCTGACAAAATCAATAACAATATTTTTTAAGCTGAAAAGCGGAGCCTTATTCTTTTTTTGTCTGTTCATCAAGCTCATTCCTCAGCTCTATAATTTTTTTCCTGAGCGCGT
>CACYQK010000159.1:0-2912 GCA_902776495.1 uncultured Ruminococcus sp. | reverse complement strand
GTATGTGTGTGAAAATCTATTATCATTTTATTCCTTCTTAAACCCTAAATACTCTGTCATTCTGAACGCAGTGAAGAATCTCACGGATAGTGTCTGCATTCGATATGAGATCCTTCGCTACGCTCAGGATGACAGCTTTGCTGTCACTTTACAACGACGTTCTTCTCCCCGAGCTGAAATTTCAGCTCCTTTATCATCACATCATTGAGGCTTACCCACATCTGCGTGGGCGCCTTGACCTTGCGGTTCGTGTCCGTGAGGTAGAAGATAACGGGCGTTCTGCCCTCAAAGATATCGAGCACACGCCTTGCCTTTTCATACATCGGCGTATTTAGGTCGTCTATCCTGAGATAAAGCGCGGAGGGATTATCAGTCACGGGCTTTTTAACAGGCTGTTCTTCTTTGTAGGGATTATTTTCCGAGACCTCGCCGTTTTTGCGAGCCTTGTCAATGCTGTCGCAGATTATCTTCGGCTCCTCGTTCTCTTTATAGCTGAGGTTGCCGCGGACGATGACGGCGTTGCCCTCGTTGAGGAGTGCCGCGCACCTGTCGTATACGTTCGGGAAAACAACAAGCTCGATCGAGCCTGTCCTGTCCTCGGCGGTGACAAACGCCATCAGCTTGCCGTTCTTGGTGATCTGGGTTTTTATGTTGGCGATTATGCAGACAGCGGAAACCTTTTTGCCGTCAAAGTAACGCTTGTCCTCGTGGGTGACCATAATGCCGATTTGGTCGGCTTTGATTGCCTTGGCAAATTCCGTGTAGTCGTCTATCGGGTGGCCGCTGAGGTACATTCCCGCGATCTGGTACTCCATCTGCAAAAGCTCGCTCTTGCTGTACTCGGGGATGTCGGGCAGAGCGGGCTCTGATGATCGTTTTTCTTCATCGCTGAGACCCATATCAAAGATAGACATCTGGCCGTTTAGGCTGTGCTTTTTTTCGTACTCAACATCGCTGATGATTTTTGAGTAGACCTGCAAAAGCTGGCGGCGGTTCGCGCCGAGCCCGTCAAACGCTCCGCACTTGATAAGGCTTTCTATCGCGCGGGAGTTCATATTTTTGCCGTAGAGTCGGTTGCAGAAATCGTAGAGCGACTCATAAGGCTTGTATCTGCGCTCGGCGATTATCTGCTCGATAAACTGCCTGCCGAGGTTTTTTATCGCGAGCAGTCCGTAGCGGATATTGCTGCCGTCTACGGTAAAGCCGAGCCCGCTTTCGTTGACTCCGGGCGGCAGAACGCCGATCCCGAGGCTCTTGCACTCGGAGATATAAACGGCGAGCTTATTTTGATTGTCGAGCACGCTCGAGAGCAGAGCCGACATATATTCCTTTGGATAATGGCACTTGAGCCACGCGGTTTTGTAAGATACCGCGGCGTATGCGGCGGCGTGGGATTTGTTGAACGCGTAGCTTGCAAAGCTCTCCATCTCATCAAAGACGGAGACGGCGATCTCGCGGCTGACTCCGCGGCGCAAACAGCCCTCTACGACAACATTTCCGGCGTCATCGGTCAGGCCGTTGATGAACACCTCGCGCTCGCGCTCCATAACATCGTGTTTCTTTTTGCTCATCGCCCTGCGGACGATGTCAGCTCGTCCGAGGCTGTAGCCCGCGAGGGATCGCAAGACCTGCATAACCTGCTCCTGATAGACGATACAGCCGTATGTGACCTCCAGTATCGGCTTTAGGAGCGGGTGTTTGTAGCGCACCTTTTGCGGATTGTGGCGGCACTCGATGTAGGTCGGGATGCTGTTCATCGGACCCGGACGGTAGAGTGATACTACCGCGATCAAGTCCTCGATGCAGTCGGGTTTCAGCCTTGTGAGCACGTTGCGCATACCGCTGCTCTCAAACTGGAACACTCCCTCGGTAGCACCGCGCGAGATCATCTCAAACACCGCCTTGTCGTCCTCTTTAACATCATCGGACGAATATGAGGGATTGACTTTTTTTATAAGCTTTTCGGCTTCGTCGATTACGGTGAGGTTGCGCAAACCGAGGAAATCCATCTTCAAAAGTCCGAGCTCCTCGAGGGTCGTCATCGTGTACTGGGTGACAACGTTGTCGTCGTTTTTGGCGAGCGGAACGTAGTCGGACACGGGCTTTTCTGTGATAACAACGCCTGCGGCGTGCATACCCGAATGGCGCGGCATACCCTCGATGCTCATTGCGTAGTCGAGCAGGGTCTTTATCTGCGGGTCGGTGTCATATTTTTCCTTTAGCTCGGAGCTTGCGCCCAGAGCCTTTTTTATCGTGATATTAAGCTCAAACGGCACTAACTTTGCCACCGCGTCAACTGCGGCGTAAGGCATAGCCATAACCCTGCCGACGTCGCGGATCGCGGCTCTTGCCGCCATTGTTCCGAAGGTGACGATCTGCGCCACCCTGTCCTCGCCGTACTTGCGCACAACGTAGTCGATAACCTCTCCCCTGCGCACGTTGCAGAAGTCGATATCAAAGTCGGGCATACTGACGCGCTCGGGGTTCAAGAAACGCTCAAAGAGCAGGTTGTACTTAATCGGATCAATCGCCGTAATTCCGATGCAGTAGGCGCATAATGAGCCTGCGCCCGAGCCTCTGCCGGGTCCGACGGGAATTCCGTTTGACTTTGCGTACTGCACAAAGTCGTTGACAATCAGGTAGTAATCGACAAAGCCCATCTTGCTGATTGTGTTGATCTCGTATTCAAGGCGGTCGATCAGCTTTTGGTCGGGATTGTCGCCGTAGTGTTTGTAAAGTCCGCTGTAGCACTGCCTTCTGAAATATTCGAGGTGATCCTCGTGATTAGGCACGTCAAAATGCGGAAGCTTTCTTACTCCGAACTCGAACTCGACGTTACATCGTTCGGCAATTTTATGGGTATTCTCAATCGCGCCCTCGTAGTCCTTAAAAAGAGCCGCCATCTCGTCCTC
>CACYQK010000158.1:975-6746 GCA_902776495.1 uncultured Ruminococcus sp. | reverse complement strand
GAACGCCGAGACCGACATCGTCAATGCCGCCCTGCATAGCGCGGTCCATAGCCTCGGTGTGGTAATCGTAGTTGTGCTTGGGACCTGTGGGATGAAGCTCCTCGTAACTCTTCTTATTATAAGTCTCCTGGAACAGAATGTAGGTGCCGATTCCCGCGTCGTGGAGCTTTTGGTAGTTCTCGACCGTGGTGGCGGCTATGTTTACATTGACGCGGCGGATAGCGCCGTTTTTGTGCTTGATAGAGTAGATAGTCTTGATGCAGTCGAGGATATACTCGATCGGGTTGTTGACGGGATCCTCGCCTGCTTCGATAGCAAGGCGCTTGTGACCCATATCCTGAAGCGCGATGACCTCTGCCTTTACCTCCTCCTGAGTCAGCTTTTTGCGGCAGATGTGCTTGTTTTTGTAGTGATAGGGGCAGTAAACGCAGCCGTTCACGCAGTAGTTTGAGAGGTAAAGCGGCGCGAACATTACTATACGGTCGCCGTAAAAGTCTTTTTTGATCTGCTCGGCAAGGGCGTAGATCTCCTTGGTTTTTTCCTCGTCCTCGCAGGCGAGCAGCACGCTTGCCTCGCGGTGGCTGAGTCCTTTCCTGAGCTTTGCCTTTTCTATTATAGAGTCGATAAGCTCCATATTATCTTTGTTTTCATCGGCGTATTTGAGGGTATCGACGATTTCTCCGTCGTTGATGAACTCCTCTGCCTTTAGTGATTTTGGGTCGTAGATTGCCATATTTATTCTCCTTAAAATTACATTTATTCTTTATAATCGCCGCGGTCGGTGACGATGTTGTATCCTATTGAATTCATCCTGCGCGAAAGGCAGCGTATACATTCCGCCGCTTCATCGCCCGTGCAGATCTTGTTGTCGTAAAGCGAATAATCCGCCCTGTGCTCCTTTGGCGAGAGGTTGGGCATTACAACGTTCGCTCCGTGCAAGATACCGAGCTCCCTGCCCCTTGGGTCGATAGTACCGAGCGCGGTCGTTGCCGGGAGCAATATCCTCGGGTTCATCAGCCGTATGAGCGACAGCAAAATGAGCGTCATTCTTAAACTGCCGTGAGGCTTGTCTGCGAACACCGTATCCCTGTGCGGAACAAACGGACCGATACCGCACATCTGCGGCTTTAGTTCCTTAATAAAAAGCAGGTCGTTTGCCAAGTCCTCACACGTCTGGAACGGCGAGCCTACCATAAAGCCCGCGCCCGTCTGAAAGCCGATCTCCTTTAACTCATAGAGCGATCGGATCCGGTTTTCGTAGCTCAGTTCGGGCGGGTGGAGCTTTTTGTAGTGTTCGGGGTTCGCCGTCTCGTGGCGCAAAAGGTACCTGTCCGCGCCAGCGTCATACAGCCTTTTAAAGCTCTCTTTACCGCGCTCGCCGAGCGACAGAGTGACAGCGCAGTCGGGGTATTTTGACTTTACCGCTCCGATTATATCGCACATCACCTCATCGGTAAAATACGGATCCTCGCCGCCCTGCATTACGAACGTCCTGAAACCCAGCTCATAGCCGAGGTCGCAGCATTTTAAAATCTGCTCCTTTGTCAGGCGGTAGCGCACTGCGTTTTTGTTTGAACGCCTTATTCCGCAGTACAGACAGTCGTTTTTGCAGTAGCTTGAAAGCTCGATCAGACCGCGGATAAAAATATCCTTGCGGAAGTTCATAATAGCCGTTACCTGAGCCTTGCGCCTGAGGACTTGCATTTCCTCGTCGGTTATATTTTCGAGCAGAAAAACAAGCTCTTCTTTTTTCTTTTGTTGCCGTCTGCTCTTTTTTCAGTTTTTCTATGATGTTGATTACTTCCATATCAAGCCTTTGAATACGCCGTTTTGGCGGTCACGCCCGACAGCCTGCCGAGCTTGCCCGAGACGTTGTTGATGACGTTCACGGGCGCGTCTATCACGATACTTATGATGCTGATATCCTTTTCTCTGTATGGTATTCCCATTCTGCCGATTATATAGTCGGACGCGGAGTGAAGTATCTCGTTGATTTGGTTCACGCGGTCGGACTCCTCAACTATAATGCTGATCACCGCCACGCGTTTTTCTGTTGTATTTTCCATAATTGTGTTCTTCCTATTTAAAAGTAAAAGCGGCGCCGAAAATGACGCCGCTGTATAAACATAGTCAGGGTATATCCCTGTTTTTATGTTTGCTTCGGAGTCAAGTCATAAGAGTTTTCCCGTCAGAAACGATTATTTAGTTTTAGAACGCGTCTCCGCCTCCCGGTGAAGAACCGCCGCCGGAGTTGTTAGACGAACTTTGTATCTCCGTGTAGGTAGTGTGCTTGCTTACAAACACATCCTGACTGTCGAGCAGGTTCATCTGACTGTTCTTGTTGAGGTCGTATGTGCCGCCCTTGCCGTTGTACTTATATCTTCCGACATTTACAAGGATAAAGATGATCGCGATAACAACGCCCGCGATACCGCCGATCCAGCCTACCTTTTTGAGTGAAGTTATGATCTTGGGCTCGCTGTAGATCTTCTCGACCTGAGTCAAAAATTCACACGCGGCGTTGTAATTGTCGCCCTTGTCGAGGTAGGGCTTCATCGCCTTTTGGATATCCTTGATACTGCCGTCGGTGATGACCTTTTGCGCCGAGCCGTAGGTCAGGATAGTCCTGTATCCAGATTTTGCGTCAAATACAAGCAATACACAATCCGACCTGTAGATATGCGCGTTAGCATTATGATAATTATCATAATGCGCCTTCATACCGTCAGCATTCACTCCGTCGACACTTGAGTGGATCGCTATTTGTATACCGGTCTTTGTTCCGGCGCTTTCAGCCGTAGTGCAAAGAGTCTTGAACTGTTCTTCGCTGAATATCTCCGCGTCATCGGTAACGGCGGGCATAACCGAAAGCGCGACAAGAAAAGCGGCGCATAAAATAATTGAAACTCTTTTGGAAAGCTGCTTGATCATAAGAACAACATACCTCCCAACGTAACAAGAATAAATATTACAACAGCTATAGCGGCGGCGATACCGATAACCTTTCCGAGCGCGATTGGAAGCTTGCCGTAGGTTTTGCCCGTCTGGCCGTTGATGGCAAAGGGCAAAAGCTCTCCGTTGAATTTATAGGTGACGATCCATACCGGCAAAAGCGAATAACGCCAGTTTTGGCTGAAGGTCTCGTCGTTGTAGTCTTCAATCGAAATACTCGAGTACTGGTTCATTGTATTCTGGAGCAGGGTCTTTGCATAATCGTCCATACGCTGAGCGACCTGAGCGGTCAGATCCTGCTGACTTATATCCCTTTTCTCCGCCTGGAAGCCCGAAAGATAGCTCATAGCAAACGGTCTTTCCTTGCTCAGATCAAAGGGGTGAACGCAGTTGAGCATTTCCTGCTTTGTTTTTTGACTTACCTTTATGTCCGCCTTTTCGCTGTTTTCCTCGGTGACTCTGAGGGCGCTTTCGGCGACGTTTTGGATCATAATATCGCCTGTTCTGTAGAGGCGGTATGTGCTGGTTTCGGTATACCGACGATTGCCCGAGGTCCACGTGCGTTCGGTTTTACCCGTGGCGGTCACGCTCGAGCGCATTTGCTCGTCAATATACCAGTAGGGGAAGTATACGCCCTGCATCTTCTCAAACTGCTTTGAAGACGTAAAACCCTTTGGCAAAAACTTTCTCTTTTTGCACAACTTCATAAAAGCGTCGATCGCCTTTTTCTTGTCGATCTCAAAGGGGATAACCGTGTCGGGCTTGAACTCACCCGAAAGTCTGCCGCCGAGAACAACGGGGTTCTGGCAGTAAACGCACTGTGTCGCCGCCGTTGAGGCGGTGGTTATGATCTCCGCTCCGCAGCTGGGGCAAGAGTAGGAAACGGCATAGTCTCCGCTGTCCTCGCCCTGCTGAGCCGCCTGAGCCTTTTGCTGCTCGGCACGCTCAACCTCGCGCTCGTCCCTTGTCTGCTGCTGTTCCTTTTGAGAATACATCTGCTGGACCTGGGCGTCCGAGAAACTCGAAAAGCAGTATTCGCAGGTGAAGTTTTGAGTCTCGGGGTTAAATTTCAGAGGGCCGCCGCAACTTGGGCATTTATATTCAAGTGTAGCCATAATTTACTCTCCTGTGGTTCTCCTGTTAGTCTGCTTTTGTTCCGCATTCGGGGCAGAATTTTGTGTTTTCGGAAAGCTCTGCGCCGCAGTTGGTGCAGAAGCGCTTCTTGGGAGCGTCGGGTTTTTTGCTGCCGCACTCAGAACAGAATTTGCCTGTATTTACAGCGCCGCACGCGCAAGTCCAGCCGCCCTGAGCGGGAGCCGCCTGCTGTGTCTGCTGAGGCTGTTGCTGCTGAGGAGCCTGCTGCTGAGGCGTGCCGTACTGGGGATTCTGCATATAGCTGCCCATTACGCCTGCGCCCATATTCTGAGCCATATTCATACCCATAAAGCCGATCGCCGCGCCGCCGGGATTGTTGCCCGCGCCGCTGATACCTTCGCCGACGCTCTTTGCCATATAAGCCTGCTGGTTGGCGCCGTCCTTGAGGTAGCTGACCTGAGAGGCCATTCTGCTGCGCTCGTTGATGATCTGCTGGCTTTCTTCGTCATAAGAGGGAGCCTGCATACCGACCGAGAGCACCTGGAAGCCTCTGAGCTGGTTCCAGTCCTCATCGAGAGCGTCCGCCATATACTTGCCCATTTCTCTTGTCTTTGAGGCGATGTGGCTTACGCGGAAGCCGTCGGCTGAATACTGGTTGAACGCCGTGCTCAGCTCCGCGACGAACTCATCGTTGTACTGCTGGATAGCGGGCATCTCAAAGGTGTACTTCTGGTTGTTTGTGATGACCTCTCTGGGGATGACCTCCATATAGAACTTGAACGGGTCGGTGATCTTGATCGAATATGTGCCGTGCAGGCGCATAAACAGCTCCGACTCATAGAAATTATCAAAATACTGGATGGGATTCTGTGTACCGAACTTGATTCCCCTGATCTCCTGAAGGTTGATAAAGAAAACTCTCTGCGAGGTAGAGGAGATTCCGCCGTATCTGATACGGCCGAAGCTCTCTTTGATAGAGTCCTTGAACTGACCGTTGAAGAGCGAGGGAAGTGAGCTGTTGTCAACCTTAAAGTAGCCCGGCTCTGCGGTGTAGTCCACAATTTTTCCGCCGTCAACCATAATCATAAACTGGTTGTCAAGAACGTGAATGATCGAACCGTTTGAAACCAGGTTCTCTCCGCCCTTTTTGTTTTGGCTTCTGCCCTTCTGGTCAACAGCCTGACCGGGAACAATAACGTCATTGTTCGCCATCGGCGCTGCCTCGATGACTTCAAGCCACGAATCGGCAAGCGCGCCTGTTACCGAGTTAACGGCTGCTCTGATAATACCCATAGTAAAAACTCCTTTTTTATTTATTCGAGGTTTTATAACCCTCGGATCATTTACATAACTATAATAATATATTGCAGATTAAAAAGCAATATATATTTAAAGATTGTTTATTAAAAACTAAATTTTTGGCTTTATTCCGTTTCTTCCGCTGCGTTGACCGAGATACCGAGCACGTCAAGGCTCTCCTGATCAACAGGCGACGGACAGGATGACATAAGCTCGCTCGCGTTTTGAACCTTGGGGAAGGCGGTAACGTCGCGGAGGTTGTCGGTTCCGCACATCAGCATCGCGAGGCGGTCAAGACCGATACCCATTCCGCCGTGGGGCGGAGCGCCGTACTTGTACGCCTCTACAAGGAATCCGAACTTTGCTTCGATCTCTTCATCGGTGAGCTTGAGCGCGCGGAACATCTTTTGCTGCAGCTCGTAATC
>CACYQK010000158.1:0-959 GCA_902776495.1 uncultured Ruminococcus sp. | reverse complement strand
ACCTTTGAGGGGTCGGTGTCGAGGTACTCTACACACTCCTCCTTGGGCATTGTGAACGGGTGGTGCATTGCGATCCACTCGCCGCTCTCCTCGTCCTTTTCAAAAAACGGGAAGTCGACTATCCAGAGGAACTTGAATTCGTCGGGGATAATATCGAGCCTCTTTGCGACCTTTAGTCTGAGCGCGCCGAGAGTCGGGAGCACAACGCTGTTTTTGTCGGCAACGATCAAAATCACATCGCCCTTTTCGGCGCCGAGGCGCTCATAGATCGCGCCGAGCTCATCCTCTGTCATAAACTTTTTGAACGAGGCGTTCGGCTCATCTACCCACCTTACATAGGCGAGTCCCTTTGCGCCGATGCCCCTGACATATTCGGTTAATTTATCTATCTCTTTTCTGGTGTAGACCGAAGCGGCGTTTTTGGCGACTATCGCGCGTACCGAACCGCCGTTTTCGATAGCTCCGGTGAACACGCCGAAGCCGCAGCCCTTAACGATGTCCGAAATATCCTGTATCTTCATATCAAAGCGGATATCGGGCTTATCGGAGCCGTAGTTCTCGACCGCGTCCTTGTATGTCATACGCTCGAAAGGAGTCGCGAGCTCCTGTCCGAGGATCTCTTTGAACAATCTTTTGAGCAAGCCCTCGTTGATCTCCAAGATATCCTCAACGTCAACGAACGAGAGCTCCATATCTATCTGGGTGAATTCGGGCTGACGGTCGGCGCGCAGATCCTCATCGCGGAAGCAGCGCGCAAGCTGTATGTAGCGGTCAAAGCCCGAAACCATAAGAAGCTGCTTGTAGATCTGCGGCGACTGCGGCAGCGCGTAGAACTTGCCGTTGTGGATACGCGACGGAACAAGGTAATCGCGCGCGCCCTCGGGGGTCGACTTGATCATCATCGGGGTCTCGATCTCAACAAAGCCGTTCTCCGCAAAGTAATCGCGGGCGACCTTTGA
>CACYQK010000157.1:0-2929 GCA_902776495.1 uncultured Ruminococcus sp. | reverse complement strand
GGAATTTGTCGGCGTGAGCCATCCAGTCAAAGTTGCCGCTGTCGATAATAGCGCCGCCTACGCTGACAGCATGACCGTCCATATACTTTGTGGTCGAGTGGGTGACTATGTCAGCGCCCCACTCGATCGGGCGGCAGTTTACGGGAGTCGCAAAGGTGTTGTCGATGATAAGCGGAACTCCGTGGGAGTGCGCGAGACGCGCAAACTTTTCAATATCAAGCACGGTGACGGTCGGGTTCGTTACCGTCTCGCCGAATACCGCGCGGGTGTTGGGCTTAAACAGCTTTGCGAGCTCTTCCTCGGGAAGATCCTGATCGACAAAGGTTACGTCGATACCCATCTTCTTCATAGTAACGCCGAGCAGATTATATGTACCGCCGTAGATAGCGGATGACGCGATGATGTGGCTGCCTGTCTCGCAGATATTGAACAGCGCAAAGAAGTTTGCCGCCTGTCCGCTGGAGGTAAGCATTGCCGCTACGCCGCCTTCAAGAGCCGCTAACTTTGAGGCTACAAGGTCATTTGTCGGGTTTTGGAGACGGGTGTAAAAATATCCGCTCGCCTCTAAATCAAAGAGCTTGCCCATATCGTCGCTGGAAGCGTATTTCCAAGTCGTGCTCTGATATATCGGGATCTGTCTGGGCTCTCCGTTTTCAGGCTCATAGCCGGAATGTAAGCATTTTGTTTCTATTTTCATTTTTTATTCCCCCATTAAATAATAGTTAAGATTTTGCTTTGCAAAGTTAAGGTTGCTGACGCAAGTGAAGATTGCTTCGCAAGTTATGTTTTTTAAAACGTCCGTCAAGCACCAAACGACGAAGCCTCTTAACTTGCGCTTAACTTTTTAAAACAAGCCTTTGATCCAGCCTGTTATGGCGTCCGTGCCCCAGATAACAAGGCACGCAATAATTATCAGCAAAATCACCGAAATGATTTTTACCGTTGTACGCTTTGCGGGACTCATCTCTTCGTACTCGTCCATATCGGAATTAACCGCGTCCTCAACGTCCTGATCATCAATTTGCGCTTCCTCGCCGTCGGGTTTTATAGCGCCGATACCGATGCATATATCGCGTGCTTCTTCAAGAGCCGCGAACGGAACGAGAATATCCCTGTCGGTTTTGTCGTTGCCCGTTACCGCGTCGGCAGAAAGAGCTTTTTCCTGCGGCTGCGACGTGCTCGGGATGCCGCTGTCCTCGAGCGCAGCTTGTATCCTGTCGAGCTCAAAGCCTGTGGCTGTTGTCAAATAAACAGGCGTGGTCTGATCGTCGAGAGTTTCAAGCTGATAGTGCTTTTTGCACTTGGTACAGCATTGCTCGCTGTCATTATACATTCGCTTGCATTTTTTACAATATTTCATAAATTACCTCACTGTCATATTTATACAGATTAATTGTACCACAAAAAAGCGGCGGGAGCAATACCCACCGCGTATATTATTATTATTTATTGAAATATCGGCTGAATTTGTTTTTTGATTAGCGCGAGTTCTGCGGATTCTTCTATCTTTTCAAAATCCGCTACGAGAGAATTCGGTTTTTTTATCGGGTCGTCCTGCTTTAGCGGCACAAAATAGATGTTCTTTGTGTTAAGCAGCCTGCCGATATTCTGCGCTGACGCGCCAAGAGCATCGTTTGTCGCCACGCACAAAAGCACGGGTTTTTGCACCCGCAGGTGCGACTTTGCAGCCATTGTCACCGAGGTGTCGGTAACTCCGAGCGAAAGCTTTGCGAGCGTGTTGCCCGTACACGGCGCGATGATGAGCAGGTCAAGCATATCCTTCGGCCCGATCGGCTCGGTATCCACAGAGGTTTTGAGCACGCTTTTACCTGTTATTTTTTCTGCTTTTTTTACATTTTCCTCTGCCCTGCCAAAGCGTGTGTCCGTGGAGCAGGCATTTGATGACATAATGGGTATCACGTCATAGCCCGAGTCCACAAGCTTTTGCATTTGCTCAAAGGCCTTTGAAAAGGTGCAAAAAGAGCCGCACATTGCAAAACCAATGGTCGCCTTTTTCACCAATTTACCTCCTTAATTATTAAATTTACGGTTTGTTTTATGATTTCCGCCGCAGTTTTTGGCGCGCACTTGCCCGGGAGCGAAAGCGCGCGCTGTGCGTCTATCTTGAGCGACCTTGCCGCCTCAAAATCAACTCCTCCCGGGGATGAGGCGAGGTCGATTATCAGGGTATCGCGGTCGGTGTTTTTTAGCATATTTTCGTCAAAGATCATAGCCGGTATCGTGTTGAAAACGAGGTCGTATCCGCTGAGCTGCTTTAGCTCCTCGGTGTTTTCAGCCTTGTAGCCGAGCGCGTTGATAAACGCCAAGTCTTCAAATTTTCTCGCGCTGACTGTAACATTAGAGCCGAGAGCTTTGAGCTTATTGGCAAGTATCTTGCCGATCCTGCCGAACCCCGCGACAAGCGAGCTGCTGCCCGCGATAGTACCCTCATACGCGCACATCGCGTACTCAATAGCGCCCTCGGCTGTAGGCACGGCGTTTAGGATAGCAAAATCCTCGCGTGAGGCGTAGTCGAACACGGGAGCGGTTTTAAACTTAGGATAGGCTCTGAGGAGCTTTTCGCTGAAAGAGGCAAAGATCGGCTTTGTCATAATGAGCTCGAGCTGATCATCTGAAAGATAGATATTCCCCTGCGAAAAAGGCGCGTTAATACTTCCGTCAGACCTGACCGACGGCAGAGGAAGGATAATTATATCGCCGTATTCGAGAGCCGAATCAACATCTGTTATCGCTATATCCCCCACACTTTTGAGAGTATCGAACCCGCCCAAAATCACCTTAAAGCCGTCTTTTATAAATAAATCAGCCAAGTAAAGCTGCCGCTTGTCGCCGCCGATGATGCCGACTGTTTTAACGCTTTGTTTCATAAAAACACCTTACCGTAATAACTTTGTAGTACATCATATGC
>CACYQK010000156.1:0-2968 GCA_902776495.1 uncultured Ruminococcus sp. | reverse complement strand
CAAGGGCTGTAGCCGCCCCGATCCCCTGCGGATTGTTCGCGCCCGTGATCAGCGCTACTCTGTTTTTCAAGCCGTAATCAACCATATATATCCTCATTTCCTGTTTTCGATTGTCTGCTTTTATGATAACAGACAAAACCGGATTTGTCTATATCATACCGATACCTAAGCAAGCAGAAAAACGCTTGCACTTAAGGATTTATATATAGACAAACCGAGGTTTTTCGGGTATCATTAAAGCAGAACGAATCGGGAGTGAGCAATATGAGAGTGATCGAAAGCTGCGCCGAGTGCCTGTATAAAAGGCAGCTTCGCAAGACGGATAACAAGGAGTGTCTGGCGGAGATAAAGGCGGTCATTGATAATCGAACTGATGACGATCCCGCGCCTTATTTGGTGTACCGGTTCAATCAGATCTACCTCAAATATTTCGGGAGTGTCGCGTCTTTCCGTGACGAAAAAATAAAATACAATGACCTCGTGCTATCTATGGAGGACGCATTGAGAGAGGAAATCAACAGCTCGGACGATCCGCTGCTGACGGCATTTTCATTCGCTCGAGCCGGCAACTACATCGACTTCGGCGCGTTGAGCGACGTGGACGAGAAAACCTTCCTTTCGCTTTTGGAGCGAGAAGAGTTGTCAGACAACGATTTGCAGACCTTTGAAGCGTTCGCCAAACAGTGCGAGACTGCCGGAAGCCTGCTGCTGTTGGCGGATAACTGCGGCGAGATCGTGCTCGACAAGCTCTTTTTGGAGCAGCTCAAAAAGCAGTATCCGCAGCTGAAGCTGTCTGTAATGGTGCGCGGTGGCGAGGTGCTCAATGACGTGACCGTTGAGGACGCAGAATACGCGGGGATCGGTAGCGTAGCCGAGATCATCTCCAGCGGGATCGGCGTTTCGGGAACGGTATATAGAATGCTCTCGGATGAAGCGAAGAGCGCCCTTGACAACGCGGATGTCATCCTATCCAAGGGGCAAGGGAATTATGAAGCTCTCAGCGGTCAGGGACGGCATATCTTTTATTCCTTCCTCTGTAAATGCGAGCGGTTCACCAACCGTTTTGGAGTTCCGAGGCTGACGGGGATTTTTGTTGAGGAAAAACAATAGGCGTAAAGAATTTGAAATAATAGAATTACAGTGTGTAAGCAGTGAAAAATCACCGCCTGCACGCTGTTGTTTTTTGTTTGTTCTTTTACTACGTTTTGTATTTAAAAGATTCTTAAAATACTCTAAAATCTGTAAGAGGTTTGTCAGAGGTTACCTGATATACTGTGGTCGTGTTCAAGAGAAAAACTGAATCCCTTTAATAATGGCTCCAAAAAGAGAAAAATAGAAATAAATTTTTTTACAGATATTTGCAAAGAAGTTGCAAAGGTCAGGGTGATAGAATAAAGCCATAACAAAGGAAAAACGAAATCAAAACGAAAAGGAGAAATCATCATGAAAAATACAAGCAGAATCAAAACAAGAATCATAGCGGGGATCCTTTCCGCAATCACTGTCATATCCGTAGGCACAGTAGCCATGACAAGCGCTTCTGCCGCGACTCTCCCTTCAACCGGTGACAAGGCGTCCGACATCGTCATCAATGCAGGATATCAGGCAGGTTTAACCGCAATCAAGCTCGGCATACCCGGAGGCACTGCTATCGCCCCGATGCTTGACAGCATCATCGGCTCATTTATGCCGAAGGGTCTATCTCTCACGGATATCAACAACAACATCAACGAGCTTCGCAGTGAGATCAGCACACAGTTCGTCGAGGTCAAAAAGCAGATCACCGATTCGACCAACGCGATCGAGAAAAAAATCGTCAATCAGAGCGTTATCGCTGAGAAGGGCGATAGCTTTGATTCCCTGATGACCGCTATGAAGGCGACCGACCGTCAGCTCAGAAGCATTTCCGAAAACGACGACCTCAACGATCAGGAAAAGGCTGTCGAGATGGCTTATCTGATCGGCGACAACGCCGACTGGCTCAAGAAGGACAATGTCTACTTCCAGTATGAGGACTTCATGAATACCCTTAGTTCTTCTACTTTCTCCGACTGCGGCGACCGCGACCTGTTCCGCGTGATCTATGATGATTATACCGCCAAGGTCATGTTCAGCGGCGAGGCGCTCGACAGGGCTGATCCTTATGTCAACCGCGTGATCTATCTCGGCTTGTACGCTTACAGCATGTGCGCTCAGTGCTTAAAGGCACACCAGATCATCGCAGGCTTTACTGAGGAAGATATCGCCAAGTTACATCCCAATCAGCTCAGCAGATACAACAAAGTTATTTCACCGATGAACAACATCAACACCGAGATCACAGAAATCACTGACAAAATGTTCTATGCCGACCGTGCCGACAGCGTGGCAGCCCATTTTGACGTCTTCAAAAACACAAGCAGATTTATCTTCGTCAATAAGGGCACTGCCTCAAGGGAGTACAGGTCTTCGCTCTTAGGCTGGAAAGTCTTCGGTCAAGAATTATACGGACAGAGTCCCGGATTCCTCGATTATTTGCAAATCGAAAATATGAGCAGAAATTCTATGTCGTACAGCGATATCAGCGCCCTCTGGAAATATATTCAGGAAAACTACAAAGACATGACATGGCGCGAATATCTGACAAAGGTAGGCTTTGATGTGTCACAAATCCCCAAAGACTCAAAACTGACCTACAGCGGAGCCTGTTCGACCACAAGTGAAAAAAGGACGACCAAATACTGGGTGGATGCGTTCAGTATGGATGGACCCAAAGAGATGATCTTAAATCATAAGGTTACTCAAGCAAGCTTCATGGTCGGCTCATACACAAATTTCGGAACGTATTTTATGATGTTCTATCCGGTTTGACCGAACAACGAATAGAATATACTTGTTTTAACGCAGCCGCGCCGAGGATAATTCCCCGGCGCTTTGTTATTTGCGTATGTTATGCGTTTTTTGAAGGGCAAAAATGATTTTTCCGATG
>CACYQK010000155.1:0-3844 GCA_902776495.1 uncultured Ruminococcus sp. | reverse complement strand
CAAAATCGGGATATCCATGATCTCGGTCATTTCATCATCAAATTTGATTTTCTTATCGGCAAAGAAACGAATGAACGATACCAACAGCGCAAGCAGCAGACCGATCGCAAAGGCGACAAAAACATTCTTCATAGTATTGGGAGCGGAGGGTTCGGTCGGGATCTGCGCAGGATCGCAGACCTTGAGGTTCGCGTTGGAGCGGAGACTGGAGATCGTAACAGGCGCGACCTCTCCGATGGCGTCGCCGATCAGCTTTGATTCCGTCGGGGAATTGGTCGTGATAAATACATCAAAAATCTCGGTGTTCTCATCGTTCTCGAACTTTATCATCTTGCTTAGCTCCGTGGGAGAATACTTTTCATCGAGATTCTCGGAAACTGCCGTGTAAAAAGAGGTGGTATCAAGCATTCTGATATATGTTGAAACCAGACGCTGCGCATAGGTCTGCATATTCAATGAATACGCTGTTCTGGGAATCCGGCTGTAAATCAACGGTTTCTACGTATAGAGAAATAGTCGAGGTGTAATGCTTTGTCACCAGAAAATTGGTAACAAAGAATGAGCCGAGCGAAAAAACCAAACATGTGATGATTATAAAAATCAAATTCTTGCGTAATACGCCCAGTATATCCTTGAAGGAAAGGACTGCTTCTTCTTTTTCTTCCATTTTACTACCTACCTTATCTTGTATTCCGGGGATATAGTGCACATAGCACGCCGTTCATCTTGAATATGATACACTATTTACTCAAAATAATCAAGTAAATCGACGCAAAAATCTTTTATCCTGTTATTTTTTATTGAAATTACCAAATATACCTGTTATTCCCGTCTCAAAATGTGCTCAATTCTTATCCTCCTGTGAAATCATGCGAAAAAAAGAGCAGCATCATATGCCGCTCCTCTTGGACGCATTTTTGAACAATCTGAGGTAAACAAAATACAGAGCTACGGAAAATAGCAGGAATAAAGCAGTGCAGATCCAGAATGACAGGTTTACGCTGTTTACGAAGCTGACAACAAAATTATAGACCGATCTTGAATCCAGATTGATGTTTTTCGCTCCGCCCGATATTGACAAAAACAGAGAGAGCGCCAGATTAGCCAGAAACGCGCCGCCGGTCGCGTAGTAAAAGTATTTTATCGCGCGGTGCTTCCATTTATTGCAAAAGAACAACACCGCGATCAAACCCAGCGACAGAATGATGATACCGGTCAAAACCAGAGGCAACACTTTTTTAGCCGCCAGAAAATAGACGGAAAGCGATCCGAAGCCGACAAAGGCGACGGTCGCGGTGTAGATATGCTCCGCCTGCTTTATCAACTCGCTGATCTGCTCGGAGTCAACCTTTTGGTTTGTTTTTTTTACGTATTCGTCCAGCGCGACAGACATTTTCTGCCGGAAGGCTGTGCCGTCGATGACCGTTGTTGTTCCTTCAAAATACCCTTCAATATAATTGTAGGTATCTTCCGTCACCAAAATCTCGTCCACGAAGCCGTCAAAGAAGTCCTCCTTGATGCCGCTCGCGTAAGTGAGATCCTTCAGCTTGTCCCGCACCTCATCGGTCTTATCGATGAAGTAGTTGCTGCGGTTCATATTGTCGATCCACGCGTTCTTGTTCATCAGCGTTGATTCGATGACAAGGATGAAGGAAAACAGCGTGAACAGCAAGGACAGAAAAAAAGACAGGATACCGAAAACGATGTCTCTGACCCTGCTGGACATTGGTTTTTTGCTCATATATGTCGATTCTCCTTATTCTGCATCCTTGTCGATCACCACGCCTGAAGTGAAATCGGCGTAGACAAAGAATCTTTTTGTGGTAAGACCGATCTCATCGAACGGATAGCAGGTGTACAAGATCAGGCTTTCCTCATCCGCGGCGAGATCATACGCCGTAACGTCAAGCGCTTCGACCACAGCCGTCTCCCTGACGGTGTAGACAAAATTGCCGTAGCTGGTGCGGACATAGATCTCCTGACCGGGCTCGGCGTTTTTCAGACCGTTGAAGAAGGTGTTGTTGTGGCCGGCGACAAGGATCGTCTTGCCGTAGCCGGGGATTCCGCTGCCGTAGTAGATGCCCGCGCCGTTTCTCAGAGCGATATCACCGTCGCCGAGGAAAAGCGGGCAATCCACGCCGCAGCCGGGAATGCGGATATCGCCGAACTGATTGCCGTAATTCGGGAATTCGACCTCCTCGACGTCCACGGTCTTTTGCGGGGTCTCCGATGATTCTCCCTTTTTATCTGTCTCTGCGCTCACGGTAGTTTCTTCGATCACAGGCACAAAGATATTCTTGTATGATGTGGAGTAGTCCTTCTCCGCGTCGGAGAACAAGGTTCCGACGGCGGAGGCCAACGGATCGAACGTCGGCGCGAGCGCGACATACAATACTGTGAATATGCCTATAAAAAAGATAATGGGAAGAATCACAAAACTCTTCCCACCAGCTTTTTTATTGTGTCTGTGTCTTCTGTGCTCAGACATTAGCCTCTCTTCTTCACTACGAAGAAGACGCCGCCCGCGATCGCGATAAGAGCAGCCGCACCGACCACTACCATAGCAGTAGTATTAGCGGAAGCACCTGTGGTCTTGATTACGCCGCCGTCGGTCTTTTTGCCGTCAGCGTCAACGCCGGGCTTGCCGTCCTTAGCAACAAGAGTAGGAGCGGCCTTGAAGATAACCTCGCCCTTCTCGTCCTTAAGGGTAACTTCTTTGGTGGACTTGTCATAGGAAGCGGTTCCGTTTACGGGAGCCATGACCTTCTTAATAGTGTCCATCAGAGCCTGCTTCTGAGCGAAAGTGCAGTCAGCGATGTTCTTAGCGCCTGTAGCCTCGAGCTGAGCCTTGCCGTCCTTGATGACCGCAAGCATCTGATCTGCCTGACCGGCAGTCATGTCGATGGTGTTAAAATAGTTCTCCGCCTGATTGACGTAAGAATCGGGCAAATACATATCGGTGCCCTGCATCTTAACACTGGTCTTTAACTCGTCGAGGACCTTCTGCTCGCTGTCGTTGATGCCTGCAGCAAAAGCTGAGACAACGGAAACAGCAACAAGAAGGAGCGCAGCAAGAATAACTGATACCTTTTTCATTGTTTTCTACCACCTTTTGAAAATAATTGAGCAATCAACGATGAAGTGCGCACATACGCTTTTTCTATTCGTCGATTTTACGTTTATGATTATATCACTAAGATTTTGATTTGTAAAGGGTTTTTCGCAATTTTTTTATTTTTTGCACTCGAAATATCATTGCCTGATTTGTTAAATACACAAGGATTTATACTAATACCTAATAAAAAGTAGACAATCTTTGCGGTCTATTTTCCGCAATACTGCGTTGTCGTCCTTGCAAGGCGTCAGCCTTGCCGCGTCCTTCGCCTTGTCTTGCGAAAAATATCCTCGCAAACTATTAGTCTACTTTCTATCAGGAATTAGTATTACACATTCTTGTGAGTTTTTTGTTCCGAACTTACAGATTTTTGAATGAAATTTGTTTAAACCATCAAAAGAGCCGCGCATGATACGGTATTAGCGCATCACAAATGACAAAAACGCCGATAAATACGCTCAGACGCTGAAAAGCAGCTCGGTGTAGGACGGATAGGGCCAGAATTCCGAGGCTGTCTCGGTCTCCATCGAATCGCCCACTGCGCGGAGCTCCTGCATTTTCGCGAATACGTTTTCGCGGAAGAAGGTCGCGCGTGCGAGCGGATCGCCGTCAAAGCTGCCCGCGTTCATCACCGCGTCCTCAAGCTCCGAGGTCTTTTTTACAAAGCATACGAGCTTGTTGGACAGGCTCATGATCAGATCCTCCTCCACGGAAGTGGGAATCGCCGCG
>CACYQK010000154.1:0-3180 GCA_902776495.1 uncultured Ruminococcus sp. | reverse complement strand
TGCAGTCGATACAAAGCTGCTTGTATCTGTTCTGGATGTAGCTGTTGCCCGTGTTGAGATCCGGCAAATCAATTGCGCCGTGGGTGACGTGGTAGCGGTCGTTATCGTTGTCGGCGTGAATATCCTCAAGGTGCCAGTAGCTTGAATTGCTCCTGATCGTTGACTCTACCTGCGAGGATACGTTGTCCATACCGTTGCGCTTTAATCCGTTGTCCGCCATATGGTTAGCGACGATGTCGACAATCACCTTGATGCCGTACTTGTCAGCCTCGGTGCAGAGAGCCTTGAGCTCGGACTTTGTTCCGAGCCATGTGCCGCCGTCCGCAATGGATACGGTGATGGGCTGATAGAGCTTCCACCACTGTCCGCCCTGGTCTGTCCAGCTTGAGCTGTAATCCTTGGGCTTCTGTACAGGTGAAGTCTGTACCGCGGTATAGCCCGCGTCGGCGATCGCCTTTAAGTTTGCTTTGATGTTGTTGTATGACCAGTCGAAGCAATGCAGCACCGCCGCTCCCTGGACTTTGCTCTGCGCTCCCTGACTGCCCGACGCCGCCGAGACCGTTTCCGCTTCATCGGACGCCGCGTTGGTGACAAAGCCGCCCACCGCTATTGAGGAAAGCAGCATACAAAGCACAAGTGTTACGCTTATGATTTTTTTGTTCAAATTTCTCACTCCTAAATAATCTTTTCAGGGTCGTAAAGAGGGCAAAAGCCATCTTATCCCATTATCGTTAATATGATAACAGAAGTGAACATTTATATCAATTTGTATTTTACACAATTTAAAACTTTTATTTTGTAAATTCTGCCCGGTCGTGGGGAAGCCCCCGCGGGCACTCCGCCTTTTTTAAACTACGATTTTGCTTATACGTTTCTGCAACGGCGAAAAAAACGCTGCAATGAAAAACGCTGTCATCCTTTAGCGAATGACAGCGCATTATTTATTCGATTGTTTTATCCGTCAACGTACGTTCCGCAGGATTCCGTTCCCCACGTGAACTCGCCCGCATACCGCTGCACCGCCGTAGCGTCAAGCACTGTTACGATGCCGTCGCGGCTGACGTCTGCCGCGATAAACTTGTCGCCTGTGAGGTTTATCATCTCGCTTGCGTGGCGCTGGATCTCCGTAGCGTCGGCTACCGAGATAACTCCGTCGCCGGTAACATCGCCGAGCAGGATAGTCTTCGGCGGAGTAGTAGTTGTCGGCTCCTCGGTCGTGGGAGGTTCTGTGGGCTTGATCGGGTTCTGGCTCGTATTATAAACGACCGCTACGCCGGTTGAGCCGACGGTGCCGGTGATCTTTCCGTTAGCGACAGTGAAGGTGCTGCCCGAAACCTGATCCTTGTATGTGCCGTCTTCCATCTTTTTGGCGGTCAGCGATACCGAACCGCCGCCTGCGGGCCTGCTGATAACAACGCCCGTTGTGCCCCTCTCGTTATAGCAGCAGTTGTTCTCTGCCGAGACGGATTCGCCTGTGCCGTCAAAGAAGTTCTTGAACTTGTTGACCTCGGTGACAGCCTTGGACTTCCAAGTCGTATTTGTGCTCGCGGCGCCCATCGTAGAATTAGGTCTCGCGAAGAACAGCGCGGTAGCGTCCGCACGGGACGCGACTATCGCCCAGCCCTTGACGATCGAGCCGTCGCTGACGCCTTTGGTATCACCGCCCATATATGTATCGTGCGACTCGCACCAGAGCACGCTCTTGTCGGCGGCAGCGTCCTTGTAGTAGTGAGTGTCCGCCATTCTGGTGACGTTTTTATTGTTGGCGGCAAACATTACCTGTTCGCCCGACCAATGGTCGGTAACGCTCATATACTCGGTGTAATTCTCTATATCCGTGGCAGGATAGTTTAGGATCTCGCCGTAATAATAGAGGTCTGTCCTGTCGCCCTTTGAGCCGTTGATCACTACCGGCCAGAAGTTGCTCGCGCCCCTGGGGTCTGTGGGAAGCTCGATGTGCTTGGCGGCGTCAAAGCGGAAACCGTCTACGCCGAGGTTTATGCACTCGGTAAGAAGCGACTTGAAGCGGTTCTGGATATAGCTGTTGCCCGTGTTGAGGTCGGGCATCTCGATCGAGCCGTGGGTCGTTTTATAGCGGTCGTTATCGTCGTTCGCCATAATATTATCAAGGTGCCAGTAGTTCGAGTTGCTCCTTAAAGTCGAGTTGACCTGAGAAGACACGTTGTCCATACCGTTGCGCTTTTGGCCGTTATCCGCCATATGGTTGGCGACGATGTCAACGATGACCTTGATTCCGTAATTGTCCGCCGCGGTGCAAAGAGCCTTCAGCTCCGCCTTTGTGCCGAGCCAGGTGTTGCCGTTGGCGATCGAAATATCGGTCGGCTGGTAGAGCTTCCACCACTGTCCGTCGGTATCCGTCCAGCTCGAGTTATAATCCTTCGGGGGCTGTACGGGCGAGGTCTGGACCGCCGTGTATCCCGCCGCCTTGATAGCGCTGAGATTATTCTTGATGTTGTTGTACGACCAGTCAAAGCAATGCAGCACCACCGCTCCCTGGATCTTATCCTGCGCCGCCTGACTGCCCACGGCAGCTAAAGCCTCGTCGTTATCCTCGTTTGCGGCAGTAACGGCAAAGCTGCCCACCGCGACAGAGGTAACCAGCAGACAGAGCACAAGGAATATGCTGATTATTTTCCTGTTCATAATTATCAACTCCTAAATATTTGTCCGGGGAATTTCTAAAAAAGCCGAAACTTCCCATTATCAATATCATTATACCAAATGTGCATATTTTTATCAATTTGCTTTATGCACAAGATGTTGCATCGGGATGTAGCGCAGTTTGGTAGCGCACACGTCTGGGGGGCGTGGAGTCGCAAGTTCAAGTCTTGTCATCCCGACCAATATTAAAGAGTGGCTTAAGGGTCACTCTTTTTATTTTTATTTTATACAGCTAAAGACATATAGACGCACATACTATGATGCCTGCCCCATACAAAAAGCCGCCCCGATCTGAAGGTGTAAAATGAAGGGGCTGTCGCAAATCGAAAGATTTTGCGGCAGCCTTTGGCCTTGAATGAGTTATTGAATGTTAAGCTTGCAACAATACGCAACAAACCGGAGGGTGGAGTTTTCCATCCTCTTTTTGCATAATGTTGAAAGATTCAGCGGATTTATGCAGCCTCCTTTTTGAACAAATCTATGCCTAAACGTTCGTCA
>CACYQK010000153.1:0-3016 GCA_902776495.1 uncultured Ruminococcus sp. | reverse complement strand
TACCGTTTCCTCACAGGACGAGTTCATCGGCAAGCTTATTGCCGAGGCTATGGAGAAGGTAACCACCGACGGCGTTATCACCGTCGAGGAGAGCAAGACCGCCGAGACCTAC
Organism: uncultured Ruminococcus sp.; assembly: GCA_902776495.1. Lineage (GTDB taxonomy): Bacteria > Bacillota > Clostridia > Oscillospirales > Acutalibacteraceae > Ruminococcoides. Next base: position 2,904 of record CACYQK010000153.1, on the reverse strand, counting down.
AGCGAGGTCGTAGAGGGCATGATGTTCGACAGAGGCTACATCGCACCCTACATGGTAACCGATACCGACAAGATGGTTGCAGAGCTTGACAATCCTCTTATCCTTATTACTGACAAGAAGATCACAACTACTCAGGAAATCCTGCCGCTTCTCGAGGCGATCGTACAGTCCGGCAGAAAGCTCCTTATCATCGCCGAGGACGTAGAGGGTGAGGCTCTCACAACTCTCGTGCTCAACAAGCTCCGCGGCACCTTCACCTGCGTTGCGGTCAAGGCGCCCGGCTTCGGCGACAGACGCAAGGAAATGCTCCAGGATATCGCCACTCTCACAGGCGGCACCGTTATCACCTCAGACCTCGGTCTTGAGCTCAAGGACACCACTGTTGACCAGCTCGGCACAGCCCGTCAGGTCAAGGTTGAGAAGGAAAACACCATCATCGTTGACGGCGCAGGCGACAAGGACGCTATCAAGGGCAGAGTTGCTCAGATCCGTCAGCAGATCGAGACCACAACCTCCGATTTTGACCGCGAGAAGCTCCAGGAGCGTCTCGCAAAGCTCGCAGGCGGCGTAGCCGTTATCAAGGTCGGCGCTGCTACAGAGGTTGAGATGAAGGAGAAGAAGCTCCGCATCGAGGACGCTCTCGCAGCAACAAAGGCAGCTGTTGAGGAAGGCATCGTAGCCGGCGGCGGTATTGCCTGCATGAACGCTATTCCCGCAGTTGCAGAGTTTGTTGATACTCTCGAGGGCGACGCAAAGACAGGCGCAAAGATCGTTCTCAAGGCGCTCGAGGAGCCGCTCCGTCAGATCGCCGCAAACGCCGGTCTTGAGGGCAGCGTGATTGCCGAGAACATCAAGAGAGAGAACAAGGTTGGCTACGGTTTCAACGCCCTCACCGAGGAGTACACCGACATGGTGGCAGCAGGTATCGTTGACCCGACCAAGGTAACCAGAAGCGCGCTTGAAAACGCTTCCTCGGTTGCTTCGATGGTTCTCACCACCGAGAGCCTTGTTGCGGACATCAAGGAGGCTACACCTCCTGCTCCGGCAGCACCCGACATGGGCGGCATGTATTAATAAACAGCATTAACGTCAAGGGTACGCTTTTGTACCCTTGATTTTTTTGCGCTTGTGTATTATAATGTCACTGTTAGGTGGTGTATTTATGAAAATCAAGAGTGATTTTGTTCTCCGCAAGGTAGCGGATTCATACGTGGTAGTTCCGGTAAACAAGCTGACGCTTGACTTCAACGGAATTATTACGCTCAACGAAACAGGCGCCTTTCTTTTTGAGAGAATGCAGAAGGGCACAAGCAGGGAAGAGCTTATAGAAAATCTTCTTGCGGAATACGAGGTTTCGCCGGAGAAGGCGGCAGCCGACGTAGATATTTTCATTCAGAAAGCGAAGGATGCCGATGTCCTTGAATAAAGAGGTTCAGCTCGAAGATGTAATCGCTATCATATCCGAAAAGCTGAAAGCCGGAGGCACGGTCACCTTTACCCCAAACGGCACCAGTATGCTTCCTATGCTGCGCGACGGCGAGGACGTTGTGGTGCTCAAGGGAACGGAGGGCAAGCGTCTGCATTTGTTTGACGTTCCGCTCTACCGCAGGGATAACGGACAGTACGTTCTGCACCGCGTAATTGATTTTTGCCGCGACGGTTCATATGTGATGTGCGGAGACAATCAGTTCGCCAAGGAAAAGGGCATCCGCGACGATCAGATCATCGCCGTGATGACGGGCTTTTTCCGCAAGGGTAAAACGTATACGGTGGATTCGTTTTTATACAGAGCATATGTTAATTTCTGGTACTACACGCGGCCTTTCCGACACACGTATTCGTTTGGCAGAAGAAAGGCTTCGCAGTTGGTAAAAAAGAATAAGAACAAAAATTAAGGGACTGCGTTTTTTGGCAGTCCCTTTTTTTATTCTGTTGGTGTATCCGTTGGTGTATCCGTCAGCGTTTCCGTTGGTATTTCGGAAAGTGTTTCGTCCGGAGTTTCCTCAGATAAATCCTCGGCGGATTCTGAGATTTCAGGAGTTATTTCGTAGGTTGTATATTCAATTTCGGGTTCAGCCTCGGTCAGATACGTCTGAAAATCATCTTCTTCAGCCGCGGCTTCAATATCCTCAACCGCGGTTTTTTCTTTCTTGCGGTTAATTTTTTTGAGAAGCTGTTTGATCTTCGAGTAATCAGAGAAAAGGATCATACTCATCATAAACGAGGCGGTGGGGAGGAGGAGAGGAATATAAGTCGCCGAGTACTGCGATTTCGCCTCAAACAGAACGTGATAGCCGAAGGCTCCCAGAACAACAAGCGGAAGAAGCAGTGTTTCTGCGCGTGCCATTCTTTTGATGAAGAGCATATATATACCCAGCGCAAACAGGATAAATACAAGCTGCATATAGAAATTAAAGTGAAGCTGCAGCAGCTGACCGGTACTTCCGTCGTACACGTCCTTCGCGAAGCCGTTCAGCTCGTAAGAATGACTTTTTACCTTGCTTACACAAACGCACTCATAGCTTGGTTCGTTCCACTGACTGAGGATTTTTTTGCTGTAAAAGTCAAACGCGTAGTTCGGGTTTGTCATAAACGCGTTCAGGCGCTGCGAAATATGCGTGCCTGCGATTTGATTTCCTTGTTCGGCATCGTAGTTGCCCTGTCGGTAATCATCCATGGCGGTTGTTGTGTACCAGCCGGGAGCCATAGGCGATTCCTGCATACCCATATCGAGGTACATCGTCTGCGAAACGCCGCGTTCGATCTTTGTGTTCGCACGAGCCTCGTAGTTCTTGATGATCAAGGGCGTAACGCCTATGCAGGTCACGCAGACGGCAAGCGCAAACGCGATGCTCTGCCACTTCTTCTCCCTGATTGTGTGGATGATCAGCATAATTACGAACG
>CACYQK010000152.1:0-4161 GCA_902776495.1 uncultured Ruminococcus sp. | reverse complement strand
TACGGCAGCGGAAATTTTAAGCAGGAGCTTGAGGCGCTGTGTGAATGTAATGACAGGTTGAAGTATATGGGAGTTGCCGATAACGCGGAGATCGTCAGGCAGGAGCAAAAGGCTTCTCTGCTTGTAAATCCGCGCCCGACAGGCCCCGAATACACAAAGTATTCATTCCCCTCAAAAAATATGGAATATATGGCGTCCGGAACGCCGTTGCTGACAACGGTTTTGCCCGGTATGCCGAGAGAGTATTACCCGTATGTGTATTTGCTCGAGGACGAGTCGGCGGAAGGTATTTGCGACGCGCTAAAGAGCTTTTTTGAGCTCGATTTGGATGAGCGCAGATCCGAGGGCAAAAGCGCGCGTGAATTCGTTTTAAAAAACAAATCAAACGTTGTTCAGGCAAAAAAAATAATCGACTTATTAATTGAAATGAGTAAGGTCAATGATCGTTCCTAAGTTACAAGAAACAATCAAAAAAGTAAATATAAAGCTTATAATCGGGATATATATCATTGTTTATACGATCTCGCCGCTTATTAATCAAGCGACAAGTATATTCCTGACGACCTATTTTTATATGATAGTAGTTGTCACTGCGGTCGCGTTTACGTTTTTGACTTGCAGGCTGAAATATATCAGGGAATTCGTTTTAATGCTTGTTCCGTTTGTTTTGTTTGAGGCGTTGGAGATTTTTACATCCGATAACAGCAACGTGCTTTTGCGTGGATATCAGGTATTACTGTTTATGATGCCCGTTTGCCTCGGGTTTTATATCCTGAAAGATACCGATGCTCAGGCACAGGGCAGTATGAAAGTGTTTTCCGTAGTTATTGTTATTACGTTTCTTGTTACGGCTGTTACAACGATAATCGGATGTATAAATAATCCGAACGCCGCGCGTATCCTCGCTACAACGGCAACATCTCAGGATTCGACCGCGGTGAACTTTAACTGGCAAAACATAGGCGGGTTTACCTTTGTATACTCCTGCACGCTTTTGTACCCGCTCGTTATTTTAGGTTTTAAGCAAAACACATTAAATTCGCGCTTGCTATAAATACCGAGTATACGATCTCGCTTATGCTGATTATGTTCAGCTCGCTGTTGTTCCTTTTACCGAGGGATCTGTCGCCTAAAAAGTTTATTATCATATCTATTGTCGCTGTTATACTTATAGTTATTTTCAGCAGTATGATCGCTGTGTTTATGGATTATGTCGGTCAGCTTATCGGCAAGGAAATGATGGGCGAAAAAATGATGGCGGTGTTCAGCGGCAAGGAAGCTATGGACAGTATGGATGACCGCCGTATGGACAGATATTCGCTGTCGTGGGAAACGTTTTTGAACAATCCGTTGTTTGGATGCTTTTTGTCGGGCAGGATAGACGGTAAGCTCGGCGGACACTCGTTCATTCTTGATGTTCTCGGAAAGTACGGACTGTTCGGCGCGGTTATATTGTTCTTTTTATACAGAAGTATTTACAAAACGTTTTACAGACCGTTCAATGAGAGGTTGGGCTTTGGTTTTGTTATCTGGCTTTTTGCTCAGCCGATCGTATTGTCGTTCCTGAATACCGGGATGTGGCTTAATAACCTCTGTTTGTTTTCGCCTATACTACTGATTATGATATTTGGAGTTGAGAAAAACGATGAAAGTGCTTTGGATAGTAAATACGGCGCTGGAACCGATCAGCTTAAAAATTTATCAAAAGCCGGGCAACGGGCTTTGGATGAGCGCACTTCTTGATACTATTTCTAACTCCGGAGAATTTGAGTTTGCGGTGGCTACGACCGCCGCGGTCGGCAAGACCGAATGTGTTACGGCAAACGGTGTAAAATACTATGCTCTGCCCGATCGGCCGCCGTCATTTTATGACGAAAACAAAGAGAGCAACATCAAAGCGTGGCGAGAGCTTTTTGAGCTTGAAAAGCCCGATTTGATCGAGATTTGGGGAACCGAGTTCACACACGGGCTGTGCGCGCTCAGAGTTTCCGGAGGGATACCTTCGATAGTCAGAATGCAGGGATATCTCAGTGCGATCGCGCAGCACTACCTTGCGGGTATGAGTAGGAGCGAGCTTAAAAAGAACATCACATTCAGAGATATTATTAAGCGCGACAGTATTGCGCGGCAACAGAAAAAATACTGCGATTTCGCAAAAAAGGAAGCGGAGATCATAAGGCTTTCGGGCAATGTTATCTGTCAGAACGGCTGGGGAGAGGCTGTGATAAAATCGCGCAACCCAAGCGCGCGGGTTTATTTTTGCCCGCTCAGCATCAACAGCGTGTTTAAAAATTACGATTGGAGCATTGAAAACGCAGAGCCGCGCTCGATAATTTGCAACGCGTCAGGCTATTCGCTCAAGGGGCTTCACGTTCTTTTAAGAGCCGCGGCGTTGCTGAAAAACAAATACCCCGACATCAAATTGTATGTTCCGGGAGAAAAGATGGAAAGCGACGGTTCGATTCAGTGGCTGCTTCGAAAAAGGGGCTATACAAAGTTTATTGAACGGCTTATCGGCGAACTCGGAATAAAAGAAAATGTCATTTGGCTCGGCAGGATAACCCACGAGGAGCTTGCCGCGGAGCTTGCGAAAAAAAGCGTTTTTGTCCTGTGTTCGGCGGCGGAAAATCAGTCGAGCTCGCTGATAGAAGCGATGACCGTCGGAGTTCCGTCTGTCGCTTCGGCAGTAGGAGAAGTGCCCGAATTTGTGCGTAACGGAGAAAACGGACTTTTGTACCGCTTTGGAGAGCACGATGTTTTAGCTCATATGATCGACAAAGTGTTTTCCGATGAAAAGCTTGCGAAAAAGCTATCGGAGAACGGAAAAAAAGATATGATTGAGGCGCACGACGCCGATATGATAAACAGCACGATGATCGATATTTACAAAAGTGTATTACGGAGAGATATATGAACGCACCGACAGTAGTTTTTGCTTATAACCGGCCTAAGCATCTCCGCCGCGTGCTTTCGGCTTTGGCTCAGAATCACGGCGCTGAAAATGCAGATGTTTTCGTGTTTGTTGACGGCCCGAAAAACGAAGGCGGAAGAGCAGTTCAGAAAGAAGTGATAAGCGTTGCAAAACGCTTTGATAGCTCATTTAACAGTATGACGCTCAAAGTCTCCGAGAAAAACAAAGGTCTGGCAAAATCGATCATTGACGGAGTCGGCGAGATCATCGAAAGATACGGAAAGGTCATCGTCATAGAGGATGACTCGGTTTCCGCAAAAAGCTTTTTGAGCTTTATGAACGACGCGCTCGATTTTTACAAGGACGATCCCGAGATATGGTCAATAGGCGGTTACACGGTCCCTATGACGATCCCGGAGGATTACGCTCACAGCGTGATAAAAACAGGCCGTTCCTCAAGCTACGCGTGGGCGACATGGAAGGACCGCTGGGATAAGATCGACTGGGAGGTCGGCGATTACGGTCGATTTAAAAAGAGCGTTTCCGCTCGCAGGCGGTTTAACCTCTGGGGCAGCGACCGCTCGGGTATGCTCGATAATCAAATGAACGGCGCCATAGATTCGTGGGCTATCCGTTTTGACTACGCTATGTTCAAAAATAATATGTACAACATAATTCCCGCACAGTCGCTTATTCAGTCTATCGGCCGTGACGGAAGCGGGACCCACGATACGGACAAATCAAAAAAAGACGACTTTTTTGCCGCGGAGCTTTCAGACAGCGAGCTTAAAATATCCCCCGAAAAAGTTGAGGTCGATGAAAGAATAAGACGCGAGTTTTGCAAGCCGTTTTTTCTTCCGCTGAGCTTCAGGGCAAAGGAGTATATGAAGAACATTTTGTAAAGGGGATGTAAAAATGAAATCTGTTGTTATTATAGTTCCCTCGCTCGGTATGGGCGGAATGGAGCGCGTATGCGTAAACTACGCCAACCTTTTTGTGCGCAGAGGATACAGCGTGACCGTACTCAATTTTACTTATGACGAACCGTCTATAGTTGCGGATCTCAGCGAAGAAGTCAGGTATATAAAAAACTACAATCCCGTACAAAGCGTATTTCATTCCTCGCCGAGGGGCTTGCTGAAGGGAAAGAAAAGATTCCTGCCTTGGGGCAGATGGATCAAATTCCACTCGCCGGAGTACCTTTACAAAAAATATATTACCGAAAAATATGACATAGAGATCGCTTTTTT
>CACYQK010000151.1:0-3203 GCA_902776495.1 uncultured Ruminococcus sp. | reverse complement strand
AACGACGCTGTATTTCAGAATGGGCGCTGAAAACGGAATGTTCTATGTTTTTATGGCGTTCTGTATTCTTATCGGCGTTTTGCTGATGTTCTTCTTCTTCCACGTTCCGGCGATGACCGTCAGCTTTGACCTTCCGATGAAGGCGATTTACCGCAACGGACTCCTCATGAGCTTCGGTGAGCTGAAATCAAATCTGATCGCTACGTTCGGCTTGTTTCTGATGCTTGTTGTAGCCTCGTCGTTTTTGATTTGCTGCGGCGGAAACTCGATCGCGATCGCTGTAGTCACCGCTGTTTTGGGACTGTTCATTCTGCCCTCGGTCACGGCGTTCATCATCAATTCCGCGATTTACAAGAGGATGTATATAATGATAACCGACCGCGAGTCTCAGTCGCGCAAGGTGGACAAGCGGCTCAGCGAGAAATACAGCGAGCTTGAAAACCTGCGCCGCAAAAAAGCGGAGGAGGATACCGCCGGGCAGCTCAGAAAGCTTGAGATCGACGAATCCGCCGACGGCGACGAGTATATTTATTTTGACGGAAAAATGATCAAGCGCAGCGTACTGATCAAGATGAAGCGCGCTGCAGAGGAAAGCGGGGAGAACTAAATGGCAGGAAAGCATCAACAAAAGACTTCAAACGCGCCGCTGGTAATTCTGATTATCGTAGCGGTAGTAGTTGTCGGAGCGATAGTCGGCGGCGCGATTTTCTTTATGAACGGCGGCTTGTCGATTTTCAAGGGTGAAGAAACCACCGTTGCAGCAACAACGGAAGCTCCTTCTCAGACAGACGCTCCCGCAGCTCAGACGACTGAAGCAGCCGCAACCTCCGCTGCGGATGAGACAGTCGAAACCAAGGCTGAAACGGAACAGACCACCTCAGCCGAAAGCTCGGTCAAAACCGAGGACGAGCCGATCGATATCGCAGTACCTACCGATCCTGACGTCGAGGTGAGCTATTTCAACGCCACCTTCATTCCAAACGGCAAGGTAGACGACAACCTCACCGGCGGCAGCGCGACGCTGCGCGAGGTGTTCGGCACGGGAGCCGCCGAGGGCGTTCTCACCTTCAACAGCGACGGCACCTTCAAGGACACGCTTATCTCGAGCGAGTCGAACCGCGGAGCGTACGTTGTTCAGGACAAGACGATCCACGCGACGTATACAAACGACAGAAACATGCGCATCGAGGTGACCGAATGGGACGGCGACACACCGGCGCAGTTCAATATTCAATACGGCGATTTCACCGTATACTTCGGTTAGGTGACGCCATGAAAAAAGCAGCTTTGATATCCGTCTTTGCTTCGGCGGTCTTATGTCTTGTTGTTCTCACGGCATGCGGCGGCTCGGTCGAAATAAAGGACACCGTCTGGGTTCCGTCCTCGGCTGACAACGCCAGCGGCGACGAGGTTGATATCCGCGAGGTTTACAACTCCTACTACTCCAACTATCAGGGTACGCTCAGCTTTGAGTCGAACGGCACCTTTGAGCTGTGGCTCAGTCCGGGGAACCCCACCGACGGCACCCACACCGGTACCTACGAGATTGCCGGCGACAAAATAAACGTGCTCTTTGACGACGACACACAGTCGCAGTTCGATATTGTAACAAAGGGCGAAAAGCAGTGCATCGTTGTAACCTACGACGGCTACAAGGTCTATTTTACAAAGCAGTAAGGAGCTTTCATTTTGAGTACGGAAGTTAAAAAAATTCCAAACGCCAAGGAGAGAATTTATCTCTACGACAACATAAAATGCCTCGCGATCGTCCTCGTTGTCATCGGTCACGCGATCAACTACATGACCGATTTCGACGGCTACACGCTCGAAAAGGCGCTGTACGTAATGATATATTCCTTCCATATGCCGCTGTTCCTCTTTGTCAGCGGACTGTTTCTCAAGCCGATGAACGACGAGACAAAGTTCCCGAAATACAAGATCCTCGCGTTTGTTCTTATCGGTCTGGTGCTGCGTATGATCACCGCGGTGGTTCGCATGTTCACGGGACTTCCGCCTGTTTACGCGACCTTTGAGATTTACGATACATACACATGGTTCATGTGGGCAATGGCTGTTTTTACGGCTCTTGTGTGGGCGTTCCGCAAGTTCGACAAAAAGTACGTCATGCTTTTCGCGGTACTGATCGGCGTTATGGCGGGCTTCGACAGCAACCTCGGCGACGAGTTCGCGCTTATGCGGATCGCGGTATTTTTCCCGGTGTTCCTGCTGGGCTATTACCTCGACCCGGTCGACCTCTACCGCTTTCTCAACCGCAAAAAGTTCAAAATCATTGCGGCGGCGTTTTTGGCGGCTTGCCTTGCGGCGTTTTTGTTCCTGCTGTTTTTCCACCGCGATTTCCTGTTTTCGCTCCGTCCGATATTCACGGGCAGAAACCGCTACACCGCGCTCGACGAGAGAAGTCTGTTCGGACCGCTCTACCGCATTTTCGCCTATCTGCTGTCGATCGGCATAACCCTTGCGCTTATTTGCCTTTTGCCGAACAAGAACCTCGGCTACGTTTCGGGAATCGGTGCAAAGACCCTGCAAATCTACTTCTGGCACAAGAGCTTTTTGATTGTTTTCGAGGAGATCCATCTTTACGATCATATCGAGAACCTGACGGGCGGCATTATAGCCACGGTGATTTACATACTGATCGCCGTCGGTCTGGTGTTTTTGTGTTCGCTTCCGATATTCTCCTTCCCGACAAAGCAGCTTCTCGCCGTCGCGAAAAAACAATAAGCTTTCAGGCTCCCGCATTTGCCGGGAGCTTTTTGTTTTATGCGCGCGAAACGTACCACCGCGAGCGGTCAAAGAAAATTTCTCTTGTTTTACCGCGAATAAGGCAGGTGTATTTGATTCCGCTTGCGCGTTCGCTCTCTGAGGAAAAGTACCTGACGTCGAGTATCTTGCTGATGGGGTATTCGGCTCCGTTGTCCCAGATGATTCTTATGGGCAGAAGGGTTCCGTCGCGCTCAAATTCAACGACTATCCTGATGTATTTTTTCATAATATCGCCTCATTTAATTCGAATAAACGTTTGTTATATATATATTATAGAACGTGTGTTCGTAAATGTCAACAGTAAATTTTGCACGTTTTAAACCCTAAAATGCGCCGACACAATATATTCGGTTACATAAATGTAAATTCTGTGGACAAAATCAATATCTTGTGGTAAAATTAATTATTAATACCAATCA
>CACYQK010000150.1:0-6278 GCA_902776495.1 uncultured Ruminococcus sp. | reverse complement strand
CCGAATATTTCTATAAAAGAAGAATACGAGCATCGCTTGAATGAGGAAAAACGCCTTGTGCAGCAAATGCCGTTCAAAAATCCCGTCACGGTGATCGAGGGAGCGTACGACCCGAATGAGTTTTTTGACGCGGTAAAGGGGCTTGAAAACGAGCCCGAGGGCGGCAAGCGTTGCGAAAAGTGCTTTGAGCTCAGGCTTAGCTCCGCCGCAAAGCTGGCGGCTGACAGGGGCTTTGATTACTTTACGACCACGCTGACGATCAGCCCGCTCAAAAACGCGGAGCTGCTCAACACAATCGGCGCCCGTGAGGCGGAGCGTTACGGCGTCAGCTGGCTATACAGCGACTTCAAAAAGCGCGAGGGCTACAAGCGCTCGATAGAGCTTTCGCGAGAATACGACCTGTACAGACAGAACTACTGCGGATGCGTATTTTCGTCACGGCGGTGACACCGCAATTCGAGACGGATAAGCCGGTGCTTTATGAAAAATCGGATGCCCGGATCCATACTACATTTATCAGAGAAGTTGACAACAGTTTTTTTACTGTGTTGCCACAACATATTGTGTTTTGGTTTTAAGCACATCAAGATATTCTATTCCAATAATGTCACTTGATAATAAAAAAATGTAACAAATATTATTTTATATCAGAAAAATAATAAGGCGTACAGCCCCGAAGCCCTGATTTTTTCTCGGTTTCGGGGTTGTGTTAATTTTTTAACTATTAGTTACAAGCTATACTATTGCATTTTCCCATATGTTGTTGTATAATATATCACGCACGGTTAAATACAGATCGAAAAATTGAAATTAAAATTGAAATTAACATATAAGACGAAGGGAAGGACAAATATGAAAATCATCAAGCGTAACGGCTCGGAAGAAGATTTTAACATTGAAAAAATCATAAACGCCGTAAGAAAAGCAAACAACTCCTCAGACTCACCGTTTTTGACCGAGGAGCAGATCCTTGACATCTCCGACTACGTCGAATACAAGTGCAACAAGATGAACCGCGCTGTATCGGTCGAGGAGATCCAGGATATGGTAGAGGATCAGCTTATGGCAAAGGGCGCGTTTGAGCTCGCCAGAAGATATGTAAGATACCGCTACAACCGCTCGCTGGTTCGTAAGGCGAACACCACGGATAACCGTATCCTCTCGCTTATCGAGTGCAACAACGAGGAGGTAAAGCAGGAGAATTCCAACAAGAACCCCACCGTCAACAGCGTTCAGCGCGACTATATGGCGGGCGAGGTAAGCCGCGACCTTACAAAGAGGATGCTGCTTTCTCCCGACATCGTAGAGGCCGACAAGCAGGGTATCATCCACTTCCACGATTCCGACTACTTTGCTCAGCATATGCACAACTGCGACCTCGTAAACCTCGAGGATATGCTCCAAAACGGAACCGTTATCAGCGACACTCTTATCGAAAAGCCCCACAGCTTCTCGACCGCCTGCAACATCGCGACCCAGATCATCGCTCAGGTCGCAAGCAACCAGTACGGCGGACAGAGCATCAGCCTTACCCACCTTGCGCCGTTCGTTCAGATCTCAAGGGAGAAGATCCGCCGCGAGACCCGCGCGGAGATCGAAGAGATGGGCGTTGAGGTGTCTGACGAAAAGTTCAACTCTATCGTTGAGCAAAGACTCCGCAGCGAGGTAAACAAGGGCGTTCAGACTATCCAGTATCAGGTAGTTACACTGCTTACAACAAACGGTCAGGCTCCGTTTGTTACTGTATATATGTACCTCAACGAGGCTAAAGACGAGCAGGAAAAGGCAGACCTCGCCATGATCATCGAGGAGACCTTAAAGCAGCGTTACCGCGGCGTAAAGAACGAAAAAGGCGTTTGGATCACCCCCGCGTTCCCCAAGCTCATCTATGTGCTTGAGGAGGACAATGTTTCAGAGGACGGCAAATACTGGTACCTCACAGAGCTCGCGGCTAAGTGCACCGCAAAGCGTATGGTTCCCGACTATATCTCGGAGAAGGTAATGCTCGAGCTCAAGGGCGATGTTTACACCTGTATGGGTTGCCGTTCGTTCCTCACACCCGACCGCTTTACAGACGCGGGCGTCGGCAATATCGCCAACGCCGGCAACTATGTTGAGGGTCAGCACAAGTACTACGGCCGCTTTAACCAGGGCGTTGTAACCGTAAACCTTGTTGACATCGGCCTTTCGGCTAACCGCGATATGACAAAATTCTGGAGCATTTTTGACGAGCGTATGGAGCTTTGCCACCGCGCGCTCCAGGCACGCCACGAGAGATTAAAGGGCACATTGTCAGACGCCGCTCCTATCCTTTGGCAGTACGGCGCGCTTGCCCGTCTTGAAAAGGGCGAGACCATCGACAAGCTGCTCTACGGCGGATATTCAACTATCTCGCTTGGTTACGCGGGACTTTGGGAGTGCGTTTACAGCCTTATCGGCAAGAAGCTCACCGAGCCCGAGGGCAGAGATTTAGGCCTTGAGATTATGAAAAAGCTCAACGAGGCTTGCGCTAAGTGGAAGGCTGCCGAGAACATCGACTACAGCATCTACGGCACACCGCTCGAGAGCACAACATATAAGTTTGCCAAGTGCCTGCAAAAGCGCTTCGGCATCATCAAGGGCGTTACCGACCGCAACTATATCACAAACAGCTACCACGTTCACGTAACTGAGGATATCAGCGCGTTTGACAAGCTCAAGCTCGAGAGTGAGTTCCAGGCTCTCTCTCCGGGCGGCGCGATCAGCTACGTTGAGGTTCCCAATATGCAGGATAACCTCCCGGCTGTGCTTCAGGTTATGCGCTTCATCTACGACAACATTATGTATGCAGAGCTCAACACCAAGAGCGATTACTGCCAGGTTTGCGGCTTCGACGGCGAGATCGGTATCGTAGAGGAAGAGGGCAAGCTGCTTTGGGAGTGCCCCAACTGCGGCAACCGCGATCAGGATAAGATGAACGTAGCAAGAAGGACCTGCGGCTACATCGGCACGCAGTTCTGGAATCAGGCTGTAATGAATTACGCGGAAATAAAGAATTTCGATATAGCAAACGGCGAGGGCGTAAGGGTCTCGCTGTTTGTTTCGGGATGCACCCACCACTGCAAAAACTGCTTTAATAAAGAGACGTGGGATTTTAACTACGGCGAGCCCTTTACCGAGGAAATCGAGGACAAGATAATCGAGGAGCTAAAGCCCGGTTATATAAACGGACTGACTTTGCTCGGCGGCGAACCGTTTGAGCCCGCCAATCAACAGGGGCTCATAAACCTGTTAAGGCGCGTAAAAAATGAGCTTCCCGAAAAAAACATCTGGTGCTACACGGGCTACCTTTTTGACAAGGAATTGCTCAGCCCGTCAAGGGCAAGGTGCGAATACACCGACGAAATGCTCTCGTATATCGACGTCCTCGTTGACGGCGAATTTGTTCAGGAGCTGTACAGCATAATGCTACAGTTCCGCGGTTCGTCGAACCAGAGGATAATCGACGTAAAAAAATCCCTCAAAGAGGGAAAGGTAGTCGACTACACCCCCAAGAGCGGGAGAATGTAGTTGTTCAATTAACAATTAACAGTGTACAATTAACAGTAACGGCAGCCAAAAACGGCTGCCGTTTTGCTGATTTATTCTTCTGATTTATTCTTCTGCCTCGCCATCGCCTCACACAGCGATACAAAGATTATGAACAGCGGGGTGGAGATCGGTACGGCGATATTTACCACCGCCTGAGCTGCGTATCCGATAACCGCGGCGGCAAAGGCGAGCACGACCGGGTTGCGCTTTGCCGATTTGAATCCTCTGACAAGCGCGCCGCCGACAAACGCCAAATATGACGCAAGTCCGGCTATGCCGATCGTCACAAGGTAATTGATATACTCGTTGTGGACCGCGTCGCTGGAGGTGTTGCCGTACTGCTGAAGCTCGGTAAAATACGGCTCATACAGGCGGTAGAAGGTATCGGGTCCGTAGCCGAACAGCTTGTGGATAAATTCCGCTTCGCCGAATATATCAAAAGCGCGGATCCACATAATTCCCCTGTGAGTGCCCCATTTGGGACCGAACCGCAGGAGACCCTCCATATTGCCGAGAGGGGTTTTTGTGTCGATAAAACTAAAGTAAATAAATGTTCCCAAAACGCCCAAAGCCGCAAGACCGAACAGAGTCCCGAGTACTATCGGCACCGCCTTGGGCAGTACGATGCCGGGCTTTGTTTTGCTTATCAAAAACAGGATGACCGTTATTATTGCCGAGGCGGCGATAACGACGTATACTTTTTTTGAGAACAGGATCGCGTACGGGAGCTCGCCCAACTCTTTATAGCTGTCCTCCATAATATACGAGAACAATCTCAAAATCTTTATTGAGGCTAAAAATACCGTAAGCGCGAGGAAATAGTATTTGAGTCTGTCGAGCCTTCTGATAAACACGACAAGGAACACCGCGAGGAAAACCGCGATACCGAGCATTCCCGAGTCGCTGTCATCGATGATGAACGCCATTGCGCCGAGCGATACCGAGATCAGATATATTATTCTGAAACTGAGTTTTTTCGTCACTATCGACATCGTGAGTAGCGCGGGCAGGGTAATGCAGATAAAGCTCGAGAGCATATTTTTGTTGCCTATCGTGGCGAAAAATTCCATATAGATGTTGCGCTGCATACGGAACTGCGCGAACATATTGAGCGGATCGATGTAGTAGCCGTTCAATACCGTGAGCAAATATACTATCGCGCACGAGCAGGCAAGTCCGATGAACACATACTCGGCGTAGCGGTACAGCCGGGTGATCATAAAGTAAATCAGAACATAAAACAAAATCAGTATCAAACCGTTGTTGCGGCCCTGAGTGCTTTTGCCGACTGTGATCTCGCCCCAAAACGCCATCTCGATATACGGCGAAAGAACGGTTGAAACCGCGCAGCAAAGAACAAGCGCAAGCGCCGCCCAATCGGTAAAGCTAAGTTTTTTAAGCGTGGAGTTTTTATTGATTTTTAGCTTGTCGGCTCCTTTGGAGTCCATTAATATCAGCAAAAAGAATTCCGCAATAACGGCAATAGCGGTCGCCGCCAAAAAGAAATAATACTTTTGATGCCGTATGCCGATAAAGCCGTCGTCAAAATGGATGAACGGAAACTTGTCGTCTGCGTAAACCGTCACGAACAGCGGAAACAGCGTGAACATTATAAACAGATAGATGTTTATAAATACGGCAGGGGTTGGCAGATTTTTTGTTTGCGCGGGTTTGCTTTGAATATCCTGATCATTCGGAATACCCTGATCGTCCCGAATATTTTGAATATCCTGATTGTTATGATTATCCATATCATATGCCTTTCAAAGTTTATGTTATAATTGTATACCCGTATCGGGGCGTTGTCAATCGAAAATTATCAAGGAATGTTTTTTGATATATTGCGCCGGCGGCTGATTTGTGGTAGAATAATATCATAAGGCGGTGATACTGTGAAAAAGCTTATCATAACCGGATTTGACGGCACTATTGCCGACACATCCCCCGGGATCCTGTATTGTATGAACACGACCGCGATCGCCATGGGCTACACGCCCGTGCCGCACGAGGCGCTGTACAATATAATCGGCGTATCGCTCGAGCAGGGCTTTATGGATCTTTACGGAATGAAAGAAGACGAGATCGAGTACGCAATGAACAACAATAGCAAGCTCTATTCGATGAAGGGCGAGGAGATGATCCTGCTATACGACGGGATCGACGAGGCGCTTAAAAAGCTCAAGGACGACGGATATTCGCTCGCGATCGTCACTCAGAAGAACGAGAAGTTCATCCACAACATCCTCAGCGTTTACAAGCACATCGGCGAGCTGTTTGATATGGTCTGCGCGTCTACGGTAGAAATCGAGCTTGAAAAAAGCGATATGCTCAGAAAGGTCTGCGCCGAGCTCGGCGTCAGCGAGCAGGACAGCATTTTTGTGGGCGACAGCTATGTTGACGCTCAGGCGGCGCAGGAGGTCGGTATGGACTTTGCCGCGGTGTTGTACGGCCTCGGCTTCAGAAGCGAGGAGGAGACAAAGCAGTACGAAAACTGCAAGGCTTGCCTCAGAAATGCAAACGAGATCTACACAAAGCTGAGTAACCTTTGATGTGTTGACAAAGGATAACTAATAATATATAATAGAAAAGCTGCCGAAACGGCAGCATACCGGGGTGTAGCGCAGCTGGTAGCGCGCCTGCTTTGGGAGCGTGTACGGCTTTGGGTTCGGTAAGATTTTTAAAATCCCCGAACCGCGCATTATACCTTG
>CACYQK010000149.1:0-3302 GCA_902776495.1 uncultured Ruminococcus sp. | reverse complement strand
GGCTCGAGCCAGCACATACCGATACAGCCGGTGATAGAGATGCTCTCGGCGTTTATTCCGGTATTAAGCAGAGCCTTTCTTACCTTTTCGGCGCCGGCGGCGATTCCGCAGGAGCCCTGTCCGATAACTATCCTCATACTGCCGCCTCCCTTAACTCTTTAAGAATTTTCTTTGTCTTGTCGGGCGTTAAGCTGCCGTAAGTGTCCTCGTTGATCATCATAACGGGAGAGAGTGAGCAGCAACCTAAGCACGCTACGCATTTGAGCGAGAAAAGGCCGTCCTGAGTGGTCTGTCCGTCGTCGATGCCGAGCTCGTCCTTGATCGTCTGCAAAATCAGCTCAGACGAATTTACGTGGCAAGCCGTGCCCTGACAGAGCATAATAAGATACTTGCCGACGGGCTCGAACCTGAACTGAGTGTAGAACGTGCCGACGCCCATTATCTCAGAGGTCGCGATACCGGTTCTTTCGCTGATCAGCTCGATCGCCTCTTTGGGCAGGTAGCCGTATATTTCCTGTGTGTTTTGCAAAATGGTAATCAGACTTCCCTTGACGTCCGCGTACTCGTCAAGCACGGGGGCTATCAGGTTTAAGTCAACTTTTTTGTTTTCCATTCGATTATCCCCATTTCTGTGTTTTAATAGTAAATTACACTATCAACCTTTATTATACCAAATTATAATAAGCATTTCAATATCTTAAATAACAAAAAGCACGGCTTTCACCGTGCAAATGTTTAGGCAAAGTCTATCTCGCCCTCGTATTTTTTCTTGAATTTTTCAAAGACGGTGTCGAGCAGCTTGTCATCCTCGATGCTGACATACTCCTCGGTCTCCTCGTCGATCACATTGACCTTGAGGATAACGACCTCGTCGGCGTTCTCGTCGTTTTCGATAAGAACGATGTACTCGCTGCCTTCGTGCTCTACGATGTCAAGAAACTCAAACTCGACCTCGTTGCCTTCTTCGTCCTCAAGAGTGATAAGTGTGCCCTGATTTTCCATTTCTTCCATAATTTCTTCGTTAGCCATAATATAGCCCCTTTCCGAAGGCGTAAGCCCTCTCAAATCGTTTCTTAAAGTATATCATATAAGTGTTTAAAGTCAAGTGAAAATAAATGACAAAACAGCGACTATATCTTTTTCCTAAACTCTTTGTTGCATTTCGGGCAGCGGACGGTATGGCGTCCCTTTTTGTTTCTGACTCTCAGCTGAGCCTTGCAAAACGGACACTTGATGTAGCGGTAATCCTTTCTGTCTCTGATCTTCTTGTAGCTGAGCACAAAGAAGTTCTTGACCGGATTAAAAAACTTTTCAAATATGCGGTTTTCGTGGCTTCTGCCCGTTATGTTGCGCGACAAAAACCTGAACGCGAACCAGCCGAGACAGGCGAGCTCTATCACCATCAAAATCGTTCTCGCGATAATGTTAAAAACAAAAAGGTTGACTACCGCAAGCGTGATCGCTGCGCCGAGCAGGAACTTGTTCAGCGTGTCAAAGCCGTACCTGCCCTGCATAAACTCAATGAATCTTGACATAAATCCCATATTATCAGTCCTTTACTTAACGTAGTCCGCGCAAAAATAAGTGTATTTGATGTCGCTGACGACCGCGGAGTGAGCGTCCTTTACAACATATATCTTCCGCTCGTTTTCGCTGAGCTCGGCAATAACGTCGGCAATATTGCACTCACCGGGCTTGTAGCCGGTTTTCTCGTAGAATTCCTCGACCGTCATCACAACGGAGTTGTAGCCCTCGAACATATGGAGCTGTTCCCAGTCCATAAGGTGATACTGCTCGTGTATTATCTCAATGCCGATGTCGGCGTTTGTGAGCTTATCTATATAATAAGGGGCGTCGTTCAGGAACATCCCCGTTTTGTACGAGCCGATCGAAACCGTCAGGTCGGAGTTTACCGCGGTATCGGCTATACCCGTGTCGCCGTTTATACCGCTGTTTATGTCGGCGCTGACGACGAACGCGGAGCAGGAGTTGATCTCCTCGACCGCCTTTTTGACTTCGCCGCACAGCTCTCCGGAAAAGCCCGTACCCAAAATGCAGTCAACTACAATATCGAATCCCAGCAGGGGAGAGGGCACGTTCAGCGTTCCTTCCTCGCAGCCGAGGCTCATCGCGGTTTGATAGTAGTACAGCCCATCCTTAGAGAACTTTTCGCTGACTCTGAAAACCGTCGGTGTAATGCCGCTTTCGGCAAGAATACACGCCAGCGCGTAGCCGTCGCCGCCGTTGTTGCCGGAGCCGCAAACTATCGCGACCTTGCCCGTGAACGCCACGGCGTCAAATATTCCCTTTGCCGCGCGGTGCATAAGCTCCGCGGAGGTCACGCTTTGCTCGATCGTCCGTTGATCGCTTTGGCGCATATTTTCTACAGATACTACCTTTGGTAAGTAATTCATATAAAATACCAGTTCCTTTTATGATTAATATCTTTGTTCTTTATCAAACGTCAGTAAAAGATTCGTAGGGGCGAGCATTGCTCGCCCGCGGGTTTAAGGAAAACATCGCGGTAACTCACGGGCGAGCAATGCTCGCCCCTACGCAGTTAAGGAAAAAACGAAGTAATACAAGGAGACCCCTCGACGTTGCTCGGGATGACAGATCAATCATTCGCCGCCGCGTAGGCGACCTTTGCCGCCTCAATATCGGGCTTGCAGCTCAGCTTTATCAGCTTTACGGATGAAAACAGCTCATCATACAGCTCGAGCAGCTTTGCGGTATTTTCCCGTTTTTCGGGTAGGAGCGTCGCCTCAAGCAGTTCTCTGAACACCTTTGAGGGGCTGACCTGCTCGGCGTGGTTTTCATCTCCTCTGCACAGCACATAGACCGCCTTGATCGGCGCGATCATATTTGTGCCGATGTTTGATTTACCCATCCACGGCGTACCGCAAACGTAAAACCTGCCGTCGATCTTGCGGATTATCGGCTTGTCGTCGTTTATCATAGTCACTCTGTCTGTGAACAGCTCGCGCCAAAACGCGGTGTGGGTCGATTTGCCCGTTCCGCTCAGCGCGGTGAACAGATATCCCTCGCCGTCAAGGCTTAGGGATGAGGAGTGAAAGAAAAGCCCGTCGTAGCTTTCGAGCACCTTTTTACAGATTTTTGTAAATATGACAGTGCCCTCGCAGAGCTGCGGAGGGAAGCGGTCATCCTGCGACCTGACCTTTTCCGCTATCTCATCAGCGGTAGCGGTGGCGTCGAACTCGTAACCGTCCTCATCGCAGAGGTAGTCCGCAAGCTGACGCTTTGTGTAGTCGTAAACGGGGTTTATTAAAATGTTGATTTCA
>CACYQK010000148.1:0-3690 GCA_902776495.1 uncultured Ruminococcus sp. | reverse complement strand
ACAAGAACGGCCGCCAAGGCTCTTTTTGTTTTAGTTAGAGTCATATTGCGCTCCTTTCTTGTTGAACTGCGGCAAAGGTCTTTTTGCCACATTGGTCTGAAATACGATGTGATACAGCGCAAAGCCAAACAGCTCCGCCGCCAAAACAATGCACGCCGCGTATGAAATGATATTAAACGCGGGATCGATTATCACAATGATTATAGCCGCGGCTATGCTTAACAACATAACTATCCTGAGCCAGAGCACACTGTTCAAAAACCGACGTGCGCCCTCGGTTATTCTTTGCCTGAGCTGAGAGCCGTTATCTATCTTCATCTTTTTGATTTTGGACGTATCGACAAACGTATCGACAAACTGGAGAACGGTCGCTATGAACAAATAAACACAGGTAACCGCCAATCCGATTTTTCCGTAGGTTCTAAAAGTTCCTTTGGCTGAACCGTCGAACGAGATGCATAATATGGCTACAAGTGCGATGATCGTTGCAAATACGTATGTGCCGCCCTTAAAGAACTTGGATTTGGACCGATCCAAAACAGCGCCGCTTTTGTCTACGGTTTTGTTGAACGATTCCATCATTGAATACATTCCCGTAAACGCGAGCACCGTGCAGAGCGCGAGGGTCATATTCGCCTTGATCGACGGCAGAACAGACATAGCCAAAAACAGAACGCCGAACACTACCGCCGAGATACCAAGCGCCGCTATCAAGATCCTTAACGGGCTGAGCGGCAGATCCGCAGCTACTTTTCCGGTCTGTCCGTTGACCGCAGCGTATGTAATGCTGTCGTTGTTGCGGCAGCTCATAAACCAAACGGGGTTCATTGTGCGGCTTACCGATTTGATACTCGCGGGAAACTTGCTTTCCCCTGCTTTAATAGTCAAACTGTGCTGATTCTTTGCTCCCGTTATCGCGGGACATTCCGAGTAAACCTTTTCGGCGTCGGCAACAACCTCTTTTATTATTTCGTCATCGTACTCGTGGGGATCGACGTTGCCGATCTCCGCGTAAAATCCGCTGAGGTATGCCGGAGTGAATGTTACTGCGCCGTCCTGATTAAAGGGCGCGAGGGTCTCGCTGAGATCGTCGTCAAAGGTCATTGATGCGTCGTGCGAAAAGCCCTTGAGCGTGTAGTCCGTATTGCTGCGCATATCGTAGTGATAAATGTGGTAGGTGTTTCCGCCGACGTGCTGTCTTGATGAAACGCCCCTTATGCTGAACTCGCCGACTATCGCCGCATCGTAGCTCCAGTAGGGCATATATATCCCCCTGAAACCGTCTATGGTTTGAGGGTTGCGGTATTTGCCGCCGATAAACGGATTCTTTTTTACCTCTTTAAGGTACAGCTCCTTGCACTGTTCCTTTGTTACCTTAAAGGGCACAACGCTGTCGGGCTTCCACTCTCTGCGGATCTTGTCAAATATCATCGACGCTCCGCCGCAGTACTGGCAAAAACCGATCGCGTCGTTTTTGTCGGTCGTGACGAGCTCCGCGCCGCAGGACGGACATATGTATACAAAGCTGTCAAAATACGGCTGGGTTTTTGCGTCGTCACGCGTGCTGTTGTCTGTGATTTGCGTGGGGTCAAAGTGGTTGTGACAGTAGTCGCAGACCATTTGCTGGCTCGCTATGTCAAACCGCAGTCCCGCGCCGCAGGTTGGGCATTGGATCATATTATAACCTCCATAATAAAGTTAAGATTCCGCTTTGCGGAAGTTAAGATTTTGCTGCGCAAAGTTATGATTGAAATCCTCACGGCGGAGCCTCTTAACTTGCACGAAGTGCAATCTTAACGACGAAGTCTCTTCACTTGCGCGAAGCGCAATTCTATCTAATTCTTGTGGCACTCCGACAGCGCCGTGAACAGCGCCGCGTCGCTTGCCAATCTTCTGATGTATTCCCTTGAATTGACGATGTTGTTCGTTCCGCCGAGCATAAGCTTTACGGCGTACGCCTTTTCTTCCGTACAGACTCCCATAAACACAAGTCCGACGGGCTTTTCCGCCGTTCCGCCGGTAGGTCCCGCGATACCCGTCAGGCTTACGGCGATATCCGCGTCCGAGAGCTTCTTTACACCCTCTGCCATTTGGATAGCGGTTTCCGCCGATACGGCTCCGAGCACCGACAGGGTCTCGTGGTTGACCTCGAGCAGCTTTTCTTTTATCCTGTTTGAATAGCTGCATACTCCGCACTCAAAAACCTCGCTCGAGCCGCTCACGCGAGTTATGCGCTCGCTGACAAGTCCGCCGGTGCAGCTTTCCGCAACGGCGAGCTTTAGCCCGCGTTCACGGAACTTAGCGACCACATCCTCCTGCAGGGTGTCCTGATTAAGATTGTTTTTGCGCAAAAGCTGGATTATATCAACATCTGTTAATGTTACCATTTATATCACCTCAATAAACATTGTATCACTTTACTTTATTTATTGCAATTATTTTTATTTTGTATTATACTGTATCTCAAATAATTATCAAATATTATGAGAGGCTTTTATGGCGGCTTGGTTTTTTACGGAAGAAGAAATCGACACAAATAAATACATCATTACGGGCGAAAACGCAAAGCACATCAGGGTGTTGCGTATGAGAAACGGCGAGGAGCTTACGCTCGTTACTCCGCTCGGTATTCAGCACGACTGTGTTATCGCGGACGTTAACCAAAGCCAAGTTGTAGTTGACGTTTTGGAAAATCGCCCCTGCGAAAACGAACCCGATGTTTTTGTAACGCTCTATCAGGCTCTGCCCAAGGGCGACAAGATGGATTACATCGTGCAAAAATGCGTTGAGCTCGGCGTCAGCAGGATAGTTCCGGTGATGAGTTCAAGGTGCGTGTCGCGCCCGGACGAAAAGTCGCTTAAAAAGAAAACAGCGCGCTGGCAAAAAATCGCGCTTCAGGCGGCGATGCAGAGCAGGCGCGGGATCATACCCGAGGTCTGCCAATGCGTCAGCCTGAAACAGGCGGCAGAGCTTACCGGGGAAAACGACAAAACCGTATTTTTCTACGAGCTGGGCGGAGACTCGGTCAAAAACATCCTCGCTGATAAGCCGAAGACTATAGGAATGTTCATCGGAAGCGAGGGCGGATTTGAGGAATCGGAGGCGGAGCTTGTGCTCTCAAACGGAGCTGTTGCCGCGACGCTCGGCAAGAGGATCCTGCGCGCCGAAACAGCGCCGCTCGCCGCGCTTTCTGTAATAATGTACCAAACCGACAACTTTAGCTGAAATCCGACTATTGACAACAGCGCTTTAATGCGATAAAATGGAGTTTGGACTGTAATTTACGCACATAGATTTTTTATAAGGGGAATGAACAATGAAGCTTACAGGTGCAGAAATCATTTGTGAATGTCTTTTGGAGCAAAAGGTCGACACCGTTTTCGGTTATCCGGGCGGTGCGGCTCTCAACACATACGACGCTCTGTATAAGTACAGCGACAGGATAAACCACATCCTCACCGCGCACGAGCAGGGCGCTTCTCACGCGGCGGACGGTTACGCGCGCTCAACCGGCAAAACCGGCGTGGTGCTCACCACCTCGGGACCGGGAGCCACAAACATCGTAACAGGTCTTGCCACCGCGAACATCGACTCTATCCCTATGGTAGCGATCACCGCCAACGTCAACACCGACCAGCTCGGCAGAGACAGCTTTCAGGAAGTCAATATCGTAGAAATCGCAAAGCCCGT
>CACYQK010000147.1:0-3370 GCA_902776495.1 uncultured Ruminococcus sp. | reverse complement strand
TAAAAAATATCTGGACATGATCTGCTCTCTCCGGATACCTACCCTAATTGTCGATGGCTATTTCCGAGCTGCTACCAATGTCATACAATGTGATTGGATCTCAATGGAAAACTTTGCAGCCGAGACTACTATTTGCCGAAAGATCGTTTCAACAGGAGCAAGAAGTTTCGGCTTTGTGGGAGACATCTATCACTGCAACAGTTTTTTTGAACGTTATGCCGGCATGAGACAAGTAATGGCGGAAAACTCTTTGCCTTATGATCCTGCCCTGTGTATTCTTGAAAAAGACGGCAGTGAATACTCTGATATCAACTGGCTCACCGAAAAACTGGATGCTATGCCAGAACTTCCTGATGTATTTGTGTGTGCCAATGATTTTCTGGCTATTCACCTGATGACTGCTCTAAAGAAAAAGGGGGTCTCAATTCCTGGAGATATTCAGCTTGTCGGTTTCGACGGGTCATTGGAAGCATCGCTGATGGATCCTCCTCTGACGACTGCACAGATCTTCTGCAGCGAGATCGGACGAATATCCGCTAATATACTGAACGACCGCATCCTGAATCCTGACCTTCCCTACCGCCAAACCTATGTTCGTTCTGTTCCCATCTGGGGAAATAGCACTCGCTAAAAAATCGAATGATATGAGACTGAAAACGGCTTTTTGAAAAGAAGCCGTTTTTTGTTGCAAAAACCTGGTTTCTTTTTTACATTTAAATTTACATGATGCATTATTTGTTTACATTATGGTTGACATAATGTAATTCGTATAGTACTGTAATAGAAAGAAATAATATCAGACAACGTCACCTTACAGTACCCATATCATCTTCCTATCTTTCGCTTATTGTCGCGTTTTATCAGAAAACAGTATAAAAACACGATTATTTCCCAATATGTATATTATAATAAACAGAGGCGTTTGATAAGGGGCATTATTTACGGTTAGTATAGCTTTTTACTCACAATTTATTCATTTTGTGGTATTTTGGGCAAAATAGTCAAATAATGTAGAATCATTGTGAGCTATAAAGTATCATAAAAAAACGGGCTGCGCAATGACAGCCCGTTGAAATCTATTCAGGATCAAGCCTGCTTTTTGTCCTCGAGGACCTTGTAAACCACAGCCGCGAGCGCCGCGCCTACGAAGGGACCTACGATGAACACCCACAGTGAGCCCAGAGGAGCCATGTTGCCGTTGAAGGCGGCTACCAGAGCGGGGCCGAAGCTGCGCGCGGGGTTGACGGAGGTACCGGTGAGACCGATGCCGAGGATGTGTACGAGGGTGAGGGTCAGACCGATGATCAGTCCGCCGAAGGAGCCGTGCTTCTGGTTCTTGGAGGTAACGCCGAGGATGGTCAGCACGAACACGAAGGTCAGGAAGCACTCGACGAGCAGACCGGCAACGGGGTTTCCGCCTACGCCGTCAAGACCGTTGGAGCCGAAGCCGCCGGTGGTATCCTTGACGCCGCCGAGCGAGAAAATGCCGGCGAGGATGCCTGCGCCCGCGAAAGCGCCGAGGCACTGGGAAACGATGTAGCCGAAGAAATCGGCAACGCTCATGCCGCCGCTGATGAGAACGCCGAGGGAAACCGCGGGGTTGATGTGGCAGCCCGAAATATTGCCGACGCAGTATGCCATGCCGACGATGACCAGACCGAACGCAAGCGCGGTCAGGATGTAACCGGGACCGAAGCCGACTTTTTCGTCGTTAAGAACAAGCATTGCGGTGCCGCAGCCGAGAACCACGAGAACCATTGTGCCGATGAACTCGGCAATGTACTTTTTAAGTGATGCCATAGATATTCCTCCTTTATTTTGCGGAATTGCCCTTCCGCCTTTCATGTCATCGGTTTAAATATACCACAATTATTCTTTCAAAGCAAGATAATTTGCACAATTTTTTATGAAAGTTTTGTAATAAATAAGAGGATATCACAATCATTCATGGTACCTAAACGATTTTTCGAGCCTGCGCGTCAAGCAGCGTGATCAGCCTCTCGGAGGAAAAAGCCTCGTCCGCGGCAAAGGCGAAGGTCAGCTCCTCGCTGTTTTCGTAGGAGTGCTCGACCTCCTTGGAGTACCTTTGAAACAACGCGGTCAGGTCGGATGTGTTCCGCGCCATGACGCCCAGCACAAGGCAGGCGCAGACCGCCCTTTTCACCGTGGAGAGCACGTCGTATGAATCCACAGCGTTCAGGTAATATCGGAAAAGCATATACAGAAAAAGCCGCTCCAGAGCTTTTGCGGTCTCTCCCTCAAAAAGAGGGGTCAAGCCGCTCTCGCCCGCCTCCGCGACAAGGCGCGCAAAATCCGCGCTCATGTAGTCGAGGCGCTTGTGAAGCTCAAACACAGCCGACAGATCGCCGTCCTCGGGTATATCGAGCGCCGCAGGCTCGCCGCCGTTGAGGACTGCCTGGATCTGAGCGTTGTACTCGAGGCAGTCGCCGAGCCTGAGCCCAAGCGGTTTGCCGCTGCCGCACAGCAGAAGCACGGTCTGTTTTCTGGCGCGCAGCAGGGAGCTCAGCAGCTCGTCGTCCCCGTGATAACGAGCCTCGAGCAGATCGGAATATGCGTTGTCCTCGGCTAAAATCAGCCTCGCCGCCTCGGGGCAGGCGAACGACAGCGTGTGCTCGCAGAAGCCGTCGTATTCCTGGGTTATGCGCGGAAACTCGGCGCAGGTGCGGCAGAGCCTGTCCTCGCCCAGCTCGATGTAAATATCGCAGAGCATATCGGCGTTCCAGAAGGGACAGCGGCCGTTTTGAGAGACGAACACCCGGTCGCCGTCGCCGTCGGTCACGGTCAGGGCTCGCAGCTTGTCGCCGAGCGGCGACTGCACGGTGTTGTAAAACGCCTCGGTCTCGCTGTCCACCACAACGTCCCAGTCCTTGCAGCAGGAGTCGGGGCAGCGCGCGGCTATGCATTTGAATTTTTTGAAGTAGGAAGGATAATAATGTCTCATGTCCATATCAGTTGTGAAAAAAATTGCTCATACGCGTCGTCCCAGCCGTCGATGGCGTTGACTCCGCCTCCGTTTACGCTGCGCAGCTTGGCGTCGCCGGCGGTCATGCCGACTGTGAACAGCTCGCCCGCGGTCACGCTGTAGCCAAGGCTGCGGCAAAGCGCGCAGAAATCCTCCACAGGCTCCCCGCTGTCGCGAGTGGCAAGCAGCCGTGATTTGAGTTTTTCGTCATGTTTTGCGGCAAATAACAGCCGCTCCAATGCAAGCTCGATCATATTATCACCTTTTAGGGGTTAGGGGTTAGGGATTAGGGGTTAGGGGTTAGTGGTTAGGGATTAGGGGTTAGGGGTTAGGGGATAATTTAGGGCGGGACACCCGATTTTTTAAATGAAGAATTAAAGGCGGGAT
>CACYQK010000146.1:0-3401 GCA_902776495.1 uncultured Ruminococcus sp. | reverse complement strand
CGAGGCGTAAGCGGTGTAGAATCCGGAGGCAAATACGCCCGCACCGCTTTCGGCTTTGTTGCCGGTGATAGTACCGCCATTGATCGTAACTACACTCCGGGGGTTGCCTATGCCGTATATGGCGGGCAGATTCGGCACGACCGAAGGGCTCGCTATGATGAACTGCATCAAGACCTATTATAAATACGGCGATGACCCGTCTCACTTTCCTCAAAAATATCTTGATACCTTGTGTACTAACGCGGGGTTTTTCCCAAATGATAAGTCTGAGGCTTGGAAATGGTGCAAAATGGAAATTGAAGCCTGCAAATACGTTGACCTGCTCGGCATAATGTATTTTGTCAACGAAAGCTGGATCTGTCAAAACCTTTGTTCGCGGGCGATCCTTACCCCAAACGGCGCGCTTGGTTCAGCAAGGGATCATTGGACACACGTTTTAGAGGGCAAAAAGGTGCTTGTTGTCCATCCGTTTACCGATACAATAACAAAACAATATACTGAAAAAAGAGAAAAAATATTCCCCGGGTTCAATACCCTGCCTGAGTTCGACCTAAAATGCGTGAAGGCTGTGCAGACTATAGCAGACGCTCAGGACAGCCGCTTTAAGACTTGGTTTGAGGCGATCGACTATATGACGGACGAGATCGCCAAGCAGGATTTTGACGTACGTCTGCTCGGCTGCGGCGCATACGGTTTTCAGCTCGCTTCACGCGTAAAGCAGATGGGAAAGATCGCCGTACATATGGGCGGATGTCTGCAGACGATGTTCGGAATACGCGGCTCGCGCTGGGATAAAAAGTACTCATACTGGTACAACGACGCGTGGGTAACACCCTCCGAAGCCGAAAAACCCGAGGGCTTTGAAAAAATCGAGGGCGGCTGCTACTGGTAAGCAACAGCAATGTGACATCGGTCGCGGCGGCGACACCGCGACCCGTCTAATAAAAAAACCGTTTATCGAAAAAGTTATTCTTACGGTGTGAAATAAAGCAGTATTTTTGTTATATTTCTTTATTCGCATTAAAAACAAGATCGGAGCCGTTTTTTTGCTCCGATCAAATTTATTTATTGAAATTTTTCAGGTTTTATAGTAATATAATAGTAATTGAATATCCGCCCATGGCGCAGCTGGATAACGCAACGGATTCCGATTCCGGAGATCGGGGGTTCAAATCCCTTTGGGCGGGCCAAAATTTATGGGGTGCTCCAAAGAGCACCCCATAAATTTTAGTCCGCTAAGTATCCAAAGGGATTTGAAGGCAAGCGTGCCGAAGGCAAAAACAGTCCGGTGGACTGTTTTTAGCGAGAGCGATAATCTGCATCTGCCACTAACACACGCCGCAGTCAGCGAGCTGAAACTTTTCTCACGCACAAACATACTTTGGGCGGACCAAAATAATTAAGGGTACCCACTCGGGTACCCGTTCAGTATGTAGAAAAACCGATACATTAAGTGGAACGATTTAATTGCTTGTCTAATCGCCCCTTGAGTTTTAACCTAATGAGCCCTATTCCGGCGGCAAGGAATAATCCGCCGATCATCAGCGGAAATAATATATATCCTATGATTCCTGAACTCTTCCTTTCCGTGACAAGTCCCGGGTTGTCGGCATAGTAATTGATCGTCACTTCATCCTCGAGCTTATACTTGCCTTTGTTTGCGATAACCGCACGGTAGGGCTTGCCGTCAACCGAATATCGGACAACCGTATCGCCCTTCCAAGTATCATTTTTTTCCTCAGCGACGGAAACCAAAATCGCTTTTGTCGATACCGTTTCTCCGCCCATATCGTTCCTCGACCGTGCTTCAACCGAGGCGTTAATGACTATATTAAGGCAAATCGCGGCACAGAAAACAAAAATAAAAAAGAATACAGGAATGAGCACTTTTGGTGATTTGTTCGTGTTTCTGTATACTATCGGCAAAACAATGATAAACACACCTATCGCGATGATAAAGATACCGAACATCAAAATGGTAAAACCGATTGTTTTTTGATTATTTTTATTTTCGGTTAATTCTATAAAATCAGACGGAGACTCCGGGTCGACCTCAAGCTCAAACTTTTCTCCTTGATAACCTTTGTGATATGCCCGCCTGTAATTCTTTCCGTTGTAGGTGTATTCCATGATCGGCATCGCGTTATTTCCCTCTACCGCAATTTCGGTAATTTCACCCTGAACACGCTCTCCGCTTTGCACGGACGCATCAT
Organism: uncultured Ruminococcus sp.; assembly: GCA_902776495.1. Lineage (GTDB taxonomy): Bacteria > Bacillota > Clostridia > Oscillospirales > Acutalibacteraceae > Ruminococcoides. Next base: position 1,188 of record CACYQK010000146.1, on the reverse strand, counting down.
TTGACAAAGAACCGGCCAAACCTGTTATTATCACAAAAGTACCTATTACGGATAAAATTATCGCAATGATTTTTCTAACCATTTATTTTCTCCTCATAAATATATTACGGTTTAATGCAGATTCACAAGCCTGTTTTGCGTTAATCCGATAATTCTTCCCAAATCTCATACTGCTTTTCGAGCTCGGAGTTTAGTAGGTCAGCCCTCCACTGCCAACAAGGCGGTTTAATAAAGCCGGAAAACTTATATTTTGCTTTCTTCTTTCTTTGGAAGCTCGGATTTAAAAATATAATCCTTGGCAATAAGAACAGCAATAAGGCTTATTAAAAGAATAAAACCGATAAATAGTGAATGTATGATGATATTGGCATTGACTACGAGTAAAGCGTGCCCTTCTGAAAAATGTAATTGGGGGACTATGCTTGAAAAAATATTAACCGATATTATACATATAATAAGAGAGGCAGTAAGGGCGCCGATAAATAAAAGAACGCCAACTTTTCTGTTTTCTGACATCATGGCAAGCGCGGTACATAGAATAAAGGCAATCAAAAGGAAAATAAAAAATAAAATCGTATTCCATGTGTTCGCAAAAGGAGCAACTTTAAGGATCTCCTCCTTGCCCTCTTCTGTTACTGAGCCGAATGTTCCAAAAAGAAATCTAAAGCCATTAAACAAATGGCATATTATTGCAATAAACGCAAACACTTTTAACATTTTTATTGTACCCGGATGTGATTCTGCATTATTATCTTCCGGCACGGATATGTCCTTCTCAACAGTTATTCCAGTATCGTTTTTATTTTCACTCATAATATTTCCTCCTTGAAGTATTTTTTGTCTATGCTTTTTTATGTATAGATTTACTTAATCCGATAGCTCTTCCCAGATCTCATACTGCTTTTCGAGCTCGGAGTTTAGCTGTTCAAGCTCGTTTGTCAGCTCGAGCAGTTTTTCGTAATCGCTCGCGACCTCTTCGGTGGCAAGGAGCGATTCCGTCTTTGATATCTCGGAATCGAGGCGTTCGATCTCCGCCTCGGTTTTTTTCAGCTTAGTCTGCCTTTTGCGCTCCTCGCTGGCGCGCTGTTTTTTGAGGAAGTACTCGTTGACGGGCTTTTGCTTTTCCTTTTGACCGTCGGAGCTCTTGCTTTGTTCCTCAGTCTTTACGTGCTCGTGGTAGTAATCGTA
>CACYQK010000145.1:0-3420 GCA_902776495.1 uncultured Ruminococcus sp. | reverse complement strand
ACGCTCTCCTTTGCGTCGCGGCAGTAATAATCCGCACCGATCTTCATAGCGTAATCCTTTGTGAGTACCGCTCCGCCGACAAAGACAGTCACCCTGCTTGAACCGTCGGGGTTTTGCAGCGCCTTGGTGCTCCGTATAAGCTTGATGGTCTCCTCCATACTTTTCAGGGTGGTCGTCATCAGCGCCGAGAGCCCGACCATAGTTATATTCTGTTCAACTGCGGTATCGACTATCAATTGAGGGTCTACGTCCTTACCGAGATCGACGACCGTGTAGCCGTAGTTGTCGAGCAGTACCTTGACGATATTTTTGCCGATGTCGTGGATATCGCCCTTGACCGTCGCCATAATAATCTTGCCCTTGCTGACGGAATCGCTGCCCGTCTTGCTGAGGTATGATTTTATCACATCAAAACACACCTGAGCGGTGTTTGCGCTTTGAATAAGCTGCGGCAGGAAGATTTTGTTCTTTTCAAAATCCTCGCCGACCTTATCAAGAGCGGGGATGAGCATTTCGTTTACGATCTTCATCGGCTCGTTTTCTTTGAGCAGCGCTTTGGTTGCCGCAGCGCCCTCGTTTTTCAGACCGCTGTACACCGCCGAGAAAATATCCGGCTCCGATTTTTCCGAGGGCTGCACAGACTTGGGAGCGTTTGATACATCGTTGTACTCCGCGATAAATTCCGCCGAGTTTTTGTCTATGCCCGAGAGAACCCTGTATGCCCTGACCGCGCCGGCCATAGCCTCCGCGTTCGGGTTGATAATCGGGAGATCGAGCCCTTCTTCGAGCGCCATTGTCAGGAATGTGCTGTTAACAAGCTCGCGGTTCGGCAGGCCGAATGAGATATTGGATACGCCGAGACAGGTTTTGCAACCGAGCTCGGTCTTTACCCTGTGAAGAGCCTTGAGCGTCTGCGCGCAGGCGTCCTGCTCCGCGGATACCGTCAGGGTAAGGCAATCAATATACACGTCTTTTTTATCTATGCCGATTCGCTCCGCGCGCTCTACTATCCGCTTTGCAATTTCAAAGCGTCCGTCAGCGGTCTTGGGGATACCGTTCTCATCGAGCGTCAGTCCGATAACCGACGCGCCGTATTTTTTGACGAGCGGCAGCACGGAACCCAGGCTTTTCTCCTCGCCGTTGACGGAATTTACGATCGGTTTTCCGTTATAGCTGCGCAGTCCCGCCTCGAGGACATCGGGCTTTGTTGAGTCGATTTGCAGCGGGGCGTCACACACCGCCTGTATCGCCTTTATAACGCGAACCATCATCGCTTTTTCGTCGATTTCGGGATGGCCCACGTTTACGTCAAGTATCTGAGCGCCGGCGTTGACTTGGCTCAGAGCCTGGGTGAGGATATAGTCTATATCGTTGTTGACGAGCGCCTGCTTAAACAGCTTTTTGCCGGTGGGGTTGATACGCTCGCCGATGATCCTCGGGCCGTTGATCTCCACCGCCGTACTTGCGCTGCACACAGAGGTATCGCATTTTTCTTCCGCGGGGGTATACTGCTTTTCGCTCAATTCGGATTTTATCTGTTTTATATATTCCGGATTTGTTCCGCAGCATCCGCCGACGATCTTCACGCCGTATTTTAACAGATCGCTGACGCAGGAGGCGAACTTGTCGGGCAAAATATTGTATTCGTTGCTGTTGGGGTCGGGAAGTCCCGCGTTTGCTTTTACAATAAGGGGAAGCTCGGTATAGCGCGACATCTCCGCCGCGACAGGCTCGAGCTCATCCGGACCGAGGGAACAGTTTACGCCTAATGCCGACACACCGAGTCCCGTAAGCGTCAACGCCGCCGACGCAGGCGAAACGCCCGTGAAGGTCCTGCCGCTGCGCTCAAAGGTCATTGTGGCGATTATCGGCTTGTCGGAGTTTTCCTCTGCCGCGAGTACCGCCGCCTTAATCTCATAAAGGTCGGTCATCGTCTCGATCACGATCAAATCAGCCTCTGAACCGGCAATTATCTGTTCCTTAAAATACTCATACGCGCGTTCAAAGCTCAGCGAGCCCGCGGGCTCGAGCAGCATACCTATCGGCCCGATATCGAGAGCGACCAGCGCGTCCGTACCCTTTGCGGCTTCTTTGGCGTTTTTTACTCCCGCCTTGACTATCTGCTCTACCGTGTAGCCGCTGCCCTCGAGCTTGTAAGAATTCGCTCCGAAGGTGTTCGCGTACACTATGTCTGAACCCGCGTTTATGTACTCCCTGTGAAAGGAAGTGATAAGCTCCGGCTCGGTGATATTCAAGGTCTCGGGAGAATGGTCGTAGCTTGCACCGCTTTTTTGTATAAGCGTGCCCATCGCTCCGTCGAGTATTATAAAATCTTTTGTGTTTAGTAAAGTCTTAAAATCCACAGTGTTCTCCGTTTATTCTGAATTTACATCTGTCGCGCATATCGCACACGGCACAGCCGCGCTTTTTGCGCTCTATTGGTTCTTTTGACATTCCCGCGACCGCCGTTACCGACTTTGACGGGATCAAAAGATAGCTTTCGTTCGTGCCGAGCCCGATTTTACGCGGAGCGTCAAGAATGCTTAAAAAATCCTTTTGCAGTTCTATCGGATAATCTCCGTAGCCCGGGCTGAACCGAAAGGTAAAATTATATTCCGGGTATTTTTCAGCGAGGATATTGTCGACCTCGCGGCAGACCTGCTCTATCGCGACGCTCGAAAAGCTGTCGAGCACTACCGCGCGCGACATATCCGAGATCTGACTGACCCTTATCATTCGGTCGATCTCCGCGCCGAGCGTGGCGCAGATCAAAACCGCTTTTTCACATCCGTTAAGGTGGCTTTTTATATCTTCCCCGACAAAAAGCTCATCATTCGGCAGGTCGATCACTTTATAGAGATAAGCAGGCTTTGCGGTATTTATAACCTGCTTTTCGCAGCTGTCAAACAGCTCAAGCATTTTTTCGTCGAGCTCAATTTTTGAACCGCCGAGATACCTTTTCGCCTCGGCACGGTTCAAACTTATTAACGTTATCATAGCAGATTCGACACCGCCTCGGTGATTTTTCGGGCGATGTACGGGTTGTTCATTGTGTAAAGGTGTATACCGTCAACCCCGTTGGCGATCAGGTCGACGATCTGCTCAACGGCGTAGGCGATCCCCGCGTCACAAAGCGCCTCGGGTCTGCTCTCGTACTTCTGCATTATCTTAACGAACTTAGCAGGCAGGCTCGCGCCGCACAGCGACACCATTCTCTCAATCTGGTTTTTATTGGTGACAGGCATAATTCCCGCCTCTATCGGCACGCTGATACCCGCGATCTTTGTCCTCTCCAAAAATCTGTAAAAGACAGCGTTATCAAAAAAGAGCTGGCTTATCAGGTGATCCGCGCCCGAGTCTACCTTCTTTTTGAGGTTCAGCACATCCTCCACCTCGTTCTTTGCGTCGAGGTGGACTTCC
>CACYQK010000144.1:0-6677 GCA_902776495.1 uncultured Ruminococcus sp. | reverse complement strand
ATTTGGCAGGGGCAGAAGGACTTGAACCCTCGGCACGCGGTTTTGGAGACCGCTGCTCTACCAACTGAGCTATACCCCTATGTATATTATTCTGCGGCGTTTTGCCTGCGAGAAGTATCATACCATATTCCGCACCCAAATGTCAAGATTTTTCTCAAAATTGTCGGCGTTGCCCCAAAAATGTAAACAGCCGCAAACAAAACAGCCCCTTACAAAAAGCAAGAGGCTGCGGCTTGCAAAAATATTTTAGTCCATTCTGATAAACTTCTTGAGCGCCTTGATAGATCTTTCGGCGGCAAGATGCTTGAACTCGTCGTAGTTTTCGGATGTGTTGAACTTAAAGTCGTCGCTGATAGAGCGCAGGATGGCGAACGGAACCTTGTTCATATAGCAAACGTGGCCTACGGCGGCGCCCTCCATTTCGCAGCAGAGAGCGTCAAATTCAAAAGCGATAAAATCGCGCTTGCCTCTGTATGTAACAAAGATATCGCCGGTCGCGATACGTCCTGTCATAACGTGCGAGCCGAGGCCCTGACAGCATTCAACCAGCTTTTTGCAGGTGTCCTTGTCGGCCGGGATAGCGATCCTCTTTTCATCGGTGAACTGGATCTGTCCTCTCGGATCGCCGAGCTCGGTGCAGTTCATATCGTGCTCAACGCAGTCGGTCGAGATAACTATGTCGCCGATCGTCAGGTTCTTTGAAAGACTGCCCGCGATACCCGAGTTGATGATAACGTCGGGATTGAACAGGTCGATCATGATCTGAGTGCCCACAGCGGCGTTGACCTTGCCCATTCCGCATTCGAGCAGGACAACATCCTTTTCAAAAATCTGTCCGCTGATAAACTCAAGGCCTGCCTTTTTTGTGGACTCGGAGTTTTCCATAAGCTCCTTAAGTCCGTTTACTTCGATTTTCAAAGCGCAAATAATACCAATCATTTATAAGCTCCTCTCCGGTTATATTAAAGCTCTGCCGTTCAGGCAATAGAGCTGAATATATATTGCAAAGATGTACGGCAAAGTTGCCTTACAGTGTTAGTATACCACGTTGTTTTTGATTGTTCAACAGTTTTTTTAATCACTATTGAAAAACTTTTTGTTTTGGCTTATAATGGTATTATCAATTTAGCTATACGGAGATTAATTATGAAAGTGTTTTTTACAATATTGATTTGCAAGCTGCTCCGCTTTGTCGGAGGCTTGCTCGGCAAGGGCAGCAGCCTGCCCGGTCAGGTCGCGCTCAAAATCTGCCCCGATATCCTCGGCAGGGTAGAGCTGCCAAAGTTTATAATTGCCGTGACGGGCAGCAACGGAAAGACCTCTACGGTCGAGATGATCGCCCATATTTTGCAGAAAAACGGCAAGACGGTCGCGTGGAACCGCGAGGGCTCTAACCAGATCGAGGGCGTGACCACGCTCGTGCTCGGAAGCTCAACGCTGTCGGGCGAGGTCAAGAGCGATATTTTGCTTATCGAGAGCGATGAGCGTTTTGCGCGCTATACGTTCAAGTTCATCAAGCCCACGCATTATGTTATCACCAACCTCTACCGCGACCAGCTTACGCGCAACGGTCACCCCGAATGGGTGTATGACGCTATCGCCGACAGCATTTACGACAGAACTCAGCTTATTCTCAATGCCGACGATCCGCTCGTGTCGCGCTTCGGACTCAACAGAGAGAACGTTATCTGGTTCGGTGCGGACAAGCTCTCGACCGATACCGATACCCTCGTCAGCGCGTATAACGACGGCGCGTATTGCCCTGTCTGCAAGGCTCCGATGACATACAGCACCTACCACTACAACCATATCGGTCACTTCAAGTGTACAAAATGCGACTACAAGCGCCACGACACCGAGTATACAATAACTGCCGTCGACCTTGACAAGGGCGTTATGGAGATCGACGGAAAATATCATATCTCGCTCGCGCTCAAATCGCTTTACAATATTTATAATATCCTGTCGGCATATACCGTGGCTCGGATAGTCGGCATCGACGGCGAAGAGATCGCGCGCGATATGAACGACTATGTCCTTAAAAACGGCAGGGTCATCACTTTTGAACTCGGCAACAGAGAGGGAACTCTGCTCACCTCAAAGCACGAGAACAGTATCAGCTACGACCAAAGCCTGCGCGTAGCCTCCGCTTACAAGGACGGCTGCGACGTTATGATAATCGTCGACGCAGTCAGCAGAAAGTACTTTACAAGCGATGTTTCGTGGTTGTGGGATATCGACTTTGATTTGCTCGATTCCCCGAACGTCGGCGAGATCGTCCTCGCGGGCAAGTACGTCAACGACCTCGGAATGAGGTTTTCGTTCACCGGTATCCCGAGCGATAAGATACAGCTGTTCGAGGATATAAACGAAGCGGTCGATTACCTTGACAACGGCAGCGGAAGGTATATCTACGCGATTACCTGCTTCTCCGACAAGGGCAAATTTTTGGCGAAGGTAAAGGGTGAGTGATATGAAAATTCTGCATCTGTATTACGATATTATGAACCTGTACGGCGACTACGGCAACGTCAGCGTGCTCGAGAGAGTGTTGACTCAGAGCGGCGCCGACTGCGAGGTCGTTAAAAAATCGCTCGGCGACAGCGTTGATTTTGCCGAGTACGATTTTGTCTTTATCGGTTCCGGCACGGAGAGAAACCAAAAGCTGGTGCTCGATGATTTTAAAAAGCACAAGGAAGCATTTAAAAACTATATCGAGAGCGGCAAGCCCGCGCTGTTTACGGGCAACTCGTTTGAGATGCTCGGCAAGAGCATAACCGACTGCGAGGGCAAAGCGTATGACGGACTCGGTCTGTTTGGATTTTTTACGATCGAGCAGAACAAAAAGCGAATGACTGCCGACGCGGTTTTTGATTCGGAGTTTTTGGAGAAGACTTTGGTCGGATTTATCAACAAATGCTCTGAGGTTTTCGGAGTAGAACGCCATGCCTTTACGGTCAGGCGCGGACTTGCCGACAACAGTGACGAAAAGTACGAGGGCATAAAATACAACAACTTCATCGGGACCCACCTCACCGGACCCGTGCTTGTAAAGAACCCGCATTTTGCGGAATACTTTGCAAAAATAATCCTCGGCAAAGAGCCGAATACAGACTGCCTTGAATTGGCCAAAAACGGATATGAAGTAACGCTCAGGGAATTGCTCAGCGACAATTAAATAGATTTATTCGCGTAAATACAGTAGAATTATATTATGTAAAATATAAGTGAAAGTTTTGTGAAAACTTTGGTGTAAACTGTTGACTTTGCCGGTAAAATGTTCTAATATAGAAATATATATTGCTTATGCTATTTCTGCGATCGGGAGGTATTGCCGTGAGAAGCGGACGCAAATTGATTTCTATGTTGCTTGTCGTATCAGTTGTTCTGTCGGCAGGCCTGATCAACTGCGCCTTCGCGGCAAATAATAATGCCAATCAGCAGAATATCACCGTCACCGCGGAGAAGATAAAAAAGGACGGCGCGTATGTCGCCATCCAAAACGCGCTCGAGATCGCGCGCAAAAACGCCACCGACAAAAAGCGCTATACTGTCGAAGTCGAGTCGGGTGATTATGAGCTTACAGATACGCTGAAGATCTTCAGCAACACCCAGCTTAAACTTAAAAAGGTTACGCTTACCAGAAGCGAAGACAGCGATTCAAATATGATAAGGGTCGGCAACAACGATTCCGCCGATTCCGGAGCGACCGGCTACGACGCCTATAAGAATATCATAATCCAGGGCGGTACCTTTGACGGCGGCGGTACCCAGAACACCATACTCAAGGCGGCTCACGCCACGAATTTTATGATCCGCTCAACAAATTTCAGGAACGTAAACAACGGCCATATTATGGAGATAGCCGGAATCAACGGCTTTGCGGTAAAGGGCTGCACGTTCAAACAACAGCATATGGACAGCGAGAAGATCGGTTACGAGGCTATCCAGCTCGATATTTTGAAGGAAGGCCATATCTACGGCTGCCGTTCCGAGGCTCTCCCGATGAACAACGTCAGGATAGAAAACTGCTTGTTTGACGACTGCCCAAGGGGAATAGGAACCCACACCGCTATCTATAACAAGCCGTTCAACGGTATCCTTATAAAGAGCAACAAATTCACCAACCTCGGCAGCGCGGCTATCCAGGGAATGAACTGGAAAAACGTCAATATCGTCGGCAACTCTATTGAGAACACACCGAGAGGCATTACGCTGTACTCGATGATGGGCAACGGCGACGGAACGTTTTTGGCAGGCGTGCTCGCCGATGAGGGCGGCACAAAGACAAATATTTCCGAAAGCTACCAAGATCCGCAAAACGGAAATGTCCTTATCGCCGATAACTCTATCGTCCACTGCGGCGCGGTCAAGGACGTCTACGCAAGCTACGAGTGTGAGGGTATCTCGCTTGTCGGCGCAAGGCTCGATAAAAACTACGGCAAAAACTCCGACAACAGCGGCGGACTTCCAAAGGGCGAGTACTTCCTTGAAGGCGTGACCGGAAGAAATAACTGTATCAGCGTTAAAGGCCACGGAATAAGGGCTAAAAACGTTCGCAACGCGTCTTTCATAGACAATGTAATGAACTGCGGAGAGAACGACTTGAATAAGTCGATCTACCAAGGCATCAAGGTTTATGACAATAGCAAGATCAACCTGATCGACGGCAACAATATCTACGGAAGCGATAATATCGGAATCGACGTGGAGGACGCCAAGGTCAGCAATATCAGGAACAATTCTATCGAAAAATCCGGCAAATACGGAATCTGTCTGTGGGATAACAGCTATTCCGCCGACATCAGCGACAACTATATAAAGTCGTCCGGCTCAAACTCTATCTCTATCCAGAGCACATCGCAGGCGGACTATATAGGCGGAAACTATCTGTATCAAAACAAAAAGAATAAGATCGACGTCTGGAAAAATTCAAAAGCTAAGGTCGATAAAAACAGCGAGAAAAACCTCGATCTGACCGAATTCTCGCTCGGTTACGGATTTACCGATCTTGCGGTCGGCGAGACATTCAAGCTCACGACCGCCCTGACCCCGTCAAACTCAAAGGCGAAGTTCAACTGGGTATCATCCAACAACTCGGTAGCAAGGGTCGACAGGCTCGGCGATATCGTCGGTATCTCGCCCGGCAAGGCGACGATCAGCGTCACAGCTCTCAACGGGCTCAAGGCTACCTGTACCGTAACGGTTTATCCCGCGCCCACAAGCGTGGCGATAGGCGAAAAAATGCTGATAATGGGTAAGGGAGAGAAGTACAACCTCGGCGCGATACTAAGCGAGAATTCGTCTGTACATAAAGTCAACTACACCACAAGCAACTCCAACGCTGTCGGCTTTATAAACGACAACGGCGTTATTCAGGCAAAGCATATCGGTACCGCAACAGTCGTTGCAAGCCTGTTCAATAACCTGCACGACAACTGCAATATAATCGTCAAAGAAGCTCCGTCAAGCCTAAAGTTCAATAAAAAGAGACTTAATATGGGTATCGGCGAAGAATTCGATCTAAAGGCGATTATCCCCGATAATTCCGCTTCGCATATCACAATGCACTCAAGCAACCCGCGCGTAGCAGATGTTGATGAAAACGGAAGGATAAAGACCGTTGGGCTCGGCACCGCAGAGATCATAGCCCAAACCTTCAACGGCCTGAGCGCGAAATGCACCGTCACCGTAAAAGAAGCGCCGACGGATATAACGCTCAATACCTCTGACCTGACGATCAAAGCGGGCGAGACCTTTAAGCTCTCCGCTAAGCTTCCGAAGGGCACGGCCTCAAACGAGTTGATATTCAGGTCGAGCGACCCGTCGGTCTGCAAAATCGACAAATCGACCGGAGTTATCACCGCAAAATCTCCGGGAGTTTCAAGGGTCAGCGTAACGACCTACAACGGCGAATCAGAATCAATCGAGGTTGACGTGGTTTAGAAGTTGAAAATATATAATAACACAGATCCGCAGAAAATCATCTGCGGATCTGATTTGCGCAATGCATAATTTTATCAGATGTATACGAAAAAAACTTCTATAATTCTCTAAAAGCATTGCATTTTGTTTGTTACTATAGTATAATATACACAAATTTGTGAAGGGCGTGACACGGCGATGACGATGGGCTATACTTGCACATTACAGTTCAACACAGCGGAAAACTGCGCCGTATTTAATTTTAAAGAATGATAAAATCACAGACACGGTATAGCCATATACTGCGCCTGTGTTTTTTGTTTTGTTAACTTTTTGTTTTATTTGTTTGGCATTTAAGCCAATACCCGGTACACTATTACGGTATGCGGTCAGCGGGCAGACCCAAATAAGCAATGTTATAAATAAAAAAATAAAATAGGAGGATTTTGTATTATGCAAAAATTCAAAAAACCGATCAGTGTATTACTGGCGGTTATGATGGTGATCAGTATGTTCACGATCATTCCCATCACGGCAAGCGCTGAAGATGACGCACCCGCTGATACATACACAGTAGCAGGTTCAAGCGGCGCTATCTTCGGCACAACATGGGGTGCTACAAACTCAGCCAACGACATGACTCTCGGCGATGGCGGCGTATATTCGATCGTTTATACAGACGTACAGCCCGAGAACGCTATCCAGCTTAAGGTCCTTAAGAATCATTCTTGGGACGAAGCTTGGGGCGACAA
>CACYQK010000143.1:0-3550 GCA_902776495.1 uncultured Ruminococcus sp. | reverse complement strand
CAGCCTACATAGCGGATCTGCGGGGTGATGGTCGCAGCCTTTAGCACCATCTGCACCGCTTCCTTAACGTAAGGAATTGTGTAGCCCTGAAGCTTGACGTGGGTATCGGGGTGCTCGGTGTAGATAATTCCCTTGAGCGTGTCGCCCGAATGAGCGGGGTACATGATTTTTCCGGTCTCGGGGTCAACGGGAGTGAACAGGCAGTTGTTGTCGATTATACTGCCTCCGAGTCCCATTTTCTGTACGATATAGAGCACGTGAGGCACGCCGTCCTTGTCGAGCACAGTGATGATCCTCATACTGTTGACCGCGTTGGGGTAGAGCTTAGAGAGCGCCTCGTGCTGCTCAATGTTGTCCTCGATAGTGCAGAAGCCCTTGTCGGTAAGGTACTTGTAGAGCTCGTCAAAGCTCTTGTAATCGCTGACCTTGATACGCTCGCAGCCGTGGCCGCACTCGAGATCCTGCATTTTGCAGAAGATGTACTCGCGCGATGAACAGAATTTTTCAACTTCCTCTTTGCTCGCTTCCTGAAGCTGGATGAACTCGCGGCCGATGTAGTCCTTGTAGAGCTTGTTGAACTCGTCCTTGTTCTCGAGGAAGTGGGCATAGTCGTAGTCGTTCATAAAGGTGTTGAACTTTTTGCTGATAAGGCGCGTTACATATGTGGCGCGCTGTTCCTTTGTCAGGTTGTAAAACGCGAAAATCTGGTAGTCGTAGTAGCCGGCGCCGTATTTTTTGGCGCAGTAGAGCATATCGAAAAACGTTGCGACTCTGCTCTTGCCCGAGCGCTCGTGGACGGTCTTTACCGCCTCAAACATCTTGCCGAGGCTCGCGTGAGCCATAATTTTGAAAATATATCCCTTAGCCATAATTACTCCTCATTACTCCATTAGTATTCATAAATGCGCGGTACACGCTTTGATACCGAGCATACGATCTCGTCAACGTTGCAGCCGAGCAGGTCCGCCATCCAAAGCACGCTGAGCTCGCTGTCTATCAGGCTGACCGCGTCGCCGCGCTTTACCTCGGGGATGTCGGTGACGTCGACCATAAACTGATCCATACAGACCCTGCCGATTATCGGCGCGTCATAGCCGTTTATCCTGACCTTGCCGAGGTTCGAGAGCTTTCTGCTGTAGCCGTCGGCAAACCCCACGGGTATCGTGGCGATCTTGGTGTTGCGCGGACAGACGAATGTTCCGCCGTAGCCGACCTCTGTGCCCTTGGGCACCTCCTTGACCATTACCACGTAGGTGTACCAGCTCATTACCTGCTCAAACTCCATATCCGCCCACTTGTCCTCGTCGATTGGGCAGAGTCCGAACAGCACATCGCCCGCGCGTACGGCGTCAAGCTGGGTCTCGGGTCGGAGCAGTATCGCAGGGCTGTTGGCAACATGCTTGCAGGTGATCTCTATCCCCTCTTTTTCGAGCAGCTCAACGAATTTTAGGTATCGGTCAAACTGAGCCTTGGCGCTGACTCCGTCCTCTTCGTCTGCGCGCGAAAAATGAGTGAACGCACCGGTTATTTTGATGTTGGAAAGGTTGTTTATGCGCTTTATCGTCCTGAGCGACTCGTCTGTGTCGGCAAAGCCGATGCGGCTCATACCCGTGTCGATCTTGATGTGGACGGGCACGGTGTTTCCGCTCCACTTGGCGAGCGTATTGAGCTTGTCCGCGGTGTCCTCGGAAAAGATCGCGGGCGTCAGGTTGAACTTGATGATGTTCTCAAGCTGACCGTCGCAGGTGTCGCCGAGCAAAAGGATGGGCTCGGTGCAGCCGGCTTCTCTTAAAGAAGCGCCCTCTTCCCACACCGCAACGGCGTAGCGCTCTATGCCGCATTTTTTGAGCGTGGGGTATATTCCCTTTTCTCCGTGGCCATATCCGTCGCCTTTGAGTACCGCCATAATCTCGACGTCTCTGCCGAGCCTTTTGCGGATACCGAGAATATTGCGCTCAAGCGCCCGAAGGCTTACTACCGCCTCTGTCCTCTGCGCTAACTTTCTCATTACCTCTCCCCCTTTTCGGGATTTTGATCTGTTCTAATTCTTAATTTTATCACAAAACAAGCCGTTTTACAATATAAATATCTACCGAATAAACGGCGGTAAACCGCTCTATTATGGCAATCTCGTTTAATTTCAAACGGCTCTTGACAATACAAGAATAATCTTATATAATAAATGTAGAGAAACGGCATAGCTGTTTCGCGAATACAAAAGATTTAATAACCGCTCTGTATTGGCTAGGACAGGGCGGTTATTTCTTGTTTATGGAAATTATTAAAAATGTAAATATCAGGATTATAACGATATATTCCATAAGCACACCCCCTTTCAGAGGTGCTGAAACAGCCGCCGCCATTTCTCTACAAAATTATAATAACATATGTTGTCAGAAATTGCACTATATTTCTTTATTAGAAATAATCAAAAAGCTGTCATCCTGAGGTCGCGGCAATATTGCAACGATCTCAGAATAACAGCAATTATTAATTTTATCCTATTTTTTTGTAATTATACAATCCGTCTCCGCGCTGACCGTTAGTCGTGTAGTGTGCGCTGCCGCTGATCGGTATATCTACCGTCTGAGCCGCGCTGCTGCCGTTGGAGAAGATAACGTTTGTCGCATCGGCAGGAATGTCTATCGTGTACTGCAATCCGCCGAGCGAGGTCATCTGCGCACCCGGGAAGCCGGGACCTTGTGTTTTGCTGCCCCAGTAGTAACAGTAGATCTTTCCGCTCCAGCCCGAGCCGTTGGTGAACTTGATCGTGATCTTTCCGTTTGGATCCTTTTCCGTAGTCGGCTGAACAGGAGGCTCTGTCGTGGGTTGTACGGGATCCTCGCCGACATATTGTCCGCAATGTTCGGTGCCCCACGTGAACTCGCTGCAGTAACGCTGTATCGCCGTTGCGTCTGATACCGAAACGATGCCGTCGCGGTTGGCGTCACCCGCAACAAAGTTCTTGCCTGACAGGTCAATCATCTGAGCCGCGTGCTGCTGAACAAGAGTAGCGTCGCTGACCGAGATTATGCCGTCCGTATTCGTGTCGCCTATGAGCACCTTGCCGTTGACCGGAGTAGTCGTGGGTTGGGGATCAGTAGGCTGTGTCGGAATCTGCGGGAAGTAATCGACAAGCTCGTGGTTTGCCTTGAAGAGCTTTGTTACTCCCTCGAGTTCCATTCCCGGCTCGTCTGCCGCGGGATAGCGGTTGTTTACCGCCGATTCGCTCTCGGTAAAGATGACCTTGCCCTCGGAAAGCTCCGCGGGAACATCAAGATAGTAGTAACCTGTAGCGCTGTCGAGCGTCATCTTCTTGCCCGGCCACGATCCGTTGGTGGTTGATGAATCAACGTAGATATACGCGTAAACCTTTGACCAGTTGTAGCTTGTATTATCAAAATATACCCTTTGCAGGCCGCCGTCCTCGATCTTGACATAGGTGTAGGTCACTTCGTCAGAGGTCGTTGTACCGTCTGAAGCCTTTACCTTTACCGTAGTCGTTGTGCCGTACGGAACTCCGCTGCCGATAGTGATCGTCTTGCCGTTG
>CACYQK010000142.1:0-3592 GCA_902776495.1 uncultured Ruminococcus sp. | reverse complement strand
ACCGCGTCGGCAAGGTCAAAATCCTCATTCAAGCCGTAAGCGGAAAGGTTTATGCCAACCAATACGACCTCTTTGTAGCCGTTGTCGGCGACCGATTTGAGCTCTTTTTTCAGCTCATCAAGTGGCTTTGAGCGGACTCTGCCGCGGGCGTAAGGGATGATGCAGTATGAGCAAAAGCGGTTGCAGCCGTCCTCTATCTTGATAAACGCGCGTGTGTGCTCGCCAAAGGAAGTTACCGTGAGGTTTTCATAGGAAAAATCCTTGTTGAGGTGAGGCGGGATATCTATCATCATATGCTTGTCCGCAATAAACTTTTCGAGCGTAGGGATTAGCTTTGAGCGCTCCTTGTTGCCGAGTATGATGTCGCAACTTGTGAGGTTCTTCATCTCCTCGGGGAAAGCCTGCGGCATACAGCCCGTCAGCACGATGATACCGTCGGGATTTGCACGCCTGATACGGTTTATCAGCTTGCGGTTTTTGCTGTCGCTCGTCGAAGTTACGGTACAGCTGTTGATTATCGAGATATCCGCATGCTCCCTGTCATCCGACAAAATATAGCCGTGTCTGAGCATATCCTCCCTCATCGCCTGGGATTCGTACTGATTAACTTTGCAACCGAGCGTAAATATATTAAACTTCTTCATTATTTGTAACCTTTTTGTTAATTTCGTCAATTATATAAAAGTTTGCTTTTTTGGATTGAAACTAAACTGAAATCGTGCTATAATAATATCACATTAAAAAACTTTTGAGGTGAGCGCTATGTTTTCATTATCTATTTTCGCAGACAGCAAAAATGCTTTACTTGAATTATTTGAGACTTTGTCAAAATTCAGACACAATATTATGCTGAAATGCGGAGATATAATAGTTGACGCTCATTCTCTGATCGGTGTGTTCTCACTCGATATCAACAAGCCCATCGAGCTTATTATGGATGACGAGCCCGATGACAGCTTTATACAGGCTGTTTCAAAGTTTACTCTTGCCGCAGCCTGATAGACTCATAATTAAAATCAAGCCCTGTGACGTTATGTCATAGGGCTTTTTTATTTTAGCTATTCTTATCTACCTGATGGAAAGTCTTTAAGTTACCTGTTTTTTCAGAACGCTTGTCGAGCTCTTTAAGAACATCCTCGAGCTCTATGCCCTGATTCACCATCATAACGGTGAGGTGATAAATAAGGTCTGCGATCTCGTACACGGTCTCGCTGTTATCGCCGTTTTTAGCCGCGATGATCGTCTCCGAGCACTCCTCGCCCACCTTTTTGAGTATCTTGTCGAGCCCTTTTTCAAGCAGATAGCAGGTGTATGAGCCCTCCTTGGGATTATCTCTTCTGTTTATTACCGTGGCGTATAATGCCGCCAAAACTTCTCTGTCATTCATATTATTCTTCTCCGTATATCTTTGTGTAAAAGCAGCTGTGATTGCCTGTGTGACAGGCGGCTCCCGTCTGTTCAACTATTACGAGCAGTGTATCGTCGTCGCAGTCCGAATATATCTCGACAACCTTTTGAAGATGACCGGACGTTGCGCCTTTGTTCCACAGCTCCTGTCTGCTCCTTGACCAAAACCAGGTGTATCCCGTTTCAAAGGTCTTTTGCAGGCTTTCGCGGTTCATATAGGCGAGCATCAAAACCTCGCCGGTATCCTTTTCCTGCACGACCGCAGGGATAAGATCCGATTTTACAAAATACTTATCATAATCCATAATCATTCCTCAACCTTTGCCGTTATCTCTATCGCCTGTTTCAGGTCGAGCGTTCCGCTGTAAATCGACTTGCCGCAGATCGCGCCGTATACGTTGAGCTCAGCAAGATTGATTATATCCTTTAACACGGCAACTCCGCCGCTTGCGATGATGTTGCAGCTAACGTTATTCAAAAGCTCGCTTAGCTGGGCAAGGTTGGGACCCGACAATGTTCCGTCTGTGTTTATATCGGTAAAAACTATCGTATGAACGCCGACGTCCTCCATCCGCTTTGCAAGCTCGATGTAGTTGATATCGGAATTATCAAGCCAGCCCTCTGCCCTGACCATACCATCCTTGGCGTCTATCCCGACAACGATCCTGTCTCCGTACTCCCTGACGGCGTCGATGACAAGCTGCTGGTTTTTGACCGCGGCTGAGCCGAGGATGACTCTGTCGATACCATTTGAGAGGTAATACTCAACGGCGTACATATCGCGGATACCTCCGCCGACCTCAACCTTGAGACCGGAAGTCTTTGCAACGTCGGAAATCAAACCCGCGTTGACGAGCTTTGCGTCCTTTGCGCCGTCGAGGTCGACCATATGCATCCACTCGGCTCCTGCCTCAGCGAAGCTCTTTGCGGCGTCATACGGTGAAGAAGCGACCTGTTCTGCGGTGGAGTAATCGCCCTTGAAAAGCCTGACTGCCTTTCCGTCCTTTATATCAATAGCAGGTAAAATATACATTAAAGCACTCCCTTTGTCGAAAGCGGTTTGCCCGAATCATTCTGCGCGACCGCTGCCTTTAACGCGTGCGCGGTTGCCTTGAAGATCGCCTCTGTGATGTGGTGAGAGTTGTCGCCGTACAGTGACTTTATGTGGAGCGTTATCCCCGCGTTGAAAGCGAGCGCGCGCATAAACTCAACCGTGAGCGAGCAATCGTAATCTCCGCACATTTACTGCGGAAAATCAGCGTCAAACACCAAAAACGGTCTGCCGCTGACATCTACCGAGGCAAAAGCGAGAGCCTCGTCCATCGGCACATAAAAGCTGCCGAAGCGCTCAATAGAGCTTTTGTCGCCCAGCGCTTCACAAAACGCCTTGCCGAGCACGATACCCACATCCTCTGCGGTGTGGTGACCGTCGACCTCAAGGTCGCCCTTTGCAGTCAGCTCCATTCCGAACCCGCCGTGGGTCGCAAAGGAATTGAGCATATGGTCAAAAAAACCTATGCCGGTATCCACCTTTACCTCGCCGCCGTCAAGGTCGAGCTTTAGGGTGATGTCGGTTTCTTTTGTTTTTCTGGTGATTTCGGAAGTTCTCATTTTAAGCCTCCATAAAATACTGTTTGATGGTTCTCAAAGTTTCATCGACCTCTTCGTCCGTACCTGCTGTTATTCGCAGGTATTCGCCCATTAAGCGCACGACTATCGACTTTTCTTTAAGATACTCCCAGATCTTCTTTGATTCGGGGGTTTTTACAAAGACAAAGTTCGCGACGCTCTCTACAGGCTCAAAGTCCGCTTTGGTCTTTGAAATCTCAACTAATCCATTATACAGCTTTTTTCGCGATAAAACAATCGTTTTCAGCCTGTTTTTTAAGAAATCCTGATTTTTATAGATTATCTCCCCTGCCGCCTGAGAGAAGCTGTTGACATTATAGGGGGATTTTACCGCCTTTATTGCCGAGGAAATAGTTTTATTGGCTACCGCAAAGCCGAGCCTGAGCGCCGCCGAGCCGACAGCCTTTGAAGCCGTGCGGAAGATGATCAGATTAGAATACTGCTCGACTTCATCAAGCAGGCTTTGATCCCAAAAGTCCATATACGCTTCGTCAAGGACGATAAGCGAATCCGTTTTGCTGATGAGCTTTCTCGCTTCTTCTGCCGTTATGCCTCT
>CACYQK010000141.1:0-3706 GCA_902776495.1 uncultured Ruminococcus sp. | reverse complement strand
CACCTCACGATACAAACCTTGGGAGTCGCTTTTGAGTTCGTCGGTAACTACGCCTCGGTGGACTTTCACCACAGAGCATTGATATGCCCGTCATACAAACAGGCAGAAGAAGAACAAATCGTTCATCTTCTGCCTATAATATAATATTAAACTCTAATAAGATATGATCTCATAACCGTCCTCGGTAACAAGCACCTGTATCTCCCACTGGGCAGAGGGGGAGCCATCCTCGGTATAGATCGTCCATCCGTTTTCCTCATCGGTAAATACGTTTGGCTTGCCCATATTGATCATCGGCTCAATGGTGAACATCATACCCGGCACCATCAACATTTCGGTATTCTTAACGCTGACGTAGCTCACCCAAGGATCCTCGTGAAATTCAAGGCCGATACCGTGTCCGCCGACCTCGCGCACAACGGAATACCCTTGGCTTTTTATATAATCGTTAACAGCCTGTCCCATATCGCCGAGGAAACCCCACGGCTTGACTTCTTTTAATCCCTCGTTAAGAGCCTGTTTTGCGGCATTGACGAGTCTTTTTTTGTCCTCGCTGACTTCACCGATACAGAACATCCTCGATGAATCGGAATAGTATCCGTTGAGGTTTGTTGAGCAGTCAACATTGACGATATCTCCGTCCTTGAGAATGATATCAGGGCTCGGAATGCCGTGGCAGACCTCGTCGTTTATCGAGGTACAAACGCTCATAGGAAAGCCCTCATAGTTGAGCGGAGCGGGTACTCCGCCCATTTTCGTTGTGATGTCATACACCCACTGATCTATCTGCGCGGTGGATATTCCGGCTTTAATATGCTCTGCAACATAATCAAGAACAGCGATGTTAATCTTCGCGCTCTCTTTGATTTTCTCGATCTGCTCAGGGGTTTTTATAATATCGTGATCGGGAACGATGTGACCTTTTGCCTCGATCTCCTCGATCTTCTCGTCAAAACCTATGTGACATTTTTTATACTTCTTTCCGCTGCCGCACCAGCAAGCGTCATTTCTACCCGGTTTTTTCATAACATACTCCTTAATCTTAATATATGTATTATATCACTTTATTTTATACCGCACAAGTTGTATTTTGTTTTTATTTGTTGTATAATAACTGTAATATGCAATATATGTTCCGCGTATTCTTTAGTATGAGACTAAAAAGATTTATTTTTATCACATTGATACTGCTCCTGCTTGCGCTGTTTATGATCTTGATGTTGCTTTCAACTTCAAAAATCAAGCTCGAGACCTCCGCAAAACCGCTCGAAAAACTGCCGCATATTCTAATAGATCCCGGTCACGGAGGACAGGATGGGGGAGCGGTGTGCAACGGCGTGCTTGAAAAGGACATAAACCTGCCGATTTCTCAGGATACCGCGGATCTGATAAAGCTGTTCGGCTTTGAAGTATCTATGACCCGCACGGATGATAGCTTTATCACCGACAAAGGCGCAAATGTCAAGGAACGTAAGCTCAACGATATGAAGGCTCGACTCGAGCTTTATAACTGCGATGAAAACAACGTGATAATAAGTATCCATCAAAACAAGTTTTCGGACAGCAAAGCGCACGGCTCGCAGATTTTTTATTCACCGAATAACGACAAAAGCAAAACGCTTGCTCAAAAAGTTAAGTATTCTCTCAATTCTCTGCTTCAAACAGGGCTTGACAGGGAATGCAAGGCGGCAGGGAAAAGTATTTACCTCTTAAAAAACACACATCAACCCGCTGTGATCGTTGAGTGCGGCTTTATCTCGAACTTTGAGGAATGTCAAAAGCTCAAAAGCGACAGCTACCAAAAGCAGCTCGCCTTTGCGATAACAACGGGACTTTTAGATTATTATAATACATAGGACGTGAAAAAATGGCAAAGATAAAAAGCGTTTTTATATGCTCGGAATGTGGCTATGAGTCGCCCAAATGGAACGGTAAATGCCCATCCTGCGGCGAATGGAACACTATGAACGAGGAGATAAAGGACACTTCAAAATCATCTCCCGTATCAAAAAAACATTCGTTCTCCACATATTCAAAGCCCGATTCAATAACCGAGATATCAACCGATGACGAGCACCGCTATGACACGGGCTGTAAAGAGCTCAACCGCGTGCTCGGCGGAGGTATAGTCAAGGGCAGCCTGATTTTGCTTGGCGGCGACCCGGGAATTGGAAAATCTACCGTACTGATGCAGATCTGTCAGTATATGGGAAGCACTCTAAAGATACTCTATGTATCGGGCGAAGAGAGCAAGCGCCAGCTTAAACTAAGAGCAAATCGCCTTGACGTCGACTCGCCAAATCTCTTTGTAATGACCGAAACCGATGTTGAAGTCGTGTGTGAGCAGATAAAGAGCTTAAAGCCCGATTTGGTGATGATAGACTCTATCCAGACAATGAACCTCGGCGAGCTCAGCTCGTCACCCGGAAGCGTCACGCAGGTCAGGGAATGTACAAATATGCTTATGCGAACCGCCAAAGGGCTCGATATCCCGATGTTCGTGGTCGGTCATGTCAACAAAGAGGGCTCGATCGCGGGTCCAAAGGTGCTTGAGCATATCGTTGACACAGTGCTCCACTTTGAGGGCGACAAGCAGATGTCGTGCAGGATACTTCGCGCAGTCAAGAACCGCTACGGCTCTACGAATGAGATCGGTGTATTCGAGATGACCGACAAAGGCTTGCAGGAGGTCGAAAATCCCTCCGTAATGCTGCTTTCAGGAAGACCGAAGAATGTCTCGGGAACCTGCGTAACGTGCACCATAGAGGGCTCACGCCCGATTTTAGCGGAAACTCAGGGACTCGCGACCCAAAGCGGCTACGGCAACGCCAGAAGAATGGCTACGGGGTACGATTACAACCGTCTTTCAATGCTGCTCGCAGTGCTTGAAAAACGCGCGGGATATTATTTTTCCAACAACGATGCGTATATAAATATAGTCGGAGGTCTCAGGGTGGACGAGCCCGCGATCGATCTTTCAATAGCTATGGCGCTCATAAGCAGCCTAAAAGATACACCTGTTGATGAAAATGTTGTCGTGTTCGGTGAAATCGGCTTGGCAGGGGAGATACGCTCGGTATCTCAGGCTCAAATGAGGATAAACGAGGCGGTAAGGCTCGGCTTTACAAGGATAATTTTACCGTATCACAACCTGAAAAATGTACATTGCGATGAAGCGGAGCTGATTGGCATGAGGAATATCCGCGAGGCGTTTGAGGCGGCAAGCGTATGAAAACCATCTTAATGAGTGGTTTATATCCCTGTTTTTGCAAAAAACTTGCTGAATTCGGTTACAATATAATTCTTTCAAAGAAAATAGAATCATTTCCCGAACCCGAGCAATACCACGCAGATATGCAGGCCTTGCGCATAAATGACAGATTATTCACCCTCGAAAACTGCGCTAAAAAAGCAGGGGAGAAGTACCCCGAAAACATTCTGCTCAACTGCCTATATCTTAATAATACATTATACGGAAAGATTGATTCCGTTGACAAAACCGTGCTCGATTACTGCAAAGCAAACGGTATAAAAACGGTCAATGTTAATCAAGGCTATACGCGTTGTTCTACTCTTCAAATCAACGAAAACGCTGTAATAACCGCGGACAAGTCCATTGAAAACGCGCTCAAAAACAACGGGGCAGATGTCTTGCTGATAAGCGAGGGTCATATCGAACTTAAAGGCTATGACTACGGCTTTATCG
>CACYQK010000140.1:0-5406 GCA_902776495.1 uncultured Ruminococcus sp. | reverse complement strand
AAGGCGTTTGAGGATATTTTGCCGAAAGAGATAACGTGGCGTAAAAAGAGTCCTTACCCAAAAACGCACAACCCGATTTACTTCAAAAAGTGCGCGGAGAGGGTCAATATTATTCTAAAAAAGAAAAATGTCCTCACCGAGCTCCTTGATATAAAATCGGTTGAGAGTATTATTGAGAACCCCGAAAGTATAAAAGACCCGTGGTACGGTCAGCTTATGAAGGCTCCGCAGATTTTGGCGTATATTATTGAGCTTGATTATTGGTTTGAAAAATACAAGGTTGAAATAGTTTAGCCAATGTGGTAAAATACAGTAAATCATAAAAAAGGACTGTTAATTATTCGCAGGAAGTTGTATGAGAGTACCGTGCGGTTCTTTAAGGAAAACAGAATAGCGCACGCGATTTTGTATTTTACATACAAAATACTGCCGAACATTATGTTTGTAGCCTACCCGGTTATGCTCGTGGTCGAGTTCTTTATCCTCGGCTTTTGCTGGGAATGGGCTAAACTCGCCGTGATCCCGTTTGGTACGCTTGTTTTCGCAACACTGCTGAGGATGTTCATCAACGCCCAGCGACCGTATGAGAAGTACGAGATGGAGTCGGTTTTCGGCAAAAAGACCGAAGGCAACAGTATGCCGAGCCGCCACACCGTCAGCGCGGTAGTTATTGCTATGACGTTTTTGTACGTCAATGTTCCGCTCGGGATCATAGCGCTGATCGCGGCGTTTTTGATAGTATTGTCGCGGGTACAGGCGGGCGCGCATTTTTTGAGGGATGTTATAGTCGGCTTGATGATAGGAATGTGCGCGGGACAATTGTTTTGGGTAATATAAAAAGTTACGGTCGGGAATTGATTTCCCGACCGTTTTTTATGGAAAGGTTACGTATGTGTTTTTCGTAGGGGCGGACCCGTGTGTCCGCCCGCAAAAAACAACGTTTGCTCACGTAGAAATTCTTATGGGTTATCAAACATAAATTGAACGCTCGCGGGAGCACACATGGGTGCTCCCCTACGATGATAAAAGCAAACCTGTGCTGTTGGAAACGAAGCCCCCTCCGTCATTTTGCAAGCAAAATAAAATCTCCCCCGAAACAAGTGTCGGGGGAGGCTTTAAATACTGTTGAATAAACGACCTTATTCTTTCAAATCGCTTGTGCAGTGCGGGCACTTTGTAGCTTCGATATCGATCTCGGAGCAGCAGAACGGGCACTTCTTTGTTGTAGCGGCTTCCTCTGCTTCCTCTTCCTTCTTTCTGAGGTTGCGGAGCTTGTTTATGCCCTTTACCATAAGGAAGATGATGATTGCCATAATCAGGAAGTTGAGTATAGCGGCGATGAAGTTACCAAACGCGATGGGTCCTACATTGAGGATCTTTGTCATCTCTTCGATCGACTCTACGCCGAAGATCTTACTGATAATGAGCTGGATACAAGGCATAATAACATCGTCGCAAAGTGATTTTACGATTGCGCCGAATGCTCCGCCGATGATAACGCCGACGGCAAGATCCATTACATTGCCCTGACTGATGAATTCTTTGAATTCAGCCATAAACTTTTTCATTGACTTATTCCCTCTTTCTCTTTTATAAATATTTGCAGCAAATCACTGCTTAAGTCCAAATTGTTTTATTTTTTAAGATTTGGCAGTTAAGAAAACTCTGCCCCCTGCCCCCTCCGTCACGGCGTAAACGCCGAGCCACCTTTTTCTGGCGAAAACAGCAACCTTAGCACGTCGGCAAACCTTTTGTCACTTCGTGACATTTCCCCTAACAGGGGAATTTCCCGTAACAAGTGACGGTGGAGGCTTTAAATAGTTTATTTAAGTATCGCCTTATGGAATACCTTTTTGCCCTTTTTGATGACTACAAAGCCCTCCGCGAACGCTTCCGCGCCGAGCTTTGTGTATACATCCCTGACCTTCTCATCATTGAGCGAGATACCGCCCTGCTCGATCAGGCGTCTGCCCTCTTTCTTTGAGGGAATGAGTCCGCATTTTGAGAGCAGGTCTAAAATGCCGATCTCGCCGTCGGTGAGGTCATCCTGACTAAGCTCTGTTGAAGGCATATTGTCGGTATTTTGACCCTTGCCGAAGAGCGCGCGGGCGGCTTCCTGAGCCTTGTCAGCCTCATCTTTGCCGTGTACAAGCTCGGTGAGCTCGTGAGCTAATATCTCTTTTGCCTTGTTGAGCTCGCTGCCCTGAAGCTTTGCAAGTTCTTCGATCTCTTCAAGCGGCAGGAATGTGAGCATTTTGAGACACTTTATTACATCGGCGTCGTCGACGTTGCGCCAGTACTGGTAGAAGTCGTAGGGGCTGGTCTTTTCGGGGTCGAGCCATACCGCGCCCGACTGGGTCTTGCCCATCTTTTTGCCCTCGGAATTGAGGAGCAGGTTGATGGTCATAGCGTATGCGTCCTTGCCGAGCTTGCGCCTGATAAGCTCCGTTCCGCCGAGCATATTGCTCCACTGGTCGTCGCCGCCGAACTGCATATTGCAGCCGTATTTTTGATAGAGAGCGTAGAAGTCGTAGGACTGCATTATCATATAGTTGAATTCAAGGAAGCTGAGTCCCTTTTCCATTCTCTGCTTGTAGCACTCGGCTCTCAGCATATTATTTACAGAGAAGCACGCGCCGACCTCGCGCAGAACTTCAACGTATTTGAGATTTAACAGCCAGTCGGCGTTATTTACCATAATGGCGTTGCCCTCTGAGAAGTCGATAAACTTGCCCATTTGCTTTTTGAAGCACTCGCAGTTGTGACGGATGTCTTCCTCGGTGAGCATTTGGCGCATATCTGTCCTGCCGGAGGGATCGCCGATCATTGCCGTTCCGCCGCCAACGAGGGCGATGGGCTTGTTGCCCGCCATCTGCAAACGCTTCATAAGGCAAAGCGCCATAAAGTGGCCGACATGGAGAGAATCCGCCGTGGGGTCAAAGCCGATATAAAAAACCGCCTTGCCGCTGTTAACAAGCTCTCTGATTTCTTCTTCGTCTGTTACCTGAGCGATAAGTCCTCTCGCGATGAGTTCTTCATATACTCCCATTTGTATGTTCCTTTCAAATTACTTTAACGTGTTAATGTAACGCACTTATATTATTATAGTATTTTTTGTCGAATAGGTCAAGGTTTTTTTGAGTTAAGATTTTGCTTCGCAAAGTGAAAAGATAACTGTTCACGACGAAGTCTCTTAACTTGCGCGTCAGCGCAATCTTAACGGCGACAGCCTCTTAACTTGCACGCAAGTGCAATCTTCACTTTTTCTTCCTGCTGTATCTTGAATAATCCTTTTTCTTTCTCCTTTTGCCTGTTTGCTTTGGTTTGTTCATTCCGGGCAGCGGGGTCACAAGGCACTTTGGAGAGTTACCGATCAGGTCTCGCCTGCCGGCTTTTATCAGCGCTTTTATTACGAGGGGTTTGTTTTCGGGGATAAAGTACTGCAGCAATGCGCGCTGCTGCTTTTTTTCTTCCTCGGATTTGGGGACGTAGACCTCGTTAAGCGTGTAGGGATCGAGCCCTGTGTAGAACATCGCGGTCGAGATCGTTCCCGGTGTGGGGTAAAAATCCTGCACCTGCTTTGGGTGGATCTTTTGCTCCTTGCAAAACAGCGCGAGCTCTACCGCGTCCTTTAGCTTTGAGCCCGGGTGCGAGCTCATAAGGTACGGCACAACGTACTGGTCGCGGTGTTCTTTTTGGTTGAGCGCGTAGAATTTGTCGCAGAATTTTTTGTAGACGCCGATATGCGGCTTGCCCATTTTATCAAGAACGGCTGCCGAGCAGTGCTCGGGCGCGACCCTCAATTGACCGCTGATGTGGTGGCGGACAAGCTCCGTCAAGAACTCGTCGCTCTCGTCCTCCATAAGATAGTCAAATCGGATTCCGCTGCGGATAAAGACCTTTTTTATCCCGTCGAGCTTTCTTAACTTTCGGAGCAGGTCGAGGTATTCGGTGTGCGACACCTGCATATTCGGGCAGGGCGTCGGGGCTAAGCACTTGCGGTTTTTGCAGAGCCCGAGCTTTTTCTGTTTTTCGCAAGAGGGTAATCTGAAGTTTGCCGTGGGGCCTCCCACGTCGCTTATGTAGCCCTTGAAATTGGGATTTTCGAGGAAGCTTTTTGCCTCGTTTATTACGCTTTCTTCGCTTCTGACGGTAACGGCGCGCCCTTGGTGGAACGCCAGCGAGCAGAAGTTGCAGGCTCCGAAGCAACCGCGGTTGTGGGTGATCGAAAATTCGACCTCTTTGATTCCCGGCACACCGCCGAGCTTGTCGTAGCACTTGGGATACGCGCGCATATAGGGCAGCGAATAGACATAATCAAGCTGTTCGGTAGTGAGCGGCGGCATCGGCGGGTTTTGCACGAGGATGTGTTTGCCGTGGCGCTGGATAAGCGTTTTTCCGCGGACAGCGTCGGCTTCTTCGAGCTCCTTGCGCGCGGCTATGGCGTAATCGCGCTTGTTTTCTTTTACGCGTTCAAAGCTTGGCAGATCGACAACCGATTTTGGAACATAGTCCTCGGTTTTGATTTTATAGCAGATACCGCGGATATCCTGCAGGGCTTCTACTGTATAGCCGTCTGCGAGGCGCTTTGCGATCTCCATAGTTTGAAGCTCGCCCATTCCGTAGACGAGGATGTCTGCCTTTGTATCGAAAAGGATCGACGGCATTACACTGTCGCTCCAGTAATCGTAGTGGGCAAAACGGCGGAGTGAGGCTTCCAAACCGCCGATGATTATCGGGCTGTCGGGGTATAACCTGCGGATGATATTGCAGTAAACAGTGAGCGCACGGTCGGGGCGTTTGCCGTTTTTTCCGCCGGCAGTGTAGGCGTCGTCGTGGCGCTTGCGCTTTGCCACGGTGTAGTGAGCGACCATACTGTCGATGTTGCCGGAAGAAACCATAAAGCCCAAGCGCGGCTTGCCGAACTGAGTGAAGTCGTTATCGTTTTTGATATTGGGCTGGGCTAAAAAGGCGACCTTACAGCCGCAGTCCTCGAGCACGCGGGTGATTATCGCCGCGCCGAAGGACGGGTGGTCAACGTAGCTGTCGCCGCTGACATAAACAAAATCAACGCCGTCCCAACCGCGCTGAGCAACTTCAGCTTTGTTCATCGGTAAAAAAGCCACATTATCCACCTCATTTCTTTTGAATAAACAAGCGGGCGGACACACGGGTCCGCCCCTACTATTAATAATTAATTGACTACTCGTCTTCCGCTCCGTTGTTTTGGAGGACGTTGCGGCGTTCGAGCCATTCGTTGTAGGTCATAAGGACTTCGCGCGGCTTTGAACCCTGGTGAGGTCCAACTACGCCGAGCTCTTCCATTTCATCTACTATTCTGCCTGCACGGGCGTAACCGACTTTAAGCTTGCGCTGGATAAGCGAGGTCGAGGCTTGTCCCGCGTC
>CACYQK010000139.1:0-4876 GCA_902776495.1 uncultured Ruminococcus sp. | reverse complement strand
TTGTATAGGTGTATTGGCAGGTTGTTGTAAGGGGAGTGGGGGTGTTTCGATTTGTTTATTACATTTTACTCCGGTTTTCTTATAATAACAAATGTAAATCGGTAGATGTACATTTGATAGCAATTTAGCTTATAACATATTTTTACAACTTGATATGTAAAAAATAAAAGCAGGGCAAAAATTGCTCTGCTTTATGGTTCTATTAGGTTCTAATCAGAAGTTGTTTTTACCCCAATTTTACCCCAATTTGGCATTGAGATACATAGAATTACGGGGACATTCGTGTGTGTGTTTATTTCTGATTTGATTAGGTTTTATGCGGCTTTTAAGGTGTTTTGTAAGGTTATGTGAGGATATGTGAAAATAGGCTTTTTATTACTATTCCTAATTTCATTATAAATCACCTTTTTCAAAAATTATCTTACTTATTATAACACAAATGCTTTTTAATCTCAATGATTTTTTTCTGAGGAAAAACCAATAAATGATGTAAAAAACTATTGTTTATTGCAGAAAAGTATTTTATAATGATAATATATCAAAAAATACGTCAAAATCCGTTGACCGCGGGCAGGTGATTTGTTGTGAAAAAAAGAAAATCCATATTTGTAAAAATAACTTTGATTATGCTGATTTTTGTTTTGGCGACCGAAGTCATCGCTTTGATGTTTTCGTTCAGGGTAACCTACGAGAATATTCTTCAAAGCAGCGAAAAACAGATCAAGAGTGCCGCGGATGTAACGGTTCAGTTTTGTCAGAACTACGATCTAAATATACAGTCCGATGAAGAGCTGATTGGGGAGACGATGTCCGAGTTTTGTGAGACGTTCGGCATTACATATATTTTTGCAGTAAAGCCTAATTTGGAACAAAACAGCGAGAAATACCTCGGCATAGGCTTCGGCGAGGGCGCTTCGGAGAAAGCAAAAGAGACCCGCTATCCCGGCGTAGTTGTATACGGAACGCTGAACGTTGAACAGATAGACGCGTATAAGGGCAACACAGACTGCGCGGTGCGCCACGAAAGCAATCAGTTCGGCGATACCCTGGTGTGCTATATGCCTTGTGACAGATATTATGACATAAAAACAGATCAATACAAGAAGTATGATGAACCGTACTTAATCGGCGCTGAAATAACGCTTACTTCGGTATATAAATCTGTTGTTAACCGCTTTATAAAAATCGCGATTCTGCCCGTAGGACTGACTCTGCTGATGATGGCGATATTCACGCTGGTGATTTATTTCAGGGTAGCAAAGCCGATCCGCGTCATCTGCGATCGTATGAGCAGCTTTGTCACCGACCGCGAAAAAGGCTCCGAAAAGCTCCCCGTCAAGGGCGGCGATGAGCTGGCGCTGATGGCGACATCGTTTAATACAATGACCGATGATATAGACCGTTATATAGGCGATATCGATACCCTGACACGCGAAAAGCATACCCGGGAGGCGGAGCTTAATATCGCCCGTAATATCCAGATGGGACTGCTCCCGCCCGACAAAAAAAGCGCGGACAGCTTTGACATCAGCGCATATATGCTTCCCGCTAAGGACGTCGGAGGCGACCTTTACGACTACCGAATCCTTAAAGACGGCAGGGTGTATCTTGCTGTCGCCGATGTTTCGGGCAAGGGAGTAGCGGCATCGCTGTTTATGTCGCGCGCAATCACGCTTCTGAATCAGTACGCTCAGGAGGGATACTCCCCCGCGAAAACTCTTGAAGAATACAATAACATTCTTGCCGCGCAAAACCCGGGCTGTTTGTTTATCACGACCTTTGTCGCGATCTATGATCCCAAAACCGGGGTGCTGACGTATTCCAACGCGGGTCACAACTTCCCGTATGTTTTGTCTGATAAGCTCATAGAGCTCAACGAGGCTCACGGCGTTGCCGCGGGACTGTTTGAGGGTGAAAAATACGAGGACGCGTGCATAAGGCTTAAATCGGGCGACAGGCTGTTTATGTTTACAGACGGCGTAAACGAGGCGAAAAACGCCGGCGGAGATTTCTACTCTACCGAAAGGCTCGAGGAAAAGCTCACCGAATGTATAAAAGAAAACAACAGCGATATCCTGCACTCCGTGCTTGACGATCTGAACGACTTTACAAAGGGCGCGGAGCAAAACGATGATATCACGATGCTGTTTGTAAGGATAAAGCCCGAAACCGTACTGCATTTGAAGTCTGAGCAAAATGAGCTTGTAAAAATCAGGGAGACCATAGATAACCTTGACGCGAGCGATACCCTGAAAAATACGATGTACCTTGCGGCAGAGGAGGTCTTTGTTAATATATGCAGCTACGCCTACGATTCATCGGGCGACGCAGAGATAAAAATCATTAGCGGTGACAGGATAATGCTCGGCTTTACTGACAGCGGAAAGCGGTTTGACCCGACTGCCGATGTGCTTGTGATCGAAGACTATGACCACGACAACGCTGTCGGCGGATTGGGAAGGTTCCTTGCTTTTTCGCTTGCCGATGACTACAGCTACGAATACAAGGACGGGAAAAATATCCTTAAGCTCTATTTTAAAAACGAATAGATATGACAGAAGAAATCAGGGCAGTCTCAATTGACTTTGAGACTGCCCTGAAATATTTTTTCGGAAAAGAATTAGATTAGAAAGAGTCTATTTTTCCTGTTGCGTACTTTTGAACAAGGAGCGCGTCAAGAACGTCAACGAAACCGTCTTTGTTTACGTCTCCGGCTTGGAACTGCTCATCGGTGAATTCGACTTTTTCGGCGGCATATTTTTGGATCTCGGTCGCGTCGAGGATATCGACTACGCCGTCGCCGTTAACATCGCCGAGAAGCTGCTCGGGAGGTGTTTCGGTCTTTTCGGTTGTGACCGTGACTGTAGCCGCGCCTGTGACCTTTGTTAAACGGTAGGTGTTCTCAACGCCCGTGTCCTTGAGGTTTTTATACGCGCCCGAGCCTGTCACGGAATCAAGGGTATAGCCGTCCTTCAGAACAACGGTGAAATTGATTTGACCGTCACCTGTGATTACCGGATAACCCGTGCTGCTGTCGCGCGCAACGGCAGAGGTCACACCCGTTTCATCGGCTGATGTGTAGTCCTGAGTGTAGTAGACATTGATAGACTCAACGCCTTCGTCGCAGTCAAATGCAGCTGTGAACGGCGCCGCTGTCTTTGTGTCGGAATACTCTGTTGAACCGATATCAGCTTTCGCTGTAAAGGTGATCAAATCGGAAGAAGTCAGCTCGCTTGTAACGGTTCCGTCAACATTGACGGTGTTGCCGCAGTCCGCGCAGGTGTAAGAAAGCGTCGCTGTTCCGTATCCGTCGCTCCAAGTCCAAGCGGGAGTTGTACCGGAAGCGATTGTTCCGTGTTCGCACTGTACCGTTGTAATAGTGATCGTAGTGTCCACGCTGATTTTTGTGATGCGGTAGGTGTTTGCCATTCCCGTATCTGTCGGGCCTTTGATATTCTTGTATGTTCCCTCAGTTACCGAAACACTGTCAAGCGCGTAGCCGTCCTTTAGAACGATGGTGAAATTCACCTGGCCGTCTCCGGTGGAGTCGGGCTCTCCGGTTGAGCTGCTGCGTGAAACTGTCGAGCCGGTCGCCGGTACAGACTCGCTTTCTCCGGTGTAGTCCTGAGTCTTATAAACTGTGACGGAGCTGACGCCGCTGTCGCCCGCGAAGGTGACAGTATAGCCCTCGATGATCGCAGGCGTCTATTGTAACGGTTTTGGGGATTGTCTGCTTTTCGGTAGCTCCGCATTTGGTGCAGGTGTAGGTCATAAGTCCTGTTGATGTCGATGTCGCGGCGGTCGTCACTGTACCGGAATTCCAGCTGTGACTCCAAGAACCGCCCTTGCAGGCAGTCACGCTTGTCGAGGTAGCGAATGAAGGCGTGCTGCTCGATACCGTTGAGGGATATGAAGCCATGATGTAGTTGACTCTTTTCGGCAGCTTATAGCTGAAAACAACATTGCCGTTGCTGCCTGCTTTGGTGTTGATTATCTGATTAGCTGAATAGGTCGTTGTGCTTGCGCTGTACTTTTGATTGCTGCCGAACCAGCTCGATTGGGCTGAACCGTCCATTCCGGCCGTGCCCGCGGTAAATATAGTTGCTCCCTGAATAACTTTTGTGCCGTCGGCGTCGAGCGCGGAGTTGTCGCCGCCCGATTGCATACTGAAAACCGCCTGAGTACCGCCGTACAGATACAGACCGCCGTTTGAATCGAGACCGTCACCGTTGCAGTTCACATACAAATCGCCGCCGTAGATATAGATGTTATAATCTCCCGAGGACGATGAACCGCCGCCTCCGGGGTTGAAGCCTCCGCCGCCGGGACCTCCGGGACGTCCGCCGGGATTGAAGGTGTTTCCGCCGCCCGCGCCGGGATCGGAGCCGTTGCTGCTGCCGCCTGCGGCGTTGACGCCGTCATCGCTCGCGACAACATAAGCGCGTCCGGAATATATATAGACCGTGCCGCCCTCGAGGCCTTCATAGGAATTGTTGATGGTGATATCGGGATCACGCTCATATCCGTTCTCTGTGCCTATGGTAAGAGTGGTGTCGCCGTGCATACCGTCATCGCCTGTCGATATGGTAAAGGTGCCGCCGGTTATTGTCGCGTTCGCGTCCGAATGGATCGCGTCATCGCCGGTGTTTATATTGAATGTGCCGCCCGTGATGTTGAGCGCGGGTTCAAGTTCAGCCTCATCTGCGCGGTCGCCGGAGGCTTTCAGACCCTTGCAGCTGTAGGAGTTGGCGAGCGTATCGTTCCATACGCTGTAGCCCTTCCAAGTGCGGATATCAAAGGTACCGCCGTTGATGTTGAGCGCAGTGTCGGCTTGTATACCGTCGCCGTCAACGTCGATGTCAAAGGTTCCGCCGTT